>DHWV01000002.1:27401-33918 GCA_002413355.1 Desulfobulbaceae bacterium UBA5173 | reverse complement strand
CTTCGACACGCTGAACAAACAGGATTCAACGCTGTTATGGAAAAACTCAACACCAGACCGAGAAAATCTCTTGGCTTTAAAACACCAAAACAGTTATTTTTGGGAGACCACTTAACTGTTGCACTTGGAACTTGAATTCACAGGTCACAACTTGGGTTAACTTACGAATTATGCAAGAGATCCAAGGAGACCAGAAAGATTTGGCTATACTCTGATCTCTGTGCCGATGCCCGCATGGGTGAATATCTCCAGCAGGATGGCGTGCTCCAGTCTGCCGTCGATGATGTGGGCCTTGCTCACTCCGCCGTTAATGGCTGAAGCGCAGCAGCGGAGCTTAGGGATCATGCCGCCCTTGATCGTGCCGTCCTCAATCAGCGGTTCGATGGCGTTCAGGGCAATAGAGGAAAGCAGCTTGCCTGCGCTGTCCTTCACGCCTTCCACATCCGTGAGCAGGATTAGCTTGGCGGCCTTCAGTTCCGCCGCAATCGCTCCTGCCACGAGGTCAGCGTTTATGTTGTAGGCCTGGCCGTCCTCGCCTACGCCCACCGGCGCGATCACAGGGATGAAATCCTTGGTATCTAAGGTGGTGAGGATGTCTGGGTTGATGCGCGTGACTTCACCCACCCGCCCTAAATCAATCAGCTCAGGCGGCGCGTTCTCAGTCTCCGGCTTGCCAAGCATTTTCATTTTCTTCGCTTGGACCAAATCACCATCCCGTCCTGACAGTCCAACCGCCTTGCCGCCGCAGTGGTTGATTAGACCGACGATTTCCTTGTTGACTTTGCCCACCAGTACCATTTCCACCACATCCATGGTCGGGCCGTCGGTGACCCGCATCCCTTGCACGTAGTTTGAGGTGATCTGCATCTTTTTCAGGAATTCATTGATCTGCGGCCCTCCCCCGTGGATGATCACCGGATTGATGCCAATATATTTGAGCAGAATCACGTTCAGAGCAAAGCTCTTCTTCAGCTCGTCGTCAATCATTGCATGACCGCCGTACTTGATGACCACGGTTTTTCCGCTGAATTCCCGGAGGTAAGGCAACGACTCAATCAGCACCTTGGCCTTGGCGATTTCATTCTGCATGGCACGGCTCCGCTTGGGTTATGTTTTCTTCTGTGAACAGGGAGATGGAAAGACTTTACATTTACTCGCGAACCCGGTATCCTGCATCTTCGGCACAGGACAGGCCGCTGTGTTTTTCAGCCTCTTATTACACCATGATTCAGGCAGGGACAACAATGAATTTCTTCTCCATCGCTTCATGCTCCGCCCGGAGAACACTGGCTGCCGCCTTGGCCGCTGCCATGCTGACTGCGTCAGGCGCAGCCCTTGCCAAGGAAAAAGCAAAAGAAGACGCGCCGATCAACATTGAGGCGGACCGCATGGTGTCGCAGGAGAACAAGAACACCGTGGTCTTCATCGGCAACGTGGATGCGAGCCAAGGCAAAGTCACCATCCGCACCGATGAAATGACGGTCTCGTATGACCAAAGTAGTCCTGGCCAGCCAAAGAACAAGTCCGGCAAGGTCAAAAAGCTGGTCTGCATCGGCAACGTGCAGGTGACGCAGGAGGACTGGCTCGGCACCGGCGAGCGGATGGACTACTACGCCGACGAGCGCAAAGTGGTTCTCAGCGGCAACGCCAAGGCTTCTGAAGGGCAGAACATGGTCTCCAGTGACACCATCACCTATTATCTGGACGAGAAGCGCTCGGTCTTTGAGCAGGACAAGACCAAGCAGGGCCGGGTCAAGGCGGTCATTCAGCAGAAATAGGGCATGAGCGTTCTGGAGACCAGCAGTCTGGTCAAAGAATACCGCGCCCGCAGAGTGGTGGACGAGGTCAGCCTGCATGTGCGCAGCGGCTCGATTGTCGGCCTGCTGGGGCCGAACGGCGCGGGCAAGACCACCACGTTTTACTCAATCGCGGGCTTCATCCGCCCCAGCGCAGGCGCAGTGCTGCTTAACGGCGAGGAGATCAGCGAACTGCCCATTCACGAACGGGCAGCCAAAGGCATCACGTATCTGGCGCAAGAATCATCTGTCTTCAAGAAGCTGACGGTGGAGGAGAATGTCCGCATCGTGCTGGAGCCGCTTGGCCTGAGCCGCAACGAGATCAGCCAGCGCATCAACGAGCTGATGGCGGAGCTGAAGATTAGTCATCTGGCGCACAGCAAAGGCCACGCCCTGTCTGGCGGCGAACGGCGGCGGGTGGAGATTATGCGGGCTTTGGCAGTGCGCCCGCGTTTCATTCTCTTGGATGAGCCATTCGCAGGCGTAGATCCGCTCTCGGTGGCCGACCTTCAGCAGATCATCCGCGCCCTCAAGGCTAAGGGCTTGGGTATTCTGATCTCCGACCATAACGTGCGCGAGACGCTTCAGGTTTGCGACTTCGCCTACATTATGAACGAGGGGCAAATTCTCACCAGCGGCGCGGCAGGCGACATCATCCGCAGCGAGCTGGCCAAGAAGATGTATCTTGGCGCAAACTTCCATCTGTAGCCGCTGCGCTTCCCGCCATGAGTCTTGAACTTCGCCAGCATCTTAAGCTGGCTCAGAAGCTGCTCATGACGCAGCAGCTCCAGCAGGCGATCAAGCTGCTCCAACTCAACCGGCTGGAGCTGGCTGGAGCCTTGCAGGCGGAGCTGGAGCAGAATCCGTTGTTGGAAGAGGTGCCTGCGGAAGACAATGGCCCAGAAGCCCTACCAGCGACGGAAGAGGCAGGAGAGGGCGGCGAAGCTCCCGTAACTGGCCGGGTGACCGGCGATGATCCGGCAGCAGCGGCGGAAGTCAACTGGGAGGATTACGCCAACAATTTTGACGCAGACTTTTCCTTTGCCCGCGAGATCCCGGCAGCGGATGCGCCTTCACGCCTTGATTTCGTCTCTGCCGCGCCGAACTTGGTTTCATTTCTCGCGTGGCAGCTCACGCATCTGCATCTGAGCGAGCGCGATCTGGATATCGCCCGCTTCATCCTCGGCAATTTGGATAGTCACGGCTTTCTTGATGCCGACATCGCTGATATCTGCGCCTCGATCCACTGCACTGAGGAAGAGGCGGAAGGTATGCTTCGTCTTGTGCAGAATCTTGATCCGCCCGGTGTGGCGGCGCGGAACATGCAGGAGTCGCTGCTTCTTCAGCTCGAACGGGACGGCTTGGAGGACAGTTTGGCCGGACGCATGGTGCGCGATTTCTTCAGCGAGTTGCAACATCGCAACCTTGCTGACATCGCCAAGCGTGTCGGCGTGCATGTCCGCGAGGTGCATAAGGCGGCAGCGCAGATCGCCGGGCTGAATCCGTATCCGGGCAACGCCTACAGCAGCGATCCGGTACAGTATATTTCCCCGGATGTGTATGTGGTCAAAATGGATGATGAGTTTATTGTCCAGCTCAACAGTGAAGACCTGCCGCAGCTCCAGCTCACCGCTGACTATAAGGAGACGTTGATCGGGAAGCTGACAGCAGATTCCAAAGAGTATCTACAGGACAGGAAGCGGAACGCCCAGTTACTGATCAGTGCGTTGGACTACCGACAGAGCGCGATCTGTCGAGTGATGGAAAGCATCGTCCGGCATCAGCGCGAATTTTTTGAGAAAGGTCCGGCCTTTCTCAAGCCCCTCGTCCTCAACGATGTGGCGCAGGATATTGGCGTGCATGAATCAACGGTCAGCCGGGCGGCGGCCAACAAATACGCTCATACCCCGCAGGGCCTTTACGAGCTGCGGTATTTTTTTTCCACGGCGGCAACAGAGTCGGAGAGCGGCGAAGATTTGACCGCCGAGTCGATCAAGCAGCGGCTGGGTCAGCTTGTCCGGCAAGAAAATCCGGCCAAACCTTTCAGTGACAGCAGCTTGGCCGAACTGCTAGAAAAGGACGGGATCAAGCTGGCCCGTCGCACGGTGGCCAAGTACCGGGAACAGATGCGGATACCTTCGGTCAAAAACCGCCGTAAAAATTGACCATACTGACAGAAGCAGGAGACTAATGACAGAACTGACCGAAGAAGGGATTATTCTTGAGCTGCAAGCCAGAACTAAAGACGAGCTGCTGCGTGAGCTGGCAGCGGCAGCTCAGCGGCTCTGTCCGGAGCTGGCCGCTGAAACGGTGCGGCTATCCCTGCTGGAGCGAGAGCAGATCGGCTCCACTGGCGTGGGCGGCGGGATTGCCATCCCGCACGGCAAGCTGCCCGGCCTGAACACGCTGCTGCTTTGTTTCGGCAGATCAAGCCGAGGCATTCCCTTTGAGGCCAAAGACCGCCTGCCGGTACATCTCTTTGTTATGCTCCTTTCGCCCTTGGATATGGCGGCGGAATATCTGCAAACGCTGGGCCAAATCAGCAGACTGCTCAAGGATGAAAGCATCCGGGCCAAACTGCTTCAAGCGGCGAGTGCGAAGACCGTACAGCAACTCTTCAGCCGGGCTGCCTAAAGTTTTTTTCTCAGCTCATTTTGAGTACCTACTGTGCAACTTTTGTTAGCTTGCAGGATCATCAATCAACTATCTTAAAACACACATGTTACCCTGAAAAGTCGATATTGAAAACGCAAAGATCACATACGTTATTTTTTTTGAGATAACTTCTTCTATGGATTACGTTACAAATTTTTTCGAAACATGAAATACACTGCTCCAACCATGCACAAACCAGCCCAGAGGTAATCCAGCTTCAGCGGCTCCTTAAGATACCAAACCGAAAAGGGGACGAAAACGCTCAACGTGATCACTTCCTGCATGATTTTGAGTTGGCCAACGCTCAATGCCGTGTAGCCAATCCGGTTGGCGGGCACTTGGAGCAGATATTCAAACAACGCAATGCTCCAGCTTGCCAAGGCCGCCACAATCCACGGCTTGTTGTTCAGCTCTTTGAGATGGGCGTACCAAGCAAAGGTCATAAAAACATTGCTGCATGTTAACAACAGGATAGATGTCGGAACTGGATTCATCGTAGTTACGCAGTTATTGTTCCATTTTGGGTAAGATCCATTTGCGGAACATCAGCGGGGTCATCATGGTGGTCACGACACCCATCAGCACAAGGGTGGAGAACAGTCCTTGGTTGATGAAGCCGCGCTCGTAGGCGATGCTGGCAATGACCAACTCCATCACGCCGCGTCCGTTGAGAATGATGCCGATGCCCAAGGCATGGGCCTGCGGTAGTTGGATAGCCAATCCGCCCAGCCAGCCCGCCACAATCTTTGAGAGAGCTGAGACGACCAGCACAACAAGGACAAAGCCGACCGGTCGCAGGGTTTCAACTTGAAATTCTAAACCGAGATAGGCAAAAAAGACTGGTCCAAGAAAGCCCTCGGTGATGGAACGCAGGGTGTGATCCAGCTCGTGATAGCGCGAGGCTAAGAAAAATTTTCGGTCGATCAGCAGTGCACCGAAAAACGCGCCGATCACAAAGTGAAAGCCCAGCATTTCGCTGATTGAGGCGAAAACGAGGACAAAGAGGACAAGAATGCCGAACAGGGCCTCATCGCCGACCAGTTCCACTAATTTTTCCGAAACTTTTTCGATGTGAATGCCCCGACGGGGGAGTTGCTCAAGCTGCCAGTTGAAACCGAGAATGACTGCACCGAGCGCGACTAATTTCCAGCCGGTGCCAAAAACGGAAACTGCCACTGCCCGCAGCGAGGGTTGCTCTGGCAAGTTGAGGATCACGCCCAGCACCAGCAACGCGGCCACATCGTTGAAAATTGCAGTGGCTACTGAATAGCGGGCAATGTCGGAATCAAGTAGCTGAAAGCTCTGAAGAATGCGCACCGTGACTGGCAGAGCAGTGATTGAGACGCAGAGACCAAGAAAAACCGTCCGCATCACATCGAACTGAAAAACCACGCCCACCAGCAAACCAGCGGCAAAGGGCAGTATAAAACCCAGCACCGCGATTACAATTCCCGGGCCGCACAGGGCGTTGAAGATGTCCTTAAAGTTCATCTCCAGCCCAGCGGAAAGCACGACAAGAAAGACGGCAAACTCCGAGATGCTCGACAGGGCGGTATTGGCGTGGATCAAGTTGAAGACGCTCGGCCCTAGCAGCACTCCGGCCAGCATTTCTCCGACAATGGAGGGCTGGCCGAAGCGTTGGAAAATCTGGCCGAGCAACCGGGCGGCGACGATCAGGACAAGCAGACTGGTCAGCAGCGGCATCGTTCAGCGGCGCGGCTGCCAAAGCAGGAATGCCTTGATAAAATTGTCGAGATCGCCGTCTAAGACTGCATCCACGTTGCCAACTTCAACGCTGGTGCGGTGATCTTTAATCAAGCGGTAAGGCTGAAGGACATACGAGCGGATTTGACTGCCCCAGGCAATCTCCTTTTTTTCGCCGTGCAGATTTTCCTGCGCCTGCAAGTTTTCCTGCTGCTGTTTGTCGTAGAGTTTGGCCATTAGCATTTTCATGGCCATCTCTTTGTTGCGGAGCTGCGAACGCTCGTTCTGGCATTGCACCACAATATTGGTGGGCAAATGGGTGATGCGGATAGCAGAATCAGTCTTGTTGACGTGCTGGCCGC
>DHWV01000002.1:0-27147 GCA_002413355.1 Desulfobulbaceae bacterium UBA5173 | reverse complement strand
CGTGCTGGCCGCCCGCGCCGCTGGAACGGTAGGTGTCAATACGCAGCTCTTTCTCGTTGATTTCGATCTCAATGCTGTCGTCCAGCTCTGGCAGAACCATCACCGAGGCAAAGGAAGTGTGCCTGCGACCTGACGCATCAAAGGGCGAAATGCGCACCAGCCGGTGGATGCCAACCTCAGAGCGGGTGTAGCCATACGCGTTCTTGCCGCTGATCAGCACAGTGACGGATTTGACTCCAGCTTCGTCGCCGGGCAAGTAGTCAAGGATGTCAGCTTTGAAGCCATGCCGCTCCGCCCAGCGCAAATACATGCGCAACAACATGCTCACCCAGTCTTGGGCTTCTGTGCCGCCCGCGCCCGCATGAACCGTCAGCAGAGCGTTGCAGCTATCGTGCTCGCCGTCGAACATGCACTCCAGCTCGGTGTTGTCCACCTCCTGGCTGAGCCGGTCAAGGGATGATTCAACTTCTTGGAGCGCATCTTCGTCCTGCTCCTCCACTGCCATCTCCAGCATCAGCTCCGCCTCTTCAATATGCTGAAAATGCAGTTCCCATCCCTGCACCAAATCTTGCAGTTGGCCGAGCTGCCGCTGGATTTTCTTGGCATGATGCTGATCGTTCCAGAAATTTGGCTCCAGCGACTCTGCCTCCAGCCGCTCAATGTCGAGCTTCTTGTTATCTACGTCAAAGATGCTCCTTCAGGGCCAGCATTTTGCCTTTCAGCTCCTGAATTTTTTGCCGCGCTTCTGCTGTTTCGGTGATATCTGCCATGGGTGGTTTCCTCTGCTGATGAACATATCATGGGCGGACATGCCGTACCGCCCGCTTGCACAGCTTAATGCTGCCTGCCGAACACCTGCTCGTAGGCTTTGTTCCGCATCTTGGTTATCCGCTTGACCGGAAAATTGAGCGGCTCCTCCAGTCGGTGCTGGAGGATGTACTCATCCCGCAGCAGGGCCGCCACTTTGGCCGTGCTGAAGCCGCTGACTGTCTTCAGTTTGCCGCCGTTTTTTTGGACAGCAAACTCCCAACTCCCGTTCTCGCACTGACTTACGCCGATATACTGTTTCTTCATGTGACTGCGTCTCCACTGGTTCGGCTTTACTTCCGCCGAAGAATTTTTTGCCGTCGCTGTTTGCTGCATGCCCATATCCTGCCGAAGAGAAACAAGCCGGTCAGGGCAAGGCAGGCATGGCCGAACCAATGCCCGCCTTGAGCAAAAACGGTCTGCTCAGTCAGCAGGGGGACAGTGTCTGTCAGAGCTTCCGCTGTGAACAGGCCGGACTCGCGGCTGACTGCGCCGGTGGGCAGGACAAAGCCGCTGATGCCGGTGTTGGCGGCCCGCACCAAGCTGCGCCGGTTTTCCACTGCCCGCAGCACGGTCATCGCCCACGAGTGCTGCGGCGCACTGGATTGGCCGTACCACGCGTCGTTCGTCATGCTGACCAGCAGGTTGGCCCCTTCCTCCGCAGTGCGCCGGGCAATGTCGGGAAAAATTGATTCAAAGCAGATCAGCACTCCGGCTCTGATGCCTCCAGCCTCCAGCGGCTTGGAGGAATCGCCGGGCGTGAAATCACCCACCAGTTCAACCAGTGGCTTGACAAACCAGAGAAAATCACGGAGCGGCACGTACTCGCCAAAAGGCACCAGATGCTGCTTGTTGTAGCGGCCAGTTGTGGCACCGGAACGGTCCAACATCAGGGCACTGTTGAAATACTCAACTGGTCTCAGGCTGCTGATGAACTGCTCATCCTGCCGCTCTGTCTTGACCGTGAAATACGGTGCGCCGAGAAGCAGATAGATCTGCTTTTCCTTGGCGAAATCGCGCACCCGACTCATCAGCGGCTCCCGGTGCGGATAAAAGGGCAGAGCCGTCTCCGGCCAGACCATTAGCTGTAGCCGTTCGCCCTGCTGCGCCGCCTTGGCCGAAAGAGCAAGATAGCGGTCAATCGTTTTTTCTTTGATGGCTGGCGACCATTTTTCATCTTGGCTGATGTTGCCTTGAACAGCGGCGGCAGTCACTTGCTCAGCGGCGGCGGACAGAGCCTCCACCTGCCGCCAGCGCAGCATTGAGTAGCCGCCAACGCAGTACAGCATCAGGCAGACCATGAGCGCAAGCATATACTGGCGTTTTGCTGTTTTCGTCCGGCTGAAGGCCCGGTTAAGCAGCCAATAGAGCAGCGTGTTGATTTGAACAATAAAAAAGGTGATCAAATGATGCCCGCCCAAATCGGCGGCCTGGAGCAGCAGCGGCTGCCGGAAAAGGCCGTAGCCGAGATCCATCCACGGCATCCCGGTGAAGAGCCAGCCCCGCGCCACATCCAAGCCGACCCAAGCTGCTGGGGCGGTCAGTAGCACAGAGACAGATAGCCCGCTGCCCGGCCTGCCAGTCAGCCAGTTGACAATCATGCAGAAAAAGGCTGTGTACACTGACAAGTATCCCGCCAGCAGCAGGAGGCTGCCGACCGCGACGGTGGTGTGCAGGTCGCCGTAGCGTTCAAGGACGATGACAATCCAGTACAGCAGGCTGAGGTGATAGAGCAGGCCGGAGGACAGGCCCATGCAGCCGCTCTGCACTGCATCCGGGAGTGTCCGCGCCGCCCAGAGCAGTGGAATCAGAGCGACAAAGAGCAGCGGCCACCAGCCAGCAAAGCCCGGCATGGCTAAGGCCAACAGCAGGGCGGAAAGAGCGGGCGCAGCCAAGGAAGCGGCCTTGGAGGGCATCTTGGAAGAAATCATAGTTTGCGGATGCGCACCGTGCGGACGCGGCGCGGGGTTGAGGTCAGCACTTTGAAGGTCAGGGGCAGAGCGGCAACGGCTTCGCCGTGTTTCGGCATTCGTCCCAAAAGATGAATCAGCAGCCCTCCGACCGACTCATAAGGGCCGTCAGGCAGGAGGCAGTCAAAATGCTGCTCGACCGCTTCAATGTCAATCCGGGCATCAACCACCACGGTCTGGCTGTCCACGTGCAGCAGCAGCTCGCGCTCGCCTTGATCGTGCTCGTCATCAATTTCACCGACAATCTCCTCCAGCACGTCCTCCAAGGTGATCAGGCCGCGCACGCTGCCGAACTCGTCGGTGATCAGTGCCATGTGGTTTTTGCCGGACTGAAAATCGCGCAGCAGCTCGGTGATCGGTTTGGATTCAGCGGCGAAAAGAGGCGGGTTGAGATAATCTGTCAGCGGCGCATGCTCTTCTTGCTCCCGGCTGACTATGCAGAGCAGATTTTTGACGTGAAGAATGCCGACGATATTATCTTGGCTGCCGCTGAAAATCGGGATGCGAGTGTAGCCTTCCTCGCAGACCAAGCGGATCAGCTCATCGGTTGAGCTGCCGATCTCGGCGCAGACCATCTCTGCCGCCGGGGTCATGATCTCCGAGGCCACAGTCTCCCGAAAATCAAAAATGGAGTTAATGAGCTGCTCCTCATGCTGGCTGATCAGGCCGTGCTCCTCGCCGTCCTCCAGCAGTTCCTGAATCTCATGCTCCAGCTCCTGCGCGGTGTCCGGCCCGCCCCGAAACATCCGGGGCCGCAATTTTTGCCAGAACGACCGCTCCCGCCCTTCCCCCTCTTTATCACTCATGATTCCGCTGCACCGCCTCCAAAAAATTGTTCATGGCGGCTTCAGACCGCCGCAGCGCATCATTATAGCAGCACTGCCCAGCGGCAGGCAATTCTTTTAAAAGCGGTGTCAGGGCGTAAGATTGGTTAGCTGCGCGATTTTGCCGATGGCGACAAAGTTATCGCCTTCCTGAAAGATTTCGTCAGCCTTGGGGATGTACTCGTATCGTTTGTCCCCGTTTCGGCGCACGGCGATGATCTGGATGCCGAAGGTGTTAGTCAGGTTCAGCTCTTTCAGATTCTTGCCCGTCCAGCGTTTAATGCTGAACTCCTTGACCGCCATGGATTTGTCAAAGGGCAGATATTCGATGAAACCAGGCATGGCGATCCGGCTGGCGATCTGCTTGGCGGCCATGAACTCCGGGATGACGACCTCATCCACGCCGATTTTGTACAGCAGCTTTTCATGGTCTTTATTGATCGCCTTGGCCCAGACCTTTGGCACGCCCAATTCTTTCAGGTACATCGAAATCATGATGCTAGCGGCAATAGAATCGCCAACGCTGACCAAGACATGCTCCAAATCCTGAATTCTGATCTGCTCCAAGGCCTCGCGGCTCATCGCATCAGTTTGGAAAACTTGGGTGAGGATGTGCTGGGCGTTCTTCACTTTTTCCGGGTCGCTCTCCACGCCCAAAACCTCATGCCCCAAGGCCACCAAGCTCTGGCCGAACTTCAGTCCGAATTTGCCCAACCCAACAATGCCGATCTGCAATTTCATCTATTTGCTCCGCGCTCAACCGATGGAAAGTTTTTCTTCTGGCCGTGAATACAGCAGCTTGGTGCCGAACGACTGCACAGAACTCAGCAGCAGCAAGGGGCCAAGACGGCCAATGAACATCAGGCCGATGATGATGATCTTGCCGCCAGACGAAAGTTTTGGCGTTAAATCCGCGCTCAGGCCGACTGTGCCAAAGGCCGAGACCGCCTCAAAAACGATCTCCAGAAATCTACCGTGCGTCTCAGGGTGCGGCAGGCCGCCGCCTTCTGTGAAGTTAAGGATAATGACGCTGCAAAAAAGAATCGCCACTGCAAAAAAGAACAAAGTCAGCGAGCTGCTCACGGATTCATCATCTACCGCGTATTTGCCGATCAGCACCTGATGCCTGCCTCTGGCTTGGGCATTGATGAACGAATGCAGCACCCGGAAGGTGGTGACTTTGATCCCGCCAGCGCAGGAGCCTGGCGCGCCGCCGATGAACATCAGCATGATCATGAAGAGCAGGGAGGCATCGGTCATGGCCGCGATATTCAAGGTGTTGAAACCCGCTGTCCTGCACGTCACCGATTGGAAAAACGCGGACAACACCGCTTCTTTGGCAGGCAAATAGGCTTTGTAGAAGACAAACTCGGAGCAGTATAAAAAAGCTGCGCCAGCAGTGATGAGAAAAAGCGAGGTTTTGACAACAATGCCGATGTGCCAAGCATCATGCAGAACGGCTCTTCTGCCGCGCAGGCGTTGACCGAGAAAGGTGCCGCCCTCAATAAGAACAGAAAAGCCCAAGCCGCCGAAGACAATCAAGGCCATGATCGTCAGATTCACCGGTAAACTGTCTTGATAGCCGATCAGGTTGTCTTTATGCAAGGAAAAACCGGCATTGCAGAACGCGGAGACGGCATGAAAGAGGGCGGAGAAGGGAGCAAAGCCTTGTGGATCGCTGAGAAAGAGAATCACTGCGCCAAGTAATTCGATGCCGAGCGTGACAAAAAGCATCTGCACAAGAAATTTTCCCAGATGAAAGTTGGCATTATTGAGGATGCTTTGCCCAACCGCAATTTTATCGGTCAAGGAAACTCTCCGCTTCCACAAATAAATGGCCAAGCTGGAAAAAGTCATGATGCCAAGGCCGCCGCCTTGAATCAAGAGCATGATGATGATGTGCCCGGCGCGGGTGTAGGCGGTGCCAGTATCCACCACGGCCAAACCGGTGACGCAGACCGCCGAGGTGGAAGTGAACAAGGCATCCAGAAAAGAAACCTGCCTGCCGGTGCCGCTGAAGGGCGCATGAAGCAGCACTCCGCCGATGAAGATCGCGGCCATGAAGAAGAAGACCGGCAGCGTGATCGGGCTTGGGGAGAAGAGCTTCTTGGCGCGTTGGTTCAGGGTCATGGTGTCAGTTCAAGAACGCAGGAACTGCGGCATGTTGTTACACGGCTACGGCTTCACATATCTATCAGTCTATTTCACCGTAGAATCAAGTAGCTCTATGATAGTCCTGCTATGACTAAAGTAAGTTATCACATCGCTGATTGAGGCGGATGGATTGCCACCATGTGCAAAGTTATTGCGAGCAGCAACGAGGGATGACAAAGATCCCATCAAGGCATCCTTGTTTGGTGAACTATTGACAGATTCTTTAAATTGTGTTTGCCAATCCTCGTCAAAGTCTTTCACTAGCTTAAGTATGTTGGAATAAGAAGGGTTTGCTGATGAATCTCTGACTCGTTGATCCAAAAAACGTGTCACTTGTTTTTTGCTCCCGTGAGCGCAGAAGTCGCACAGAATCGACTTGAATGCCTGTTCAATAGTTGCACACGCTCTGATGATTGCGTACTTGGTCAAGAACGGTGCGGCATTGCTTGCAACGCCGAGATTATCAATCAAATTCTTTACGGATGACAACTCGTCTGAGCAGCCCTCAAGAAGTCTTTGCGCTCCGGTATTATTCATAGTCAAGGCCAAACAGCATGCGCGTTGCTTTGCCTATACGAGTACGAATAGAATTGACGCGCATTGTTTGTCTGGTAATGGCCGCACGATATTCCTCGTCACGCAACAATTGTCGCCGAGCAGCTTCAGGATTCTCTGGCAGGCTGGAAATACCTTGTGACAGTGCAAAATCGGTTGCTATCATGATCGAATCAAAGATAGTTGGGTTAAACTTTTCCACAAGCCTGTCATGATATGTTAACGAAATATTATGAAATGCGGATGAGCCAAAGAATGTGTGGAGAAAATCTACGGCCTTTATAAATCGAATACGATAGTTGGCTAATTCATCTTCAGATGGATCGCGATGTTCATTCATATAGACATTGAGAAAGCACTTCAAAGAAATACTCTCTCTTGTTTCAGCCTTCATTGTATCTGAACTCAGTGCAAAGAATCGAAGAATGAACTCCAAATCACGCATGCGAGCATCCTCAGTTGACAGTCCATACAGGGATCTCCAGTTTGGCAAGAGATTGAGTTCAAAAAGCAGATTGTTTAACGCGCCTTGCGATACGCAATTGCGTATTTCCTGTGGAAGCAAGGTGCGGCCAGACGTATTTATCCTTTCGAAAATCTGAAAGAGACTTGTGTTGCCAGCGGCTGGTTTGTCCTGAACAAAAATTATCGCATGAATGGTTGTATTCTTGATCTTGCGCTGTTCGGTATCGTCCAACTCTCCGAATGCTTTTCCGCGCCACCGCGCATTTATGCGCGGGGAGCGCGTTAATTTGAAAACCTTCTCGTCCGTTGAAAAGATGCCGCGAACATAGTCATATATGGTCATGATCCGCTGGTATCCATCTATAATAAGGAGCTTTTCATTAGATGTTTTCGCTAAAAAGATGCTGGGAACTGGCAGGCCGAGAAGCAGGGAGTCTATAAATCTTGAAGCCGCTGTTTTGTCCCAGACGTACTTGCGCTGTAGTTCTGGTTTGATTAACTCGCCATCCTTGTATCTATCAATCAACTCTCGGAACGAGAGGTCTGCACCCCATGATGAAATATAGAAAAGATCATCATCAGAATAGAAGTCGTCATCTTCATCTGGGATGTGTTGTATTACGTCTTTCATTATTTTTCCTCTCACGTCGCTTTTTTACAACTATTATGGTGCAGTTAACACACAATTATTTCTCAATCCTACCTTCACATCTACTCGATTTTCCCGAACAATACATCCGCACCAGGTCAATCAGCCCGGAATAATCTTCACTCTGATTGGCAGGCTGCTGACTGTGGAACTGGCAAAGCCCTGCACGGTGTATTCGCTGTTTCCTGTCACCGTCACGACCACTACATGCCAAAAGATGTCAACAGGCTGACCAGCAGATATCCTTCTTCGCTTTCTATGTGACAAGCCTCATGGTAAGCTATTAAAAGCCGCTTGCAGGAATCCGTTTTTCTGCTAAGGTGAAGCGGAATTGAACACCGCTCAGTGCCATCCATCCTGCCTTGGAGCGAACATGCCTGCCAGACTGAAAGTTTTCCTGCCCGGAGAAAAGACGGCTCTTATTGTCACTGCCGCCATTATAGGCTTGCTTGCCGGACTTGTCATTATTGTTTTTCGGGGCACAGTCGCGCTCGTGCATGAGCAGATTTTTGTCCGGGGACATGAGCTGCTTCGCATCAACGAGGGCGGCTGGCGCAGGCTCCTTCTGCCCCTGCTGCCGATGAGCGGAATGCTGCTACTTATCCCGCTGTCGCTGCTTTTTCCGGGCAAGGTCAACGGCTACGGTTTCACCAAGTTTCTCCGCAAGGTGAACTTAGAAGACGGGGTGATCAAGGCCGAGAACATCTTCATCAAAATAGCAGCCACCGCCTTGACCATCGGCACCGGCAACTCAGCGGGCGTAGAAGGCCCCATCGCTCAGATCGGCGGCGCACTTGGCTCGCAGGTCGGGCAGCGTCTGCGGGTTTCCAGTTCGCGGATGAAGGTCTATGTGGCCGCAGGTTGCGCCGCTGGTGTGGCCGGGATGTTCAACGCCCCGTTGGCTGGAGTCTTTTTCGCGGCGGAGATCATCCTCCTCGGCACTTACGAGATGTCCTCCTTTTCCGCCTTGGTGATCGCCTCGGCCATGTCCACCGTGGTTTCACGGGCGTGGTTCGGAGCAGCACCAGCTTTTCCCATTCCTCCGTATCAAATTGTCAATCCTGTGGCCGAGCTGCCGCTATACACGGTCATGGCTGTGCTGGTCGGCGCAGCGGCGGTGCTGCACATCCGCTTTTTCTATTGGCTGCGCGACCGCTTCGCCGAATTGCCGCTACATGGCCAGCTCAAGCCGATTCTTGGTGCCTTTCTGGTCGGCTGCATCGGCATCCTGTTCCCGCAGGTCATGGGCGACGGCTATCATTTCATCGAGCAGGTGCTGACCGATAAAGACACTGTGCTGTGGACGCTGGCCGCTCTGGTCGTCCTGAAATCTGTTGCCACCGCAATCACGCTGGGTTCAGGTGGGGCGGGCGGTGTCTTTGCCCCTTCGCTGTTTATCGGCGCAATGATCGGCGGAAGTTTTGGCAGCATCGCGCACACCCTTCTGCCGCATCAGACCGCCTCGCCCGGAGCCTACGCCACGGTCGGCATTGGAGCCTTTCTCGCTGCTGTTACCCATGCACCGATGACTGCCATCTTTCTTCTCTTTGAGATGACCGGTAATTACGCGATCATCGTGCCCGCAATGCTGACCGCCATTCTCGGCACAGTGGTTGCCGAAAAACTGCACAGCGATTCAATTGACACGGTTGATTTCACCCGCGAAGGCATAGACATTCATAACGGACTGGAAGTGGCGGTGCTCAAAGCGATCAAAGTGGGCAGAGCCATCAGTGAGGAGGTCAATTTTGTCACCGAGACCGCCAACATCAACCAGCTACTCAACCTGTTCGCCATGACTGGGGATTCCTTTTATTTTCCGGTGGTCAACCATGCAGGCCGGATGGTCGGCATGGTCTCGATGCAGGATGTGCGCACCATTCTCCATGACGAAGATTTGCGCTGCTGCCATCTGGTGGGCGGCATTTGCAGCCGGGATGTAATCGCTCTGACCCCGGACGACAACCTCTTTGATGCCATCCAGCTTTTTGACTTCAAAGGGTTGGAGGAAATCCCGGTGGTGGAGAGTATGGACGACAAGTGGGTGGTAGGGATGCTTCGGCGCAGGGACGCACTTGCGCTCTACAACCGCGAGGTGCTGCGGCGCGGCATCCGCGAAAAGGCCGAGGAGATCAGAATCCTCTGCTCATCGGCGCAAGAGGGACGATGAAGATCAGTCTATTTTCCTTCGGCTTCAAGCATGGCCGCCCAGACGCGGATACCGTGCTGGACGTGCGTTTCCTGCCCAATCCCTACTGGGTGCCGGAGCTGAAAGAGCATACCGGCCTTGAACAGCCGGTTGCTGTCTATGTGCTGGACAGCGCGGTTGGGCGGGCCTTTATAAAGCAGTTAGAGCCTTTTCTCGTCTTTCTTGTGCAGAGCCACCGACAGGCGGGCCGCAAGGACTTTGCCTGTGCCATCGGCTGCACCGGTGGCAGGCACCGCTCTGTGGCGGTGACCGAGCACCTGCGGCAGATGCTGGCGGAAGAGGGCGACGAACTAACTGTGTTTCACCGCGATATCGACCGAGTGTGATGTGTGACTCAAACCGGGGACTTCCCCAAGGAGGACGCAGAATGATAACCCATGCAGAGCTGATCCAGAAAATGGCTGCCAGCGGCGCGACTCGTCTGAACCTCATCGGCAGACAGCTTACTGAGCTGCCTGCGGAGATTTTCCAGCTCACCGACCTGACCGAGCTGAACCTACGCGACAACTGCCTAACCGATTTGCCGCCCGATATCGCCAAGCTGACCAAGCTGAAAGCCCTCAATCTCGGCGGCAACAAGCTGCGCGCCCTGTCGCCGGACATTGCCAAGCTGACCTGTTTGGAGGAGCTGTATGTGCCGAACAACTGCCTGACTGAGCTGCCTGCGGCAATCGGTCAGTTGACCCGGCTTACTGCGCTCAATCTCAATGGCAACCAGATCGAGGAACTGCCGCCGGAGATCGGCCAGCTCACGCTTCTGCAAGAGCTGAGTCTCAACGACAACCGCCTGACCAGCCTACCAGCGGCACTGTTCCGGCTGACTGAGCTGCGGGAGCTGGGTCTCGATGACAACCGCATCACCATTCTGCCGCCAGAGATCGGCCAGTTAGTCAACCTGACCGACCTCTCCATCCTTGACAACCGCCTCAGTGCGCTGCCCGCGACTATCGGCAAGCTGTGCAGCTTGAACCGGCTCTACCTTGGCGGCAACCGGCTCCGTTGCCTGCCCCCGGAAATCACCCAGCTCACCAGCCTGACCGCGCTCTGTATCGGCAGGAACGATCTGACTGAGCTGCCGCCAGAGATTTTCCAGCTCACCAGCCTGACCGACCTGAACCTGCACAGTAATCATCTGGCCGAAGTGCCGCCGGAGATCGCCTGCTTGCGCGGCTTGGAGTCGCTCTGCCTGTACGGCAACGAGCTGAACGCGCTCTCGCCTGCGCTCTTCCGCCTGCCGGAGCTGACCGAGCTGAACCTGCACAGTAATCATCTCAGCAGGCTGCCCCCGGAAATCACCCGGCTGACCAATCTGGCCGAACTGATGCTGGACAACAACCCGCTTGTCTCGCCGCCGCCGGAGATCGCCGAACAGGGGATTGAGGCGGTGCGGGAGTATTTTGCTGAAGCGGCAGTGTAGGGCATTAGGCTGTTGGCGGCAAGGCAGTTCAGTCCCAGCCCGGCAACGTGCGGCTATCTCCGGGCCAAGCTGCGGTTGGCCGCCTCGCCGATCAGCAGGACGAGGAAGGATAGGCTAATGGAGACGAGGCAGAGGCTCAGGGCCATGCGGTCGCCGCCCGGAGTGCTGGTGTATTCGTAGATGGCGAGCGGGATGGTGCGGGTGAGGCCGGGAATGTTGCCCGCGAGAATGATGGTCGCGCCGAACTCACCCAAGCTGCGGGCGAACATCAGGGTCATGCCTGCCAAGACCGCCCTGCCACAGAGCGGGATGGTGATAGTGCAGAGCGTGTCCCACCAGCCTGCGCCCAGCGTCCGGGCCGCCTGCATTAGCTGCCGGTCAATGCCCTCCATGCCGACCCGGATCGCCCGCACCAGCAGCGGGAAGCCGACCACGGCAGAGGCGATGACCGCACCGCGTAGGGTGAAGATGATGCGGATGTCAAAGAGGCGCAGTAGTCCACCCAGCCAGCCGTTGCGGCCAAAAAGAAGGAGGAGCAGGTAGCCAGTCACGACGGGTGGCAGCACCAGCGGTAGGTTGATCAGGCCTTCCAAGATCGCCTTGCCGCGTAGTTCAGTCAGGGCGAGGAGGTAGGCGGCGGCAAAGCCTGCGGGCAGGGAAAGCAGCGTCGCTGCTGCCGCCACTTCCAGCGAGAGCTTAACCGCGAGGATGTCGTCAGGGTTAAGGTTCAGCATAAATTGAATATTTATCAGAATTGTGGCTTCGAGCTTACTTCGCCACCTCGAAGCCGTACTTCGCCAACACAGCCTTGGCTTCCGGCCCGCTCAGATAGTCATAGAAGGCCTTAGCTTC
Organism: Desulfobulbaceae bacterium UBA5173; assembly: GCA_002413355.1. Lineage (GTDB taxonomy): Bacteria > Desulfobacterota > Desulfobulbia > Desulfobulbales > Desulfobulbaceae > Electronema. The sequence continues at coordinate 15,245 of DHWV01000002.1, read as the reverse complement.
AGCCTTCTTTGCCCCGGCAACAGTCATGAGCATCGGATAGCTGATCTTCTCGTGCATATCCTCGCCCACAGTCAGGATGATTGTGGCCTTCTTGGCCAGTAGCGCGTCTGTTTTATAGACAAACGCTCCGTCCACCTCCTCCTGATCCGCATAGAGCAGGGCTTGACGCACATCCGAGGCTAAGACGAACTTCTTGGCCTGCTCCATTGCCGCATACACGCCCGCTTTGTCCAAAGCCTGCTTGGCGTACTGGCCCGCAGGTACGCTTTGCGGGTTGCCGATAGCCACGCGCTGAAGCGTGCCCACTTTCTCCAAGGTGAAGTCCGCCGCTTTTGGGCTGCCAATAAAGACAAGCTGGTTGCCTGCCAGCACCTTTCCCCTGCCCGGCGCAGCCATCTGCTTGTCAGCCAGATATTTCACCCATTCCTCGCTGGCTGAGATGAAGATGTCAGCAGGCGCACCCTGCTCGATCTGCTTGGCCAGCGCGCCGGAAGCACCGAAGTTGGCTTGCACCGTGCTGTCCTTATGGCTGGCCGTGTAGGCAGTTTGGATCTCTTGCAGCGCGTCCTTGAGACTGGCAGCGGCAGAAAGATGGATGGGTTCCGCCTGTACGGCCAGCGCGGCGCAGAGTTGAAGCAAGAGAGCGGCGGCGATGATTCTGAAGCGATTCATGGTCATGTCCTTTGGTTGTGTAGTTGGATTGCAACAAGGGCAGGGCGAGCAGCAGGTTGCTCAGTGGCAGAAGAGGCCAGTTTGCATCAGCGGATAAAGCAGGATTCAGGAAACGCGAAGAAACAACTCTGTAGAGAATACTGCGGAATGGTGATGCGGCTGCACAATTGGCGTATTCATCATCCTTCGTCCTGCGCCCGGAAACGGTAGCCGACCCCGCGCACGGTTTCAATGCAGCTTCCCAGATCGCCGAGCTTTTTCCTCAGGCCGACAATCTGCACATCCACGGCCCGGTCAGTGACGCTGTAATCTTCGCCGCGCACTGCCTCGACAATTTGGTAGCGGCTGAAAACCCAACCGGGCCGCTTGGTCAGGCAGTTCAGGATACCGAATTCGGTGGTGGTCAACCGCACCGGCTCGCCTTGCACGCAGATCTCATGGCGGGAGCGGTCAATCTGCAAGCTGCCGATATTGAGAATGTCGGCCTGCTCTCCCGGCTCAACGTGGCGGCCCCGGCGCAGAGCGGCCCGGATGCGAGCGGTCAGTACACGCGGACTAAAGGGCTTGGTCATGTAGTCGTCCGCGCCCAGCTCCAAGCCGACAACAATGTCTGTCTCCTCGCCCTTGGCAGTGAGCATGATCACCGGCACACGCGCTGTGGCCGCATCGCGCCGCAGCCGTCGGCAGACTTCCAGACCGTCCACACCCGGCAGCATCAGATCGAGCAGGATTAAATCAAAGGCAGTCTGGCGGACAGCGTTCAGTGCTTCCTCGCCGGACGTGGCGCAGCTCACCTGCCAGCCTTCTTTGGCCAGATTGTAGCGAACCAGTTCGAGAATATCCTCTGCGTCCTCAACCAGGAGAATCTTTTCTTTGGCCATGATGTGGATTGGATGTGACAGAAAGGAGGGGAAAGCGGCGGGACGGAGCCGCTGAAGATGCCGGGCGACATCTTCAGCGCAGGTGGGGTAGCAGCCTTCAGGCTCAGAACTTGAGGCGTGCGCCGCCCATGACAACAGTTATGTCATCATAGTCAGCTTTGGTGTTGTCTTCGAGCTTGTAGCTGCGGTAAGCGGCGTACAGCTCGGTGCTGTATGCAGACAGCTTCTGCACCAGCTGGACACCGTAGGCAGTGCCCTCTTCGTCTTTGTTCTGCCGCTTGATGTTCTCGTCCACACTGTAGTCAACAGAAAACGCCGTGGGGCCAGCCGAAAACATTTTGTCGCAGATATAACCGATCTTGCCGTACATGAACTTCGGGTCATCGCCGCCCGCAGGCATTTTGTCCAAATCGCGGGTTCCTGAGGCGAAGGTCAGGTTCAGGCCAAACGGAAACAGGACAGAGGCGGAGCCGTTGATCTGGCTGTAGGGTTTCTCGTCGCCGAAATCACCCCAAGCCAGTGCGCCTTCCACCTTGGTTCCCTCAAACTCGCCGGAATACATCAGAGCGGCATCGGTCATGTCCTTCTCGCCTGCGGCTGCGGCCAGCGAGAAGCCACCGAATTTCGGGGTGTCGTAGCGCACCCGGTTCCTTTTGGCCAAGCCGTCCATGTTACTGAAGACGCTGCCGACTGTGAGCCGGTTGTCCGCAACCGTTCCGTCCGGGCCTGGTGCCGGAGACACGTAAGCCGGATCATAAAACTTCAGCCCGCCGCCGACCTTGGCGACATCAGACAACGCTGCCAGCGTGGTGCCGGACAGATCGGTCTCTGAAGAATCCTCCGAAGCCATCTTTCCTTTGCCGAGCGACAGCTTGCCAGTGTGCTTGCAGGCCAGATACATCTCCACCAGCCGATCCTCAAACGCACCAGAGATGCTCTCTGCGTCCATTGACACCAGATTTGAGGCGTTATCCTGCCACTCCAGCTCCAAGTTGCTGCCGATAGTCAGTGAATCGTTTACCTCGATCTTGCCGTTCAGGCCGACACGGCTGCTGGAGTTGTCGTTGTCAACATGGAAGAACTGGCTGTCATTGCCATCATCGGCATACATGACCGCCCGGTTGATCTGGCCGTACAGCTCCACGTTCACTTTGTCATTGCCGGTTTTCACTTCCAGAGCTGAAGCCCCGGTGGCAGCGGCAAGCAGCATTGCTCCAGCAGCCAGCGTGATGTGCTGTTTTCTCATTTTCTTTCTCTCCTGCAAAATATTAAACCTTGGGCCAAAAAACTGTTACGCGCATAATACCCCAGCGGCATTGCTTTTTCCAGCAGAAATAAACGGCGGGCAGGCCGTCATGACAAGATCGTTCCCTGCGCGGCACAATGCCGAAGCGCGCACTGGTTGCCTTGCCGGGCAGGGAACTGGGGCAAGCAGCCAGCCTGCTGTACCAATATGTACCCGGCACACATTAGCAATGTGTTAGGAGGAGATGAAAACTTGATGAGGAGTGAGCGGCAGGAAGGGATTTCTCGCTGCGCTCGAAATGACATTTTTACCTGCCTGCTTGACCTTGCTGACCTGAGAGAACGAGCCGGAAGCCCAAGTTGTAGTAGCGATTGTTAGGCGTGAACCTGCCACGGTAAGCCACACGCATGAACCAAGGCATAAGGTTCCAGCCGCCGCCGCGAGCGACGCGGTCCGAGCCAGATTCAGGGCCAACAGGGTTGCTCTGCGAACTGAAGGCGTAATAATCTTTTCCGTACCTGTCAGCGCACCACTCCCAAACATTGCCGCTCATATCGTACAGACCGAAGGAGTTGGCAGCCCTGCCGCCGACTGCGTGTGTGCTGTCACCGCTGTTCTTTCCGTGCCAAGCTACAGCATCCAAATCATCGCCGCCGCAGTATTTGCCGGGAGAGTTCGCGCGGCAGGCGTATTCCCATTCCGCTTCTGTAGGCAAGCGGTATTCCTTGCCAGTCCGGCTGTTCAGCTTCTTGATGAACTTCTGCGCGTCATTCCAAGAGGCCTGCTCAACCGGATAATTGCCGCCCTTCTTGAAATAAGACGGATTGTTGCCCATGATTTTCTGCCATTGTCCTTGCGTGACTTCGTATTTTCCCATATAAAAACCATCCACGCAGATCTCATGTACCGGGATCTCATCTTCTTCATGATCTTTACCATCCGATGACGAACCCATCTCAACGCAGCCTTCCGGCATATAAACCAGCAATATGCCCTGATCATTTATGGTGTCACCTTGCGTTGGTTCAGCGACTTCCTTATCTACCTTCGTCGGCGCGGACTGCGCTGTTGGCACAGTTTCAGGTTTTGGTGGCTTTTCCTTGGCACCGCCATTCAGCGCGGCAAGCAAGGCGGCAACAGCCGTGATCAATGCGGCTATTGCGCCGACAACGATGGCAAAGATTTCCCAGAATGATTTTTTCTTGTCCGCTTCCGCCATGCCTCCGCGCCTCTCGCCGCAGCTTGACTTTTCACCTGCATCAGGTAATATCCAGTGCTTTCTTTACCGTCGCACCACGCACTCTGTCAACACAAAACCCCTGCGCCGCGCCATGCTGAAAATCAACGAGCATTACCTGAAGCTCCAGGCTTCCTATCTCTTTTCCGACATCGCCAAGCGGGTGGCTGCGTTCCAGCAGGCCAACCCGGACAAGCACATCATCCGCCTCGGCATCGGCGACGTGACCAAAGCCTTGCCAGCCGCCTGCATCTCCGCCTTCCACAAGGCTGTGGACGAGATGGCCGTGGACAGCAGCTTCCGTGGCTACGGCCCGGAGCAGGGCTACGCTTTCCTGCGCGAAACGATTGCCAAGAACGATTTTCAGGCTCGCGGCGCGGAGATCAGCGCGGACGAGATATTCATCTCTGACGGGGCGAAGTGCGACACCGGCAACATCCAGGAGCTGTTCAGCACGGATGCGCGGGTGGCGATTCCTGACCCGGTGTATCCGGTTTACTTGGACACCAACGTCATGGCCGGGCGCACCGGCGTGTTTGCCGAGGGGCGCTATCAGGGTTTGGTTTATCTCGATTCCACTGCGGAAAACAAGTATGTGCCCGCGCTGCCGAGCGAGCCGGTTGACCTGATTTATCTCTGCTTTCCCAACAACCCCACCGGTTCGACCATCAGCAAGGCGGAGCTGAAAACCTGGGTGGACTACGCCAAGGCCAACAAGGCGCTTATCCTCTTTGACGCGGCCTACGAGGCCTTCATCCGCGACGAGTCCCTGCCGCATTCAATCTATGAGATTGAAGGGGCGCGGGAAGTTGCCATCGAGTTCCGCTCCTACTCCAAGAGCGCGGGCTTCACCGGCACCCGCTGTGCCTACACGGTGATACCGAAAGAGTGCGCCGCTTATGACAGCGCAGGCAACAAGCAGCTCATTCATCCCCTCTGGAACCGCCGTCATTGCACCAAGTTCAACGGTGTCTCCTATCCGGTGCAGCGGGCTGCTGAAGCGGTCTATTCAGAGGAAGGCAAGGCGCAGTGCAAGGCCCTGATCAGCGGCTATTTGGAGAATGCCGACCTGATTGCGGCAGCAGTGCGGGAGCTGGGTTACGACTACGTCGGCGCGGCCAATGCACCGTATGTTTGGATACGCTGCGGGCGCGACTCGTGGGAATTCTTTGACCTGCTGCTGAACAAGGCTGGCGTGGTCTGCACGCCGGGCGCAGGCTTCGGCAAATGCGGACAAGGCTATATCCGCCTCTCGGCCTTCAACTCACGCGAGAACGTGGTGACAGCTTTGGAGCGGATCAAGGCGGCCTTGGCGTGAACATCCACTCCGGCAGTTTGCCCTTTCTCAAAAAAACAGCCTACCTGATTGACGGCAGCGCGTACATTTATCGTGCTTTTCATGCCGTCAAGCCGCTGCACACTGCCAGCGGTCTGCCCACCCACGCGGTGTACGGCTTCATCAGCATCCTCCGCCGCATTCTGCGCGAACGGCAGCCGGAATATCTTGCCGTCGCCTTTGACAGCCGAGGGCCAGTGTTCCGGCATCAGATTTCCGCTGACTACAAAGCCAACCGGCCCACTATGCCGGAAGATTTGGCTGTGCAGATTCCGTACATCCGCCGGATCACCGAGGCGTATAACATTTTCAGCTTTGCCGAGCAGGGCTTGGAGGCGGACGATCTGATCGCCTCTGCCGCCCGTCTGCTCATCGCCCAAGGCTGCAAGGTGATTGTGGCTTCCGGCGACAAGGACTTGCTGCAATTGGTCTCAGATGACCTAAATCTGTGGGATCCGATGAGCGACAAGCTGATGGACGCGGCGGCGGTGGAGGAAAAATACGGCCTGCCGCCGACCAAGCTGCTCGACTATTTTGCCCTTACCGGCGATGCCTCAGACAACATCAGCGGCGTGCCAGGCGTGGGGCCAAAGACGGCGCAGAAGCTGATTGAGGAGCACGGCACGCTGGAAGAGTTGTACGCGCAGGCTGCCGGGCTGAAGAAATCCAAGGTGAAAGATAACCTGCTGGCCTATAAAGAAGCCGCTTTTCTCTCCCGCGAGCTGGTGCGGCTGCATGAGCAAGCGGCGGTTGAGGCTGATCTGGAGAAATACCGGATCACTGCGCCAAAGACGGAAGAACTGCGCGAGCTACTGACCGAGCTGGAATTCTTCAGCCTGCTGAAAAGCGATGTGCCAACAGCAGGCATGAGCACTGCTGGCTTCCAGCTCGTCCGTAGCCGCGATGCGCTGGCCCATCTGGCGGAGGAGCTGAAGACGACGGCACAGCTCGTCATTGACACGGAAACCACTTCGCTTGATCCACTGGCCGCGCAGTTAGTGGGCCTTTCGCTCTGCACCGACACCGAGCGGGCTTGGTATCTGGCCTGCGGTCATCGGGACGTGCTGGGCAATCTCCTGCCTGACCAGCTCGCCTTGGCTGACATGCTGGAGCTGATCGGCCCGCTGCTGACCGATGCCCGCATCGCCAAAATTGGCCATAATCTCAAGTATGATTACGCCGTCTTGGCCGCGCCGCAGAACGGCGGCCTCAAGCTGGATGGGCCGCTCTATGACTCGATGCTTGGGGCCTGGCTGCTTGATCCAGGCCGCCATACCTATAAGCTCGATGATCTCTGCCAGGAGCAGGGCTTCAAGCTGACATCCTTTGCCGAAGTCACGGGCGGCGACAAGGCAGCGGATGCCTTTGCCCGGGTGCCGCTGGAGCAGGCGCGCGATTATTCCTGCGAGGATGTGCATGGCAGCCTGCGCCTGTTTGTGGCGCAGCGGCCTGAGCTGGAGCGGCAGGGGCTGTGGCGGCTCTTTGCTGAAGTGGAAAGCCCGCTGATTCCAGTCTTGGCGGACATGGAACGCAGCGGTATTCTGATTGATCAGGAGATATTGCGCCAGCTTTCGGACGAATTCGGCGACCAGCTTGCCTTGCTGGAAACGGAAATACACCGCTTGGCCGGGCAGCCTTTCAACATCAGCTCGCCTCAGCAGCTATCCGAAATTCTGTTCGACAAGCTCAATCTGCCGCGAGACCGCAAGACCAAGACTGGCTATTCTACCGACGCGCAGGTGCTGGAAAAGCTGGCCTGGCGGCACGAGCTACCCGCTTTGATTCTCCGCTGGCGCAATCTGGCCAAGCTGAAGTCAACCTACGTTGACCGACTGCCGGAGCATGTCAATCCAATCAGCGGGCGAGTGCATTCCTCGTTCAACCAATGCGGCACAGCCACCGGGCGGCTCAGTTCCAGCAATCCGAATTTGCAGAACATCCCCATCCGCACTGAGGAAGGCCGCCGCATCCGCTCCGCCTTTGTCGCCCAGCCGGGCTGCCTGCTGCTTTCCGCCGACTATTCGCAGATTGACCTGCGCGTTCTCGCCCATTACAGCCAAGATGCCGCGCTGCTGGCCGCCTTTTGGAGCGATGCCGATATTCACAGCCAGACTGCGGCGGATATCTTCCGGGTGGCCAAGGTCTTGATCACCCCGGAAATGCGGCGGATTGCCAAGAGCATCAACTTCGGCATCGTCTATGGCATGTCCAGCTTTGGCCTGTCCGAGCAGCTCGGCATCAGCCGCCGTGAGGCGCAGCTCTTCATTGACCGTTACTTTGAGCAATATCCGGGCATCAAGCGGTTCATGGAGGAAACGATTGCGCAAGCCCGCGTTGACGGCTATGTCAGCACCCTGCTGGGCAGGCGCAGGCAGCTGCCGGAGATCAAATCCTCCAACCGCACCCGTCGCGAGTTCGCCGAGCGGACAGCGATCAACACCCCGATTCAGGGCACAGCGGCGGACATCATCAAGCTGGCTATGCTCAGGGTGCATGAGGAGCTGACGGCGCGCCAATGCAAGGCACTGCTGCTCCTGCAAATCCATGACGAGCTGGTGTTTGAGGTGCCGGAAAAAGAGGCTGATTCTGTCAAGGCTCTGGTCGTGCCGTTGATGGAATCGGTGATGGAGCTGGCCGTGCCGCTGAAGGTAAATATGCGGGACGGAAAACATCTTGATACAAGCGAAAGCTGATAGCACCTCCTGTCAAGAAGCACTGTTGCTTTCTTCGCGGGTCAGACTGTTTTTGATCAATCCAAGTGCTTTTTCAAAATTAAAGCACTCAAGGCATTTCTCTAACTGACTGCAAAAATACCTGCTCATCAGCAACCTGATTTCATCCTGATGCTCCTCCAGAAACTGAAGAGAGGAAAAATCGGACTGCTCCAGTAAAACAGCAAGCTGACGCAGCGAGGCAAGGGCCGCCTGCCGGTCGAAATCCCTTGGAGCTTCTGAGCGGTCATCATCGCCCTCAGCGCAGTTGAGCTGGAGACGGGATTCAAGATAGCCGACCACGACTGCGACCTGCCGGGCGAGCTGCCGAAGCAGTTCGCCGCATTGTGCAGGAGCAGCCGTGCGCAGCTCTGACTCAATCTTTCCCGCCAAAATCTGAATGCCGGACATCCCCAGATTTCCTGCCACGCCCTTCAGCCCGTGGGCGACGTATTGCCCTGCTTTGACATCCTTGGCATTGATGAGCTGCTCCATCCGCTCGGTGATGTCGCGCTGCTCGCGGCAAAAGCTGCGCAGCAGTTTGACAAACAGTGCCTCGTTACCGTCCAGCCGCAGCAGTCCCTCGGACAAATTCAATCCGGCTGGCTGGGCGGTAGTGCCGGTCTCGGCAAGTACGTTCTGTAGCAGAGAGGAATCATTCAGCAACGGCGGAGGACAGGCCTCAAAGCTGATGTTTTTTTCCCTGATCCAGCGGTTCAGGGCGGCGAAAAGGGAACTGCGGCTGACTGGCTTGGCGATGTGGTCGTCCATGCCCATGCGGAAGCATTTGTCCCGCTCCTCACTGACAGCATAGGCGGTCATGGCCAAGATCGGCAGATCGGTACGGCCCAGCTCTTCGCGGATGCGCCGCGTCGCTTCGTAGCCGTCCATGACCGGCATTTGGATGTCCATCAGCACGGCATCAAAGTGTTTTGCGGCCACCGCCGCCACCGCCTCGGCACCATTGCTGACCGTCTCCACTTCCACGTCAGCCTTGGCAAGAATTTCCTGAGCCACCTGCTGATTGATCAAATTGTCCTCGACCAGCAGGATGTTCGCCCGGCGGAGACGGCGCATGACAGCGGCTGTTTCGTCGGCTCCTTCTGCGCCGTGTTCTTCAGCAGGCTGCTGGACAGGCAGGGAAAGCTCCAGTATGAAAGAAAAAATACTGCCCACGCCGACTTCACTCTCCACCGCCAACTCGCCGCCCATCAAACCGACCAGCCGTTTGCTGATAGTCAGGCCAAGACCGGTGCCGCCGTATTTCCGGGCGGTTGAACTGTCGGCCTGGGTGAACGATTCAAAAAGCTGGGAGGCTTTCTCCGGCGGAATGCCGATGCCGGTGTCAGCTACGGCGAAACGCACCGCAGCACTGTCCCGTGTCTGCTGGACCAGCGCAGCACTGACCGTGATTTCGCCTGTCTCCGTAAATTTGACCGCGTTGCCGATCAAATTAGCCAGCACCTGATGCAGCCGCATCGAATCGCCGACCACCTGTTTGGGCAGATCCGGGGACAGCATAAGGCGGAAACGGATATTTTTCCGGCGGCTGGGTTCGTTGAACAGCAGCAGCAGCTTGTCGAAAATTTCCTGTAGATCAAAAGGAACCTTCTCAAGTTTGAGCATTTCCGCTTCGATTTTTGAAAAATCGAGAATGTCATTGATGATCTCCAGCAGATTTCTGGAAGAGAAGAGAATTTTGCGGACATAGTCGCGCTGTTTGTCGTTGAGGCCCGTTTCCAAGGCCAACTCGGCCAAGTTGATGATCCCGTTCATCGGCGTGCGAATCTCATGGCTCATGTTGGCGAGAAACTCTGATTTAGCCGCCGTGGCCGCCTGCGCTCGGTCCATCGCCTTGGTTAGCTCCAGATTGGACTCTTCCAGCCGCTGACGGTAGGAAAGGAACAGCATCCGCACTTTGTGGGAAAAAAGCAGGGAGATGCAGAGCGCGCCGAGCAGAATGAAAAAAAAGATCGCCAAGGAAACATGGAGCTTTTCTTGAAGCAGCTTGCTGTGCTCCGCCTTCCGGCGGCTGATGAGCTGATCCAAGTCGTCATAGTCAAAGCTGGCAGCGATGATCCAGTTCCATTTCGGGTAAAGCTTGAAATAGGTCATAGTCGGCACGGCCTCGGCATCGTTCGGTTGATGCTTGATTTTGTGACTGACAAAGACTTCGCCGTATTCTTTAAGACCGGCCAGCAGATCCTCACGGATTTTTTTTCCCGCTTGGGCCTGATCTTCGCCGTTCAGAAGGACATTGAGTAGGTCGGAACGATCCTCGTGACTGGCCAGCAGCACCGATGCCAGCCTGCCCTCCTTGATGCTGTCCAAGTCAAGCACGGCAAGATATTCGTCCGCAGTCCGGCCTGCGTGCTGACGGATGGCGGATTTTAGCTGCTCCTTGGTGTCACGTTCAATTTCTTCCAAGTAATCGCCTGCGCCGATGTACCAGTCAAAAGGGGCGAAAGGTGCTATGTAGGCGATAGCCTGCGCAGGGCGGGACTCCGTTCCTTCCTTTCTTTCCCAAAAATATTCATAAAAGCCGCCGCCTTTGCGGGCGGTATCGGCCATATCGCGGAAGACTTGCAGCCGGTTTTCATTGGCGTTGTCAAAAACACTGCGGCCTTCTAAGGCAGGATCCTGTGGCCAGAGCTTGGTTGTTCCAGACATGCTGCGGATGAAAAATCTGCTTCGGCCGCCATTGAAACGGAAAGGCCGCACGGCTTCAATCACCAGCCGCTCGACCTCCTGCTGCGTCATTTTTTCCTGATTTTGCTCGTAAAGATGCTGTGACATTTCAGCGATCTGGTTCACTTGGCTTTTCAGGCTGCTTTGCAGACGGCTGAGGGCCATTTTATGGCGCACGTCCATGCTCTGCATGAATTCCTGCACCGACTGGCTAACGCTATTTTTTTTATCTTGCAGCGTTTTTTTCTCCAGCTGAGCCAGCTCAATCTTCAGGCTGATTTTCGCATCCCAGAAGGTGTGAGCGACGATGCCCAGCCACATCAACAGGCCAACCAAGCTCGAATTGAGGATGATCAGCGTGCCGATATTTTTTTCGCTGAATATTTTCATGGTAAAGTTGCCGGAGAATGATTATGGATGACACCGGATGCTGTTTTCAGTGCTCCTTTTGTATTATCCCGCGTGTCCAATGAATGAACAACAGCTTTCTGCACTACTGGAACAGGTGCGGTGCGGTGGCATGAGCACAGAAGCGGCTCTTGTCTACCTGCGCCGCTTGCCCGTTGAGGTGCTGGATTCTGCCCGGCTTGATCACCACCGGCTGTTGCGCACCGGACTGCCGGAAGCGGTTTTTGGCGAGGGCAAGACCGCCGTTCAATTGGTGGAAATTCTCACCGCCATGCTCCGGCAGGAGGCTCCTGTCATCGCCACCCGGATTGATCCGGCCAAGGCGGAGCAGGTTTGCGCGCAAGTCGACAGCCTGCTCTATCACGCAACCGCCCGGCTACTCACCGGCAATAAGCAGCATATTCCGCAGAACAACGGCAGAGGCACGGTAGTGCTCGTCACCGCAGGCACTTCGGATTTGCCTGTAGCAGAAGAAGCTCGTATCTGTCTGGAATATTTTGGCCATGAGACGGCTGCGATTTATGACGCAGGCGTGGCAGGTCTGCACCGGATTCTGGCTCACTGCGAATTGCTCCAGCAGGCCTCGGCGGTGATTGTCGCCGCCGGCATGGAAGGGGCACTGCCTTCGGTGGTTGCGGGGCTGACTCCAGCTCCGGTGATCGCTCTGCCAACCTCGGTCGGCTATGGCGCAGGCGCAGGCGGTTTCGCGGCTCTGCTGGGAATGCTGACAAGCTGCGCTCCCGGTTTGGCGGTTGTCAATATTGACAACGGCTTCGGCGCAGCCTGCATAGCGGCGGCAATCAACCGGAAGGAACTGCCCTTTCCGCGTGGGTAAAAAATGGAAAACGCGCTCCAGCCGTTGCAGGAAGCCCCATCCTGACGTATAGTTCATCGTTTTTTGTTGTCATGCCTCCCGCTCCGGCGGAAGCATTATTGCAACCACCAGTTTACCTTGGAAAAACATTTATGAACACCAACCTGAAGCTGAAAAGCTGGCTGCTTTTCTTCCTGCTTTTCTTTTCCGTCATGACCTTGGTGCCGTCTTTTTACAAGGGCACGCCAGACTGGTGGAAAAAGTATCTAGCCCCCAAGGGCCTCCAGCTCGGCCTTGACCTCCAAGGCGGAATGCACTTGGTGCTACGAGCTGATCTTGACAAAGCTCTGAAGAATTCGCTGGAACTTGCCGCCGCTGACCTGAAGGAACGGTTGGCCGAAAAGAGCATTTCGGCCGTGCAGATGGAGTCGCATGATTCGTCACAGATCATGTTGACCTTGCCGAACACCGGGGCCGTGGACACAGTCAACCAAGTGGCTAAAGACGATTTTTCCAACGTCTTGGATGTCAAGGTTGAGGCCGAGGCTGGCAGTTTTCCGCGCATCACCCTGAAGCTGGCGCAGAAAGAGGCGGACAACATCCGCACCAATGCTGTGGCCCAGTCGCTGGAAATCATCCGCAACCGTATTGACCAGTTCGGCGTGGCCGAGCCGGTGATTGTCCGTCAAGGCGACAACGAGATTGTGGTGCAGCTACCGGGCGTGAAAGATCCGCAGCGGGCCATTGATCTGATTGGCAGGACAGCCCAGCTTGAATTCAAAATGGTTGCCCCGAATGACGGCCTTGAGCTGGGCAAGCTGATCACGCAGGCGGTTGCCGACGGCAAGTGGAAGGAGGGCAGCAGCGTTCGTCAACTCAACCTTGCTCTCCAAGCTCAACTGCCCAAGGGGACGGAAGTCGCCTTTGAGCGGATTCGTGACAAGCAGACCAAAAAAGATCACAGTACGCCGATTCTGCTCGAAAGCCGGGTCATCATGACCGGCGAGATGGTCAAAAATGCCAAAATGGGCTTTGGCGGCACATTCAATGAGCCGCTGGTCAGCATGGAGCTGACTGGCCGGGGCGGCAAGATTTTCGGAGAAATCACAGAGAAAAATGTCGGCAAACGCTTTGCCATCATTCTCGACGAGGTGGTTCGCTCGGCTCCAGTGATCCGGGAGAGAATCCTTGGCGGCTCGGCCCAGATTTCCGGCAGCTTCACTCCTGAGGAAGCCACAGACTTGGCCATTGTCCTCCGGGCGGGCGCGCTACCTGCGCCAGTGGAGATCATCCAGAACATGACTGTCGGTGCCAGCATGGGGCAAGACGCGATTGATCAAAGTCTGAATGCAGGCTTGGTCGGCGCGTTGATAGTGCTGGTGTTCATGGCTGTGTATTACCGGCTGTCCGGCCTGATCGCCAACGTTGCCATTTCCATCAACATCCTGCTTCTTTTTGTCGGCTTGGCCATTTTTGGCAGCACCCTGACCTTGCCAGGCATCGCGGGCATTATCCTTTCCGTCGGCATGGGCGTGGATGCCAACGTGCTCATTTACGAGCGGATGCGGGAGGAGTTCGATCTCGGCAAATCGTTGCGCTCTGGCATTGAGGCTGGTTTTGACCACTCCTACTGGTCCATTGTTGACTCACAAGTAACCACCTTGATCACCGCATTCGCCCTTTTCCTGTTCGGCACCGGCACAGTCAAAGGCTTTGCTGTCACCTTGATTCTCGGCATTGTCTTTAACCTATTCGCCGCCCTGTTCTGCACGCGGCTGGCCTTTGACTGGCTGGCTGTCCGGCATAAGACGATTGAGCTGAAATTCATGCGGTTCCTCAAAAAGCCCAAGATTGATTTCATGGGCATCCGCAAGATCGGTTACTCTGTGTCCTGCGTTTTCGTCATCCTTGGTATTGTGGCCTATGTGCAGATTTTGCGCGGCCAAGCCAATCTCGGCGTTGATTTCTCCGGCGGAGCCATGCTTCAGTACAAGGCTGATCAGCCTTTTCATCTGGACGCAGTGCGGGCGGCTTTTAAAAAAGGCGGCTATGAGTCAATTGACTTGCAGCAGGTCAGCGGAGAAAACCGACTGATCGTGAAACTCAAGAAGTCGAGCGAAGTAGTTGGCGGCGGCAGCAGTCTTGCGGAGAAGATCACCCCTGTCCTGAACGCGGACAAAAGCCGCCATTTTGTTCTGGAAAGCCAGTCGGAAATCGGCTCTTCAATTTCTGCGGCACTGCGCAATGACGCGGTGCTGGCAGTAGTTCTTTCCTTTGTCGGCATTCTGATCTACCTCGGTATCCGTTTTGACCTCAACTTCGCTTTGGCCGCCGCCGCCGCAACCCTGCATGACGTGTTGGGGGTGTTGGGGGTCTTCTGGCTGCTCGACAAAGAAGTGTCTCTGCTGCTGATCACCGCCCTGCTCACCTTAGCCGGCTATTCGCTGAACGACACTGTGGTTATTTTTGACCGCATCCGCGAAAACATGAAAAAGCTGGGGCAAGAGAAAAACATAGGCGAGATTATCAACGTCAGCACCAATGAGGTGCTGGCCCGCACGATAATTACCTCGCTGACGGTTTTTCTTTCACTGGTGGCACTCTTTTTCTTTGGCGGCTCGGTCATTCATGACTTTTCCTTTGCTCTGCTGTTCGGCGTGATCATCGGCACTTATTCCTCAATCTTTGTCGCCAGCCCCTTGCTGACCGTGAAGAAGCGGAAGACCGTGCATGAATGAGAAAACGGCAAAACGCTGACTGACCGCTTCGCCGGAGCGGGCCACGCGGGTCTCCGGCGAACGGACTTGATGTATATTGGCAGGCGGCCCGCCTTGCCAAGGTTTTTCGGTGGTGGCAAGTGACAAGTAAGCAGCCACCGGCAAAGCCGGTGGCGTTACGATTGCGGTCAGCCCCCTCAAAGGGGGCTGACCGCAATCGTTTAACAAAGCTCATCCAAGCCTTGAAGATGTTATAGTGTTTCAGTCAAAAAAACGTCTCGCCACAAACACTCAAGCTTTTGATGCCGTCAGCAATTTTTTTAATTTTCGCCTTCATGAAAGTCCAAAATTTTTCTATCGGGTTCAAATCAGGCGAGAATAAGGCGGCAGAAAAAGCAGCCTGCAAGAAAATTTCTTCACAAGCTCCTTCGTTTTTTTTGATGTAACCCAAGTTGTGACCTACATCATTGTTTTTTCAATGCCGTAAGCCGAGATAAAAAGAAAAACCTTCAATTCAAAGCCATGCGAGGTGACA
>DHWV01000100.1 GCA_002413355.1 Desulfobulbaceae bacterium UBA5173 | reverse complement strand
CCCCGCAAGGAAATCTTCGCCATGATCAAAGCGGACAGCAATGATCCTTCCCACGGTACCAGCTCTGTATTCCATGCGCTTTCTCCTTTCAGTGCAGATCGCCGCCCGTGCTGGACATGGTGAGATTGCCGCTTTTCACTCCGCGCAGGGCGATCATCTTTTCCGCCAGCGCACGCACCTTGGATGCCTGCCCTTTGACGATGGTCACTTCCAAGCAGTTGTGATGATCCATGTGGACATGGGTTGACGAGGTGATCAGCTGGTAAAAATCATGCTGGGCTTCAGTGATCCGCTCTTGGAGCTTGGCCTGATGGTGATCATACACCAAGGTGACAACCCCGACCACCTCGCTGTCCTGCTCCCATTCTTCGCCGATCAGTTTGCTGCGGATCAGGTCGCGCACTGCCTCAGAACGGTTGGAATAGCCGTGGCGGGCGATGTAATCGTCAAAATGTACCAGCAGCTCTTCTTCAAGCGAAACCGAGAATCGTCGCAGCATGGCTTTTCCTTTCTTTCGGTGAGTTATGACGCATCTTCCAGTTTTTTCAACCGTTCGAGAATCGCTTTTGCCTCTTCGCGCAGAGCGAGCGGCACGGTCTGATCTTTTTTCGCCCGCTCCAGATATTGTTTTGCATACGGCATCCGGCCTCTGTAGAGATAATTTTTGGCCAGATAGAAATTGCTCGTCCCAATTTGGCCCTGCCGTGACTTGATGCGGCCCAGTTCATAATACACCTGCGGATAGTCGGGAAGGGTCTTGGCGTTCTCCAATTGCAGCCGTTCCGCTCCGGCTAAATCACCGGTTTTCTCCAAGGCTCTGGCTAGATGGAACGCGGCGTATGTGTCAGATGGGTTACGCTGATGCGCCCGACGGAGGAGGTCTAAAGCCCTGCCAGCCTGGCCTGCTTCTATCTGAAGAACGGCAAGATCAATATCCAGAATTTCCCGGTTTGGGCAGTCCTGCCGCACCTGTTCCATCATGTTGACCGCGTTGCTGAAATCCAGCTCGCTTGCACTGAGAAGGGCTAAACCGTAACGAGCCAGACCAATCTCCTGCGGATCTTTACTTGAAGCAATCACCGCCGCACAGGCGTTGCGCATTGCCTCCGGCTCCAAGGTCTGGGCCAGAACGCGGTATTTGAAGCGAAGAAAAGCAAAGTTGTCCGCCGTGTTTTTGCGGCTATCTGCCAGCTCATTTTTGTGCCGTTCCAGTAGCGACTGCACATAATGGAGACGGTCTTCGGGATTCGGATGGGTGAGCAGGTAGGGCGGTAGCTGCTCAGAGCTGTAGCGGGCGACACGGCGCATGACTTTCATCATTTCCTCCATTTCAGCAGGATTACGGCCCATGCTGCGCAGGAGGTCAAACCCCACCCGGTCAGCCTGCTCCTCGTCTTCCCGGGAAAAGCTCAAACCCGCGCTCGCGCCAGCCGCGATGGAGCTGGTGAGTAGTCCTTGCGTCAAAGCAGGATTGCCTGCGGCCAAACTGGCTAAGGCGCACAACATGCTGAGAGCAGTCACTTTGGTTTGCTTGGCCATGCGTGAGGCGATATGGCGGCTGACCACATGGCCGACCTCATGCGCCATGACGCTGACAAGCTGATCCTCGCTTTTCATGGCCTTGATCAGGCCGGTATTGAAGAAGATGAGACCGGAAGGCGCGGCAAAGGCGTTGAACTGGTCGTTTTTGACCACAAAAAAATGGTAGTTGAAATACTGCGGTCCGGCCGCCTCCAATACCTGCCTGCCAAGGCCGTTGACATATTGAGAAATATCGGGATCGTCAAGCAGGTTAAATTCAGCGCGGACAGCATAAAGTAGCTGTTCGCCGAGCTGCTGCTCCTCGCCGATACTGAAGCCCTGCGCGGGTAGAGGCAGAAGCAACCGCGCCGCGACTGCAAGGCCGATGGCGCAATGAAGAAGCTTTGGCGGTCTGATCATGTCATAGTGCTCCGCTTTTTCACAAAATAGGAAACAGTCTGCCGCATAGTACCCTGCCGCTGCCGCTTCCGTCAAGCGGGCATCTCCGCTGTCCTGCGGAAAAACAGCTACCTCGGCGGCTTGCCAGTTCAGTCAATTTTGCTTATAGCAATTATTTATTTGACTGATAAGAAGGACGCTGCTATAATAAAAAATTTTCGCCAATTTCGACTGCCGGGAATGCAGCAGATGTCACGGCTGTCATGTGGTAACGGCAGCGCAAGCAATCTTCACAGATTGCAGGTATTTTTCTTCTTGACAAGCAAACAGATTTGATCTTCACTGGTGGTGAGCCTGAGGCAGAGGGAATATTTGCCGCAGACGCATCAATTCAGCGCAGGCGAACATCATGGAAAGTTATATACTGATTGGTTTTACCGCCTTTCTCGGCGCGATCTTCGCAGGTGGGGCAATTCTGCTCGCCAAATTGCTTTCCTACCGCTCGCCGGACAGTCTGCATAAACGGCAAGCCTATGAGTGCTCCGAAACTCCCATCGGCGACGCGCGTATCCGTTTCAAAGTCGCCTTTTACATTTTCGCCCTGCTCTTCCTGCTCTTCGACATCGAATCGCTCTTCCTCTTTCCTTGTATGAAAATTTTCCGCGCAGCCGTCGGCGGCATGGCAGGCGGAGTCACTATTAATTTGCTGTATATCGAGCTGTTTTTCTTCATGTTCATCCTGTTTGTCGGCCTGCTGTATGCGTGGCGCAAGGGAGTTCTGGTATGGGAGTAAACAACGGCGCATCCGCATTAGTCAGACAGAGCGGCGAATTGATTGAGCAGTTGCCCGGCGGTGTCAAGCTGGTTGACGCTGTTGAGCTGTTGGTGGCGTGGGGGCGGGCGAATTCAGTCTGGCCACTGGTTTATGCCACTTCCTGCTGTGCGATTGAGATGATGTCAACAATTGCCGCTCGGCATGACTTGGCCCGTTTTGGCTATGAGGTCATGCGCGCCAGCGTCCGCCAAGCCGACATGATCATTCTTGCCGGCACCATCACGGAAAAAATGGCTAAAAACGTGGTCACGCTGTACGAGCAGATGCCCGCTCCTAAATACATCATCGCGATGGGATCCTGCGCCATTTCCGGTGGACCGTTTTATTATGACTCCTACTCGGTGATCAAAGGCGGCGACCGGCTGGTGCCCGTGGATGTCTATATTCCCGGCTGCCCGCCCCGTCCCGAAGCCCTGATTCAAGGCATTCTACAGCTACAGGAAAAAATCAAGCAGGAAGGCCGCCGCCGACCGTGGCGGGTCGGCAGCACGCTGACAACGCCCTTTGAAGACCTTTTCAGCGTGGCGCAAAAAGAATGGGCAGTGCGGGAAAAGCAGCGTGATGAGGAGCTGCGTGAGGCCCGCGAGCAGTTTAAACGCGACAATCCATCCGCTCCTGCCGCGCCCAAGTCCGCCCGCCTGAAGAAAGAGGAATTTCCAACTCCGCCGCGCAGAAAACCGGCAGCGCAGGGCATCAGCAACTGGACGCTGCTGCAAATGATTCAGGAAGAATTTCCGGCAGTCGAAGTCTATGGTCATCCGGGCATCAGTCCAAAGCAGGCAGCCGAGCTTGGGCCAGATTATATTCTTGATTTGGTTGTTCCGCCGGAGCAGTACCGTGAATTTGCTGAATACGTAAAGAACGAGCAGAGTCTTGGCTTAGACATGCTCATTCAGCTTACCTGCGTGGATTGGAAAACGCATTTTGATATCGTTGTCCAGCTTCTGTCCTGCCGTGACGGCCACAAACTCTTCTTCCGCAGCAAAGCGGCAAAGCAGGCCGATACCGGCGATGCAGAGATTGAAACAATCTCTGATCTCTATCGTGGCGCAGAATGGCATGAGCGCGAGGTATATGATTTCTTCGGAGTGCGCTTCCGCAATCATCCTGACCTGCGGCGGATTTTCTTGGGAAACGATTTCCCCGGCTACCCGCTGCGCAAGGACTATGACGACCCAACGCGAGTGGTTAAAAGGCCGTATTAAAAATGCTGAGACTCCACGTTGCTTCTGATCAGCAGAATGCGTTGCCTGTTATTCAATCTGCGATTGCCGCTAAGATGAAACGGATTGAATTAGGGCTAAGGAAGACGGAAAAAGAGATTCAGCGATTTGAAGAAAAATATAACATGTCTTCTGATCAGTTCCTGCACGACTGCACAGCGGAGGACTTGACAGGCGGCGATGACGACTATGTAAGCTGGATGGGAGAGTTGCAACTGAGGCAGGCTGTATTGGAAGAGCTTCATCTGCTGCAAGATATAGAATATGCTGTTCAGTGAGTATGCCGCTGATGTTCAGAGGCATATTGCTGAATTCAGCCAATGTAGTTTACTTGTCACTTCTGAATTGACCGCAGACATGCGGACAGAACAGATTGGATTGCTGAAGGGAATTTTGACATTTGTTGATGGTTCAGTGTTGTTTTTCAAAGAATATCTTGATTTTCGCACCACCATAGAGAAAAAAATGTATTCATTTCATTACCAAGATGCTCAGGCTGTGCTGCGCTTCCGGTACGATAACGCTGCGCACAAACCTGATCTTGGGTTTCAAGATCATAAGCATACGCCAAAAACAACAGTTCAATCGGTCGGCCCTGATCTCGCAGACGTGATGAATGAAATTGCAAATTACCTGACAGGTAGTTAACATGCTCCACATCTGCCGCAACATCTCCATTCCAAATCATGAGATTGAAATGCTGGCCATCCGGGCGCAGGGAGCTGGCGGGCAGAATGTGAACAAAGTGGCCTCGGCGATTCATCTTCGTTTTGACATCAACGCTTCTTCGTTGCCAGATATCTGCAAGCAGCGTTTGCAGCTCCTCAAGGATGCGCGGGTGAGCAAAGATGGCGTGATCATAATCAAAGCCCAGCAGCACCGCACCCAAGAGCAGAACCGTCAGGACGCGTTGGAGCGTCTGCGGGATTTGATCAACCAAGCGATGATCGTACAGAAGCTGCGCAGGCCGACGAAAATCACGCAAGCAGCTCAGGAAAAACGGCTGAATAGGAAGACGCGGCAGGGCAGAATCAAGCTGCTGCGCGGCATGGTGCTGGAAAAT
Organism: Desulfobulbaceae bacterium UBA5173; assembly: GCA_002413355.1. Classification (GTDB taxonomy): domain Bacteria; phylum Desulfobacterota; class Desulfobulbia; order Desulfobulbales; family Desulfobulbaceae; genus Electronema. Next base: position 10,935 of record DHWV01000100.1, on the reverse strand, counting down.
TAAGCAATGTTCCGCAATGCGGCGGCGATATGTTGGACACGGAAACGAATAACAAAGCAATGATCACGCAATCCTTCAGCAACGACACCCCTGACACCCAGCTACCGGAAGGCTTCAGGCTGCCGCCGCCGGACGACGAGGAATCCGAGGAATTTTTCGTCAACATCGGGCCGCAGCACCCCAGCACCCACGGCGTGCTCCGGGTCGTGGTGCGGCTCAATGGCGAGACCGTGGTGGAAGCGGTGCCGCATCTCGGCTACATCCATCGCGGTATTGAGAAGATGGCAGAAAGCCAGACCTACATCCAGAACATCCATCTCTCCGACCGCCTCGATTACCTCTCCGCGTTCTCCAACAACCTCTGCCTCTGCATGGTGGTCGAGCAGGCTCTTGACATCGGCGTGCCGGAACGCGGCGAATACATCCGGGTGATAGTCAGCGAGCTGCAACGGCTTCAGTCCCACCTGCTCTGGTGGGGTGTTCTGGGCATGGATATGGGCGGATTCAGTACCTTTTTCTATGGCTTCCGCGAACGCGAGCTGATCAACGACATCTTCGAGGAAATGTGCGGTGCACGGCTGACCGTGAACTACTTCCGGCCCGGTGGCTCTTCGCTTGATGTGCCAGACACCTTCATTCCCCGCGTCAAGAATGTGATCAGTGCCCTGCGCAAGGTGCTGGACGAATACAACAATTTACTGAACAGAAACATCATCTTCCTTGAGCGTACCAAAGGAATCGGCCTCATGTCTAAAGAAACCGCCCTGTCGTATGGCTGTACGGGCGGCGTATTGCGCGGTTCTGGCATCAATTATGATGTCCGCAAAAACAATCCGTATTCGATCTACAATCAGTTTGATTTCGACGTTCCGCTCGGTCGTGTCGGCGACAGCTACGACCGCTGCCAAGTTCGCATGGAGGAGATGGAACAATCGCTGCGGATTCTGGAGCAGGCTGTTGTCCGTTTCCCCGGCGGCCCACACCGCAGCCAGCCCAAGCAGAATTACAAGCTGCCAAAGGGTAGTTATTACAGCCAGGTGGAGACACCGCGCGGTCTGCTCGGCGTGTACATCGTCTCTGACGGCGGCACCACGCCCTACCGGCTCAAATACCGCTCCCCGAATTTCTCCAATCTGAGCGTGCTGAATGAAATCGCCGCCGGACACAAGGTGGCCGATCTGATCACCATCATGTCCACGCTTGACTTGGTCATCCCGGACATTGACCGCTAATTTTTAGGTGAACACGCCATGATGCCTTCCGCAGAACTGTATCCGGTCAACAATTTCATTGGCGATGCCGTCCGCAGCCTTTTTCCGCCGCACGTTGCCGCAGTGATCAATGGGCTGATCGCCCTTCTCAGCTTGATGGCCTTGGTCGGCTCGCTGGGAGCGGTGCTGATTTACTTAGAACGCAAGGTGTCAGCGCATTTTCAGCTTCGCTTTGGGCCGATGCGGGTCGGGCCGCATGGTCTGCTGCAAGCGTTAGCTGACGGCATCAAAGCTATTTTCAAAGAGATTCTCAAGCCAGAAGGTGCTGATACCTTTATTTTTTTCCTTGCACCGCTTTTGCCGGTCAGTGCGGCTTTTCTCATTCTGGCTATCATCCCCTTTGACCACCACCTGCAAGTGGCTGATCCCGCAGGCGGTGTGCTCTATGTGCTGGGCGTGTCCGGCCTGAGCGTTCTTGGCATTCTTCTCGCAGGCTGGGCCTCGAACAACAAATATTCGCTGCTTGGCGCAATGCGCTCCGGCGCGCAGATGGTTTCGTTCGAGATTTCTCTTGCCCTGCTCATGCTGCTGATTGTCATGCTTTCCGGCACTGCTTCATTGCGCGGCATTGTCTTGGCGCAGCAAGGCACAATTTTTGACTGGTGGATATTCAAGCTGCCTTTCCTCGGCATTTTGGCCTTCATTATGTATCTGGTCGCCTCTACTGCCGAACTGAACCGCACGCCCTTCGACATTGCTGAAGCGGAATCCGAGCTGACCGGTGGGTTTGCCACCGAATATTCAGGCATCGGCTTCGCCATGTTTTTTTTGGGCGAATTCGTCAACATGTTTGTTTCCTCGTGCTTAGTCACCACGTTCTTTCTTGGCGGCTTTCATGCGCCGCTTTTCGGTCTGCCGGTGATTGATCCAATTCTGAGTCTGATTCCTGGATTCATCTGTTTTTTTGCCAAGGCCTTCCTGATCGTCTTCCTGTATATGTGGTTCCGCTGGACATTCCCCAGAGTCCGGGTTGATCAGCTCATGTATCTGGAATGGCGGATCATGCTGCCTGCTAATCTCCTCCTGCTGATGCTGGCCGGACTATTTGTCGCGCAAGGCTGGGCGGGTTGATTCCGCATGTTTTTGGGCAAACTCTCTGTCTCCACCATTCCACATCACAATAGCGTCCCATGAAAGCAACAGAGACCAAAGAAAATGTGCTGGAATTTGTCAGCCGTTACGTGCATAAGACAATCACCGGCTTCTTCACCCTGACCAAGGGGCTGGACATCACGATCAAATATTTCGTCAATCCGAAGACGGCCATCACCCAGCAGTACCCGGAAAATAGGGACACGCTGCAGATGTTCGACCGCTTCCGGGGTCATCTGCACATGCCGCATGATGAAAACGGCAAGAATGCCTGCACCGCCTGCGGCATCTGCGAAAAATCGTGTCCGAACGGCACCATTTCTGTTTTGGCGACCAAAGACCTTGCTGGAAAAAAAGTGTTGGGCAAATACATCTACCGCCTGTCGCAATGCACCTTTTGCGGCCTGTGTGTGGAAGCCTGCCAGTTTGGTGCCATCACCTTGGGAAAAAATTTCGAGCTGGCGGTTTATGACCGCAACGAGCTGACGTGGGTGCTCAATAAATCAGACAACGGAGCCTGCTGATGAGCAATTTTCTCTTTTATATTTTAGCCTCGGCAATTGTCATTCTGTCACTGCTGGCGGTGAGCCTGCCCAATCTCCTGCACGGTGCCATCGCGCTAGTCGGCTCGTTTTTTGCCACTGCCGCGATCTATATCCTGCTCCAGCTCGAGTTTGTGGCTTTGGCGCAAATCGCTTTATATGTCGGCGGCATTGTCGTCTTCATGCTGATGATCATCCTGCTGACCAACGATCTTGGCGTGGATGACCGTCTCAGCCGAGTTAGCGCGGGCCGTCAGGCCAGCAAGGTGCTGATCGTGCTTGGTCTGCTCGGTGCGCTGCTTGTTTTCTTCAAAAGCAATTCTTCGCCGCTGCTGGCTGAATCCGCGCAACACGCCGCCGCGCCGGTGAGCATTGACGCAATCGGTATCCGCTTGCTCTCAACCAGCAACGGTTTTATCGTGCCGTTTGAGGTGCTGTCGCTACTGCTGCTTGCCGCCCTGATCGGCGCGGTGGTGTTGTCGCGGCGGGAAAACAAAAAGGAGGATCAGCAATGACCCTGTCCCATTGCATCGCCTTGTCGCTGATGCTCTGCGCCATCGGCATCTTCGGCATGTTGACCCGGCGTAACCTGCTCGGCATCCTGCTCTCCGTTGAGATCATCCTTAACGGAGCAAACATCAACTTCGCTGCCTTTGCCCATTTCCGGGCTGCTGATCCGGTTGCCGGAGCAGTTTTCCCTATCTTTGTCATGGCCGTTTCCGCCTGCGAGATCGCCGTGGCCTTGGCCATCATCATTTCCATGTACCGCCGCAAGAAACGGCTGGATGTGTACCGGCTGGAGGAACTTCATGGCTGATTTCATCTTTTTCCACAGCTACCTGATCCTGCTCTTTCCGCTGTTCAGCTTTGCAATCATCGGGCTGGGGCATATCAATTCGGACAACAAATTTGTCGCCAAATTCGCCATTGCGATGTCCAGTCTGTCGCTTGGCTATGCCCTGCTGACCACGCTCGCCTATCTCTCCCAGCCAAAGCACACCCTGCTGGCCTATGATGCTGCGTGGCTCAACTTCGCGCCTGGCCTGACCGCCAATTTGGGCATGTATCTTGACCCGATTTCGGTGATGATGCTGGTGGTTGTCACGGTGATTTCCCTTCTGGTGAACATCTATTCGGTCGGCTACATGAAAGGCGACCGCTCGTTCAACCGCTTTTTCGCCCTGCTCGCCCTGTTTTCGTTCTCCATGCTCGGTTTGGTCACGTCTGGCAACATCCTCCAGATGTTTGTCTTTTGGGAGCTGGTCGGCGTGTCGTCCTATTCGCTGATCGGCTTCTGGTACGAGAAACCATCGGCAGTGGCGGCCTCCAAGAAAGCCTTTGTTGTCACCCGCTTTGCCGATGCCTTCTTCCTGCTGGGCATTCTTTTAGTCACCTTCTACAGCCAGACCTTCAGCTTCCAAGCCTTGAACAGCCCGGAGACCGCCAGACTGCTCAGCAACGCGGGCGTGCTCACGCTCGGCACTTTGCTGATTTTTTGCGGCGGCTGGGGCAAGTCGGCGATGTTCCCGCTCCATGTCTGGCTGCCGGACGCGATGGAAGGCCCGACTCCGGTTTCCTCGATCATCCATTCCGCGACAATGGTGGTCGCCGGTGTCTATCTGACCGCGCGGATGTTCCCGCTCTTCGCCGCCTCTGAGACCACGCTCTTTGTCATCCAGTGCGTCGGCGCGTTCACCGCCTTGTTTGCGGCGGTCATCGCCATTACCCAGATGGACATCAAGCGCATTCTCGCTTTCTCCACGCTCTCGCAGCTCGGTTATATGATCTTTTCACTCGGCGCGGCCAAGGTTTGCGCTGACGGCGGCCATCACGGCGCAGATGTCAATCCGCTTGGCTTTTCAGCAGCAATGTACCACGTTTTCACCCACGCCTTCTTCAAGTGCATGTTGTTCCTCGGCGCAGGCGCGGTGATTCATGCGGTGCACAGCAATGACATTCTGAAGATGGGCGGCCTGAAGCAGCTCATGCCGAAAACCTACTGGTCGCTGTTGGCCGCTTGCCTTGCCATCGCGGGCGTGTTCCCCTTGAGCGGCTTCTGGTCGAAAGACGCAATCCTGCTCGCCGCCTTGCAGTCCGGCCATTGGTTCACCTTCTTGATCGGCCTGATCACCGGCGGCCTGACCGCGTTCTACATGTTCCGCTTTTTCTTCCTGATTTTCCACGGCGAGGCCCGCTCGCATCTGCATCATGTCCATGAAGACCCGTGGATGACGTGGCCAATTGTCGCTTTGACTGTGCCGACAATCTTCGCCGGTGTGCTGGAGCATTCCTTTGTCGCGCAGGTGCTGCCGCCACATCTGGGCGAGACCGGCCATTTCGCGCATCCGTTCTGGCTGCCGTGGCTGGCGACTTTGGCCGCGCTCACCGGCATCGGCTGCGCGTGGCTGCTGTATGGCGAAGGCAAGACGGAGAAGGCCGCCGCATTGCAAAAGGCGTTCGGCCCTGCGCATACGATTGTGCAGAACAAATTCTACATTGATGAGCTGTATCTCTTCATCACACACAAAATCATCTTCAACTGTGTCGCCGCGCCAATCAAGTGGTTTGACCGCAATGTCGTTGACGGCACGATGAACCTCTGCGGCTGGCTGCTGCAAGTCGGCGGCAAAGGTGTGCGGCTGGTGCAGAACGGCCAGCTTCATCTGTATCTCGGCGCAACGGTGCTTGGTTTGATTGCGCTGCTGTTTATGGGGCGGTAATTAAGGCCGGGCTGGATGGGCGGTCGTCGCCAGCACCTATGTTTTGAGGCATGATAAATCGATGAGTTCCGACAAATATAAAGATTTAGCAATCAAGTATAAGATTGATGACTTGATTGGTGCCTCAATTCCCGGAAGCCGTATCTCTAATATACTTAAAGAATTGGAGTTAAGCAGAGAACTCTCTGGCATGACTCAGCGGTTCTTGCAAGAGAAAGGTTTCTTTGCACTATTTAGTTATGCACGAAAGGAAATTTCTTATGCTGACTTTGTAAAAAGTGCAAAATTAGAGCAATCTGAACGACGTAGAGTGATAGAAGAAGCGGCTATAATAGAACTGGATAGGCAAAAGCTGGGAAAAGAGGCATTGCTTGCTAAACAAGAGGCACTGTTTGTTAAACAAAAGTTAGACGAAAAGGCTCTTTTTGCGAAGCTAAAGAATGATCCAAGAAACAGAGCTAAAGAAAGGCTATCAAGATTAAGAGAGGAATATGGATTAACTCGTTATGTCGAACAAGATGACTTTGCGAAGCTCATGGACATTTTGCGACGAGTTGATAAGGGAGAACGGTTATCCGATGAAGAGGTCGTTTGGCTTTCGACAAAACATTGTGATTCTGACGAGGACTATTTATATAGTTACGAAAGTTATTTCACTGATGAATTGAGAAGGAAGTATCATGAGAACGAAGCAAAATTTTATCACGGAGAATTTGAAAAAAATAAAGATCCGTGGTTTGCGGTTAACGCAAGCGGTCATTATCGCAAATGCGATGAAGCAAGAGCAGTGGAAACTATCTTGAAGACAATTGATGTGCCTAGTTTAAAGAATCAAAAATTGAAATCAGCACTTTGCACAACGCATGGCGGAGTCAAACGGGATTTGGCGAAGTGGGACGAAGCGTTAGGTCTTGGAAAGCAAGCTCATGACTACACGCCTCAAGATTTTCGACCATGCACTCTTATTGGCGCAGTGTATATGGAAACCGGGCAATACAATTTAGGACATTCTTGGTATGAAAAAGCTGTCGAACGGGGGTACAGTAAAGATTCTGTTGATTCTGAACTGAAAAGCATTTTCCAACGGTTAGAAAAATCTCAGCAGAAAGCTATGCGAGATGATCTTCTCAGCAGAGATCAAGAACGTTACAGATGGGCACATGGAAGATGAGACTGTTAGCCGCATCCGGCAGTGCAGAGCATCATGCAATGCCTCGAAGCTAAAGCGTCAAAAAGAATTATAGCTCAAAAATGGAACTCTCAATAGAACTTAATGAATCTCAATTTGCAACGTTGCAAGAAAAAGCAAAAGCTCTTGGCTTGCTGCCAAAACAGCTTATCATGGCGGCTGTTTCTGATCTTTTAAACGCACGTGATGAAGATTTTCTTGCGGCAGCAGATTATGTTCTCAAGAAGAATAAAGAGCTGTACAAGCGATTAAGTTGATGCGTTATTTGCGCCTCAGTGAAGTTCTGTATCTGCATGACCGCATCCTTAAAGAAAGTGGCGGCAGGTATGGTTTCAGAAATCAAGGTGGGCTGGAATCAGCACTTGCCTTGCCGAGACAGACTTTTGGAGAAATCGAACTTTATCCTTCGATAGTTGAAAAAGCAGCGATACTCTGTTTTTTTTGGTCAATAATCATCCATTTATTGACGGAAACAAACGTGTCGCACATGCTGCAATGGAAATATTCCTTATTCGGAACGGAATGGAACTGTTCGCAGACATTGATGAACAGGAACAAGTAATGTTACATCTTGCCTCCAGCACGATGAGTCATGAAAAATTTATTGCATGGCTGGCAAATAAGGCCGGTTACAGGAAATAAAAATGAAAAAAACTGCCGTTAACCTCAGCCGCACCTGCGAACCCAGCAACGGAGTTTCTTTATGAACGGATCATTTCTGCTGACCATGATCTGGGCAGTCCCTTTCATTACTGCACTGGTCTCACTGCCGGTTGACCGCGCCGACCACCGGCGCATCAAGAGGATATCCTTGGCCGGGAACCTGCTCAATCTGCTGCTGGTGATCGGCCTGACCATCGCCTTCATTGGCGTGTCATCGGACAATCCGGCGGCGGCAGGGGCGAAGCTCAGTCAGTTCCACTTCACCGCCAAGACACCTTGGCTGACGATGCTGAATATTGAGTACAACATCGGCGTGGATGCGATCTCCGTGCTGATGATGCTGCTCACGGCCATCGTCATCTTCTGCGGCGTGCTGGCGAGCTGGGGCGTGGAGAAGCAGGCCAAGGAGTTCTTTGTCCTCCTCAACGTGCTGGTGGCGGGTGTGTACGGCGTGTTCGTCTCCCTCGACCTCTTCACTTTCTTTGTCTTCTACGAGATCGCGGTGCTGCCGATGTACCTGCTGATCGGCCTCTGGGGCACGGGCAAGAAGGAATACTCGGCCATGAAGCTGACCCTGATGCTGGTGGCCGGTTCAGCCTTCATCCTCGCAGGCATCTTGGGGCTTTACTTCGCCTCCGGCATCAACAGCTTTGACCTCCAGAAGCTGGCGCAGGCCACATTCCCGCTGAAGTTCCAATACTGGGCCTTCCCGCTCATCTTCCTCGGCTTCGGTGTGCTGGGCGCGATTTTCCCCTTTCACACTTGGTCGCCGGACGGCCACGCTTCCGCGCCGACTGCGGTGTCCATGCTCCACGCTGGCGTGCTGATGAAGCTCGGCGGCTATGGCTGCCTGCGCATCGGCATGTATCTGCTGCCGGAAGGAGCCAACATGTGGATGTCCTTCTTCTTGGTGCTGGTTACGATCAACGTGCTGTACGGGGCGTTCGGGGCGATCAAGCAGACCGACCTGAAATACATCACCGCCTATTCCTCAGTCTCGCACTGCGGCATGGTGCTCTTCGGCTTCACCGCTCTGACCTTCGCAGGGATCAAAGGCGGGGTGCTCCAGATGATCTCCCACGGCCTGATGACCGCCCTGTTCTTCTGTCTGATCGGCATGATCTACGGCAGAACACACACCCGCACGGTGAGCGAAATGGGCGGCCTGATGAAGGTGATGCCTTTCCTCTCCGTGGCCTACGTGATCGTCGGCATGGCAGGTCTTGGTCTGCCGGGTTTGTCCGGTTTTGTCGCTGAGGCCAACGTCTTTGTCGGCGCGTTCGCCAATCCGGCTCCGCTCTACCGCTTCTGCACCGTGCTGGCCGTGCTCTCCATCGTGGTGACAGCGGTGTATGTCCTGCGGGCAGTGAACGGCTTGGTCAATGGGCCGATTGCTGACCATTACAAGACCCTGACTGATGCCTCTCTGATCGAAAAAGTCCCGGTGACGATTCTGCTCTTCTGTCTCTTTGCGATGGGCATTCTGCCCGGCTGGATTGTGGAGCTGGTCAACGGCGCGGTGCATCCCATTTACAACAACCTGATGCGTTAATCCCATGAAACTCCTCTTGCCGGATATCCTGCTTGTCCTGCTGGCCGCCCTGATCATGGGCTATGATCTGTACAAGGGCAAAGTCAACCTGACCTCGACCGTGCCGTTTCATCTTGCTTGGCTGGGACTCTGCGCCATCTTTGTTGTCCTGCTGCGCCTTCCTTATGATCAGACCGTGTTGTATCCGGGCGGCTATCTTGTCAGCGGCACCTCGCTGCTCTTCAAGCAGGTCTTCGTGCTCTCCGCGCTTTTCACCGTGCTGCTCTCCGGGCCGTATTTCACGCCGGGCGGCAACAAGCGGGGCACGCTCCGGCACCGCAGCGAGTTTCTGACCATCATCCTGCTCTGCACGTGCGGCATGTTCGCAGTGGTTTCGGCCTCTGATCTGCTGATGCTGTTTGTTGGCATGGAACTATCCGCGATTCCGCTTTACATCCTCAGTGGTTTTTACAAGGAAGACGCGCTGTCGCTGGAAGCCTCGACCAAGTACATGATGATGGGGGCAATTTCCACCGGCCTGATGCTCTTCGGCATGTCCTTCCTCTACGGCGCGGCTGGCTCCGTGACCTTCGAGGAGTTGGCCAAAGTCTGCGCCGCCAATCCCAGCGAGCCGCTGCTCCGCTTAGGCGTGCTCTTCGTGCTGGCCGCCATCGGCTTCAAGCTGACCGTCTTTCCTTTCCACATGTGGGCACCCGATGTCTATGACGGCGCACCGACTCCGGTGACGGCCTTTATTTCGGTATCTTCCAAGGCGGTGGCGGTCGCCTTCCTGCTTGCCTTGCTCTACGGCCCGCTGGCAGCCCTGCACAGCCAGCTCCAGCCGGTCATTTTGATTCTCGCTGCTGCCACCATGACCGTGGGCAACCTCGGCGCACTCAAGCAGGAACGGCTGCGCCGCTTCATGGCCTATTCGTCCATCGCTCAGGCTGGCTACATCATCATGGCCTTGGCGGGCGACGCAGGGCTTGGCCGCTCCTCGGTTATCTTCTATCTCTTTGTCTATGCGGCGGCCAACTACGCCATCTTCTTTATTCTTGCCGCAATCGGACGTGACGGCGAGGAAGAGCGCAGCGGCCTGCAAGGCTTGGGCAAAAACAACCCCGTGCTGGCTGCCGTGCTGATGCTGACCGCCTTCTCGCTGGCAGGCATTCCGCCGCTGGCTGGTTTCATGGGCAAGTTCTTCCTCTTTGCTTCAGCAGCCAAGCAGGGTTATTACGCGATAGTGATCTTTGCTGCCCTCAACTCGACCATTTCCCTCTATTACTACTTGCTGCTGGTGAAGGAAGCCTACATCATTGAGCCGCAGACCGAGAACAAACCGCTCGTGCTGGACGGCGTGCAGTTCATCAGCCTTGTCCTGCTAACAGCAGCGATGCTGCTGGCAGGCGTTCTGCCGTCCATCAGCGGTATATTCTGACTGTGGCTGGCTGATGTAATGGAGCAACACGCCTCCTCCCCTCCCATTCCATCTGAGGAGTCGTTGTTATCTGGCGGAAAAAAGTAGAAAGTGTATTGATCGGCATCTGCGGGGAAAGCGTTGCGGAAAAAACTGTCTTTCCGACAGCAGTGTTTAGCTGTCAACGCAAGCTGTTTCCCGAAAAAATTGTAGAGGTTGACCAAGAGAACATTGGGGGAGTAGCATATTTCGATAGAGGGTTAACTTTTTTGATTTATATAATTAAAGCAATACCCAAGTTGTGACCTACATCATTGTTTTTTCAATGCCGTAAGCCAAGATAAAAAGAAAAACCTTCAATTCAAAGCCATGCGAGGTGACAGCATGGATATGCGCTGGAAATCTTTGCGCTATCACGCTGAAGGCTGATTCGATACGCTTTCGGATAAACTTGACTCCATCTCCTATATAGCTAAAGCAATATAAAACGACTATACTGTACCCATGGGA
>DHWV01000074.1 GCA_002413355.1 Desulfobulbaceae bacterium UBA5173 | reverse complement strand
TCCCATGGGTACAGTATAGTCGTTTTATATTGCTTTAGCTATATAGGAGATGGAGTCAAGTTTATCCGAAAGCGTATCGAATCAGCCTTCAGCGTGATAGCGCAAAGATTTCCAGCGCATATCCATGCTGTCACCTCGCATGGCTTTGAATTGAAGGTTTTTCTTTTTATCTTGGCTTACGGCATTGAAAAAACAATGATGTAGGTCACAACTTGGGTTATAATTATAATTAATTAAACAGAGAATTCCACCTTCAGGCGGAATTATACCGTAACTGATACAAAACTTAAATATTATAGTCCGTTTATTGTGCTGTAGCTATATAGGTCACAACTTGGGTTAAAAAAAGGAGACATGCATTGAACAAGCATGTCTCCTTGCTGTACGGAGCAGATTGGACAGATGCCAGCCCTTTGCTATTTTTTGACTTCGCCCGCCTTTTCTTCCGCTTTGACCTCGGCCTTTTCTTCCGGTTTATCTGTCTCGGTCTTCGCCTTATCCTCAGTCTTGACGATCTCGATCAGTTCAACCTCGAACTTGAGCAGGCTGCCTGGCTGGATCACCGGCGGGGCACCCCGGTCGCCGTAGGCCAGCTCCGGCGGGATACACAGCTCATACACGCCGCCGACGTTCATTAGCTGAAGTGCTTCGGTCCAGCCAGGAATAACCTGATCCACGCGGAAGCGGGCAGGCTCCTTGCGCTTGTGCGAGCTGTCAAACTCCTTGCCGTCGAGCAATGTGCCGCGATAATGCACCTTGACCGTGTCGGAGGCGGTCGGCTTGGGGCCGCTGCCCTCTTTGACAACCTTGTACTGAAGGCCGGAAGCGGTGGTCTTCACGCCGTCTTTACCCTTATTTTCCTCCAGAAACTTCTTTGCCGCCTCTTTATTGTCCTTCAGCATGGACATGAACTTCTGCTGCTGCCGCTTGCCGAAGTTCTCTTGGGCCTTGGCCGCATCCTCCGGGGTCATCAGCAGTTTGGAGCCGGGCGTGTAGGCATTTTTCATGCCTTGCTGGATGATGCCGAGATCAAAATTTTCACCCAGCCCTTTCAGATACGAACCGAAATCCATGCCTAAAGCATAGCTGAATTTCTGTCCTTCAGTTTCCAGCTTAACTTCCTCCGCCGCCGCCGGATGGACGGTCAGCAGCATCAGACCGGCTGCCGCATATACCGCGAGCTTTTTCATATATTCTCCTTGAATGTTGCCACATCCGGCAGAACGCTCCCCGCCCGGCGGATAAGCCGCCAGCATCCATTCTGCCAGCCGATGATTTGAGGAGGATTGTACCTCATGCGGCGCAAAAACAAAAATAACTTTTCGCCGCAGCCGCCTTTTTCGGACTGTGTTCAATCAGGCGAAGCAGAGACCGCATTCGGGGCAGGAATCTTGGGTGGTGGAGAAGCGGCAGCCGCAGGCAGGGCAGAGGGCGAAGTCGGCCTCTGTGTCAAAGACCGCATCAACAGCGGAGAGATCGTGATCATGCAGACCGGTGCTGCGCAGATAGTCTTCGGCGAGGACTGCATGCACATCCTCCACGTCAGACATCCTGACTTGGATTACCAAATTGGGGCCGCCGCATCCGCCGCTGGCGCAAGAGGTGCCAGAATCGCCCGCAGCCAAGGAAGGAATGCCCGCCCGCTTCAGCACGGCCTGCACCATCTGCATCTGGATGACCGGCCCTTTTTGAATGCTGACTAATTCGTCATCCGGCCTGATCGGTCGGCGGCGGTCGGCGAGCTTGCGCTCCTCCTGCCGCTGGCGATCAATGAGATCCCGGCCGCTGACCAAAGGCGCAACGCAGACGGCGCAGGCAGTGATTTCCGCCCGGTACTCGCCGCCGCATTGGGGACAATACTTCAGCTCAGGTTCAATCGTCCGCTGCATAATTTTTTGTCACCGTTGAAGCTGAACAACCGCAGCAGGGGCATCAGCCTGCTCCAAAGCGGCATTGATCTCGCCGCCTGCTCCGGCAGCTCCGAGCCAGCCAATCAGCACCAAGGCACTGACGGCGAAGACATAAGCGGCCAGCATCAGCGAGCCGGGGTCGATTACGGAAAACGAGCTGGGGTTGTTTGCGTTATCTGTGGTCATGATTGTTCTCCATCTGCTTCATCTCAAGTTTTGCCTATGCGTATTGTGGACAACGACGATGACCATTCCGCCCGTCAATAATGACTTGCCGGAGAAGAAAGGTGACGAATCATGACAAAACAATCCGTGCTGGCGGAAAAAAATTATCTGTGGTAACGTTTCAGGAATACAGCATGACTGCCCATTCCGACCGCAGAACTCGCCGCCATGACCTACCGCATCGCGCTTGTCGAAGACGACCCCAGATTGCAGGCCAACTACGCTCAGGCCCTGCACCGGGAGGGTTACGAGGTTAGCTCCTACAGCAGCCGCAAGGAGGCTATAGCCGCTTTTGACCGCTCCCTGCCTGACCTTGCCATCCTTGACATCATGCTCGGCGAGGAGATGGAGGGCGGCTTTGACCTCTGTCAGCATCTGCGCTCGCTTTCTCCCGTGATTCCGATCATTTTCCTTACCGCCCGCAACTCGGATGTGGATCGGGTCTCTGGGCTGCGGCTCGGTGCTTGGGACTATCTGACCAAGGATATCACCACGCTCGACTTCCTGCCTGCCCGTATCTCCGCTCTGTTCCGCACTGTTGAAGCTCTGCGCAGCAACACGATGAGCAACCGGATCATTGAGCACCTGCACCTGCGCATTGACGAAGACCGCAAGGAAGTGCAATGGAAAGGCGAGCCAGTCAGTCTGACGTTGACCGAATTTTGGATACTGCTCTGCTTGGCCCGGCGGCCCGGTCATGTCAAAAATCATGACCAGCTCATGGAAGCGGCCAGCGTCATCGTCACCAACAACGCCATCGCCGCCCACATCCGCCGCATCCGGGACAAATTCCGGGAGATTGACCATGACTTCAACGCCATCCGCTCCGAATACGGCATGGGCTACCGCTGGCAGCCCTGAATCCTGTGCACATTTCGCTTCGTCTCAAGCTGGCCCTGCTTTCGCTGCTGCTCTTGCTGTTCCCCCTGCTGGGAATGCGGCTGAACAGCACCCTCAAGCGCAGCCTGATCGTCAGCCAGCAGGATACCCTCAACTTCACGGCCCAAGCGGTTGCCGCCGCTCTCACCAACCGCAGCGACCTTTTTGACCGGGAGCAGTTCCGCGCCCTCAACCAAAGCCGCGACCTTTATCTTTTCCAACTCTCCAACATCATCCAGCTCGACGGCAATTTGGACGACTGGCAGCCGGAAATTGCTCAGGCCGAGCATTTCGGCAAAGAGCATCTGATCAGCTCAGAAGAGAGCTACCTGCCAGAGAGCCTTAGCTTCCGCCACATGGCAGGCAAGCAGGACAAATACCTCTACGCCTTTTTCGATGTGCAGGATGATCAGGTTATCTACCGCAGTCGAAATTCGCTCCGTCTTGATCACTCCGACCACGTTCAGATTGTCATTGAGGATCAGAACGGGCAACGCAGGTATTTGATTTCTCCTTATGAGCCGGGCTGGGTCAGTGCCTTTCTGCTGCCGGACAATCCAATCAAATTCCCGGTCAACGAACAGCGCATTCAGGGGGTATGGAAACAGAAGCCAGGCGGCTACATTCTGGAGATGCGCATTCCGCTCGAATTGCTCGGCAGCAAACTGGCCTTCACCGTTGCGGATGTCGATGACGAGCCGGAACGAATCGTCCGGGTGCTGATCGGCACCGCCAATCTGGGTGCCAATCAGGAGCCAGGCTGGCTGCTCGGCACCTCCCAGCCGATTGAGGACATCCTCCGCTCGCTTGACCGGCCTTACGCCCGCATTCGGGTGGTGGATCAAAATCAGCGCATCCGGGCGCAGGTGGGCAGTCTGCGCAAGCCGGAGAACCTGCCTGCGGATGCCGATCAGTTTGCCCAGCTGATCCGGCGGCTGAGTGAGATGCTCCAGCCGTTGTACCGCTTCTTCACCACGCAGTTTGCTGCCGAAATTGAATTACAGGAGCAGGCTTCTCAGCCAACTGAGCTGGATTTGCAGGGAATTAAGGAGGGGCTGGCCGGCAAGCATTCGCTGACCAGTTATCTGATGGAGGACGGACAAACCGAAGTGCTGGCCGCCATTGCCCCGCTGCATGAGAAGGACAAAATCATTGCCGCTGTGGTGGTGGAACAGACCACCAACTCCATCCTCGCCCTCAGCAACCGGATGATCGAGGAAACTATCACCCTGTCCGTGCTGGCTTTTTTTCTCGGCGGCGGCATTTTTTTCTTCTTCGCCTACCGGCTGTCAGGCAGAATCAGGCGGCTCCGCGATCAGGCAGCATCAGCCATCACCTCGGACGGTCACATCCGCAGCGGGAACGGACCAGCAAAAAGGTCAGGAGATGAGCTGGGCGATCTGGGGCGAACGCTGGACACCATGCTGGAACAGCTCCGACAGCAGATCGAGCATCGGGAAAAAATGGCCGACAACTTGGAGCATGAGATGCGCACGCCATTGGCCGGTGTGGCCGCCTCGCTCAAAAATCTCAAGCAGGAGCAGATGCGGCAGCAGGAGAATCCGCCCAAACAGATCATGGAGTACATCCGCTGGGCTGAGCGGGACGTGCAAAGGCTGGAGGGATTGCTGACTTCCATCCGCGAGGCGGCCAGCCTGAAAAATGCCTTGGTGCTTGACAGCAAAGAGCCGCTCGATTTAGGCAAGGCGGTTTCGATGTGGCTGGAGCACGGCTGGAAGCTGGCCTTCAGCGGAATTGATTTTGTCTATCAGCCGCCAGAGGAGGAGGTCATGGTTGAAGGTGACCCGGTGCGTCTGCATCAGGCACTCGACAAGCTGGTGGAGAACGCGGTCTCTTTCCATTTGCCGGACACACCGGTGGAGCTGCGGCTGGAACAGCAGACAGATATGGTCATCCTGCAAGTAATCAATGAGGGGCCAAGCATCGAACCAGCCTTGCAGCAGCAAATCTTCAACTCGATGACCTCGCACCGGCCTGTCAAAGACGACCGCCCGCACATGGGCTTGGGGCTGTACATTGTCCGCACGATCATGGAACATCACGGCGGCAAAGTCAGCGTGCGCAATATGGAGGACGAGGACGGCGGAAGCGGCGTGGCCTTCTCCCTCAGTCTGCCAAAGGTCAAACCACAGCTTTAATCAGAAACATTAAGCTATCTCAAAATAACTCAGCATCATATCATTAAATTTGTTAAAATTGCAGTATGGAACTCACAGACAGGCAATGGATGAGGATTGAGCCAGTCATTTTGCAGTCGGTGTGCAAGAAAGATTCACGCGGACGCAAGCCGCGTGACCCACGCGAGGTGCTGAACGGTATCTTATGGGTGCTGCGCACCGATGCGCCGTGGAAGGATTTGCCCGATCGATACTCGCCGCACCAGACGTATCATAGACGGTTCAAGTAATGGACAAAAGTTTGGGTATTTAGGCGCATTATTGAGGAGTTGTCGATATATTTACAGGAACGGGGCGGAATTGACCTTCGCGAGGCGTTCATTGACGGCAGCTTTGTTTCCGCAAAAAAGGCTGTGCCGTTGGCCGGACAAAACGGGGCAAAGGCAGCAGGATCATGGCAATTACGGACGCTTCCGGTCTTCCTGTCGCCGCCTGCCTTGCAAGTGCTTCGCCTCATGAGGTGAAGCTGGCGGAAACGACCTTGGACAGCCTTTTCATTGCCGGAAAGCCTAAAAAACTCATTGGCAACAAAGCCTATGACAGTGACAAGCTCGATGATGATCTTCTGAAAAAGCACGGCGTTGAGCTGACCGCGCCACATCGCAGCAACCGGACGAAGCCAAAAACTCAGGACTGACGGAAGCTGAGGCGGTATAAACGCCGCTGGAAAGTCGAGTGGCTTTTCGCTTGGCTGCACAACTTCAGAAGGCTGGTTGTGCTAGAGCCTGTTAACGCTAATTGATCGACGTA
>DHWV01000099.1:30019-30284 GCA_002413355.1 Desulfobulbaceae bacterium UBA5173 | reverse complement strand
AAATTTTTTTATCTCCAGGGTCATATTTAGACACAAATTATCTTTATGACTTTTTTTCCTATTCCATCTGGAAGTGTCGTTTATGGAGATAAAGCATATTATTCTTATAATATTGAAGATGAGCTTAAACATTCAGATATTCATCTGAATCCTATCAGGAAGAACAATTCAAAAAGAAAATACGAGTCATTTATAGGAGATGGAGTCAAATTTATCCGAAAGTGTATCTAATCAGCATTCAGCGTGATCGCGCAAAGATTTCCAG
>DHWV01000099.1:15908-29668 GCA_002413355.1 Desulfobulbaceae bacterium UBA5173 | reverse complement strand
TAGGTCACAACTTGGGTTATAATATGGAGCTGAAGATTACTTGCAAATGACTTATGCAAGAGATCTATTCATACTGCCCCTAACATACCTCCCTCCCCAGCACCCTGCAAGAAGTTCCGCCCGCAGCACCGCAACAATCCCATTGACAAACCCTCTGCCGCGCTTTAGTTTTTGTGCCTGACGCAGCAGCGGCTCGGCGGCTCGGCGGCGCGGCCGCTCGCCATTGCGGTTGAGAATCTTGCCGGACTGATCAGCCTGACACGGGACAACTACAGCGGCAGGCTGGTGGATATTCTCGACATCAGACTGACATAAGGCGCAGGCGCGAATCTGCGCGCATCCAATTTGTTTGCAGAAGAAAGGAACAACTATGCACATCAACATCTACGACCTGAACACGCTCACCGCCGAAGCCAAGGCGAGAATCCTGCGCCGCTCCGAACTGGACATCGAGGGCTTTCAGGAGACAGTGCGGCCCATCATCAAGGCGGTGCGGGAGCGCGGCGATCAGGCACTGGTCGAGTTTTGCGCCAAGTTTGACAAGGTGACGCTTGACCCGGCAGCCATCCAAGTGACGGAAGCGGAGTTTGAGCGGGCCGAGCGCAACTTGGAGCCGAAAATCAAGGCGGTGATCGAGCGGGCGGCGGCCAACATCCGTAAGTTCCATCAAGCGCAGATGCCGGAGGAGATGTGGTTCACGGAGATCAGCGAGGGCATTCTGGCGGGCGAGAAGATCACGCCGATCACCTCGGTCGGCATTTATGTGCCGCGCGGCAAAGGCTCTTTCCCCTCGGTCATGCTGATGCTCGGCATTCCGGCGGTGATTGCGGGCGTGCCGGAGATCGTCATCTGCACGCCGCCCACGCCCGAAGGCACTGTGGATGATGCCTCGCTGTTCACGGCCAAGGTTTGCGGGATCAAGACGGTGTACAAGGTCGGCGGAGCGCAGGCGATTGCCGCCTTGGCCTTTGGCACCGAAACGGTGAAGAAGGTGCATAAGGTGATCGGCCCTGGCAATGCGTATGTATCGGCGGCCAAGCGTTTGCTCTACGGCCACATTGACGTGGGCACGCCCGCAGGCCCCAGCGAGTCCATCATCCTTTGCGATGAGCAGGCCGACCCGCGTATTGCCGCCCTTGATCTGCTGATTGAGGCCGAGCATGGCCCGGATTCCACCGCGCTCTTGGTCACGCACTTACGCGAGCTGGCGGACAAGGTGAAAGCGTTGCTGCCTGGCTTGATCGCTGATCTGCCGGAGAAGCGGCGGGAGTTCTGCACAACGGTTTTCTCGAATTACGGCGGTATTGTCCTGACGCAGGATTTGGCGGAGTCCATCGCCTTTGTCAACGACTTTGCCCCGGAGCATCTGGAGGTGCTGACTGCGGAGCCGATGCTTGCCTTGCAGCAGATACGCAACGCAGGCGAGATACTGCTCGGCCAGCACACGCCGATTTCCATCGGCAACTATGCGCTGGGCGTGAATGCCATCCTGCCCACCGGCGGCTTTGCGAGGACGTTCTCCTGCGTGACGGTCTTTGACTTCCTCAAACGCTCGTCCATCGGCTACATGTCCAAAGTGGGCTATGACAGTCTGAAGGACGTGGCAATGCAGTTTGCCGACTACGAGGGCTTTCCTGCCCATGCGAATGCAGTGAGGAAGAGATGAGGTGTTGATTGCTGGTGAGAGATGATGCGAATTCTTTGTATCATCTCTCATTAGACTCCTTAAAAACCATGTAATCCTCAAGCCGTAGTGGATAGATACGGAGCGATACTTTCATTATAACGAACGGATGAAATTCCAAGTTGCTCCAATATGATTTTTCATATTTCCAACCCAAGTTGTGAGCCATATCATTGTTTTTTCAATACCGTAAGCAAGAATGAACAAGAAGACCCTCAATTCAAAGCCACGGGAGGTGACAGCATGAATATGAACCTATCTCAAAAAATAACTAAACAAGCAAGTCGCGCCATTACCTTGCCGCCAATCCTTCAGCAATTTCCTGCTGCAAGCTGCGGATCAAGCCAATAGGGTCGTTGCTGTCGCGGATGGGTCTGCCGATAACCACATGATCCGCGCCGTTGAGGATGGCTTCTTTGGCGGTAGCGATCCGCTTCTGATCGTCGCTGCCGTCGTCAATATTGGCACCAGGCCGGATGCCCGGCGTGACGATAAGGAAATTTTCATTCAGCTCCTGCCGCAGCGACCCTGCCTCCAGCGCGGAGGCCACCACACCGTCACAGCCCAGTTCCAAAGCCCGGCGCGAGCGCAGCAGCACCAAGTCGGCAATACTGCCGCTCATGCCCATCGCCCGCATGTCCTCCTCGCCAAAGCTGGTCAGTACCGTGACAGCAAGAATTTTCAAATCGTCCTTGGCCGCAGCAGCAGCCCGCAGAATCGGATCATTGCCGTGCACGGTGGCGAAGGTCACGCCCCGGTTGCAAAGCTGTCCGACGGCCAGCTTGACCGTCTCTGGGATGTCGAAGAATTTCAAGTCAACCATCACCTTGCAGCCGCGTGCGACAAGCGCGTCAATCGTCTTGAACCAGTCAGCCATAAAAAGCTGAAGGCCGACCTTGAAGAAGCGGATTTCACCGTCCAGCCGCTCGATTAACCGCATGGCCTCTGTGTGGGAAGGGACATCCAAAGCGAAAATGATCCGCTCGTTGAGCGGGATGTTTTTGGGCATGATGCTCACTGTGCGACAGCAGGTTGTTGGGTTCGTCGGAAAAAATACAGCAGGATGCCTGCGCCGATCATCGCCGCGCAGAGCAGCTGGCCCATGCTCATGCCGAAGAACGGCAGGCCAAGCTGTGGGTCCGGCTCGCGGAGAAATTCGATCAGCCAGCGGAATGTTCCGTAGCAGAGCAGAAACAAGGCCAGCAGCGAGCCGTGCGGCCAGAGTTTAGCAGGTGGATTTTGCCACGGTTTAGCCCGCAGCGGCCAGAGGATGAGGAAAAGAACTAGTCCTTCCAGCAGGGCTTCGTAGAGCTGGGAAGGATGCCGGGGTAACTCGCCGCCGCCGGGAAAAATCATGCCCCACGGCACATCAGTCGTCCGCCCGTACAGCTCGCCGTTCATAAAGTTGCCAATTCTGCCCAGCCCTAAGCCGAGAGGAACTGTGACTGTGTATAAATCCGCCGCCTTCCAGAAATTGAGTTTCTTGCTACGGCAAAAAAGTAGGCCTGCGGTCAGTACGCCGATCACGCCGCCATGAAAGGACATGCCACCCTGCCACGTGGCGACGATTTCCACAGGATGCTTCAAATAGTAGGGCAGGTTGTAGAACAGGACATAACCCAGCCGTCCACCGAGGATCACGCCAAAGATCAGAGCCAGATTAAGATTGTCGAGCTGATCGAGCATCTGCTGCCAGCCGACTTGTTTGGCCTGTCTGCTGACCAAAAAATATGCAGCGGCAAAGCCAAGGACATACATCAGTCCGTACCAGCGCACCGCGAAGGGGCCGACAGCGAAAATTATCGGGTCAATGTCAGGGTAATGAAGCATGAAAAACGTTATGATTTCTATGGGTGAAAACAGGGAGGCAAAGACTGTGCTGCCAGCAGACGGACTGTTATTCCACCGATTCCCAGCCGCTGATGATGCTGATGATCTCTCTTTTTTCCTGCTCAGTGAGATAATGAGGATTGCCGCTGAATTCCATCATGCTGCTGACTGTTTTTTCCCAATCCGCCCTGTTTTTCTTTGCCTGATGCACCCTGTCCAGCGTATGGCAGCAGGCGCATTTGCTGCTGATCAGAGGCTGCTCAGGGCTGGCTGATTTTGGCGGCGCACTTGCGCCGTTGTCCTGTGTTTTTCCCCGCTGTTCCGCAGGCAGCGTGAGGAACTTAATGATTTGCTCTTTTTCCTCGGCGGAAAGATACTCTGGATGGCCGGTTATTTCAATCATGCTGTTGACGGTCTCAAGCCAAGCCTCACGTGTTTTTTCTGTGCGCAGCACTCGGTCCAAAGCGTGGCAGCCGGCACTGCACTTGCGGGCGACCAGACTCCGCACCCCTTCCTGCACAGGAGGCTGCGGCTCTGCTCCTGTCTTGGTACCAAGATCCTTCCTGAGCAAGTGACGGCTGCTGAGAAAGCTGACCGCCAACTTTTTTTCCTCTTCGGAAAGATAACTGGCAGTTCCCTCGATCTTCATCATGTCCTCGACGGTCTGCCGCCAGTGCTGCTCGTCCATGTCGGCAATAAACACCCTGTCCAAGCTGTGGCAGATTGAGCATTTGGCGGCAATTAGCTTTCTACCCCGTTCCGTTTCCGTGACGGGTTGTTTCTCGTTTTTCTGATTGAGGTAGCTGACAATAGCCTCAGCCTCAGCCTCGCTGATATTCGAGGAGTCAAACGCGGCCATTTTGTTGACGGTCGGAGTCCAGTCAGTCACCGTCGATGTGTAGATGCGCTCCAGCGTGTGGCATTTGCTGCATTTCCGGCTCATGATCGTTTGTCCCGGCTCCATACTCATGCCGCCGTCAGAGACAGTCTTGTTGCTGTCCCGCTTGCTGTAATAGTAGGCCGCCATTCCGGTTAGGCCGAAGGACAGCGTGAAGATGGCCATGCCGAGCAGGATCAGCCGGGTGCTGACCAAGGCTTTCTGCCGCGCCACCACCACCTTGATCATAATCAGGGGCACCAGCAGAAGGGCAAGGATGATGGCCGGCGCAGGCATGTCCTCCTGAAAACTGCCCGCCCGGAAGATCATCCAAGCAAGCAGGGCTGCGAACAGCATCAGAAACAGATAGCCGAGAAAATGATTCAAGGCGGCCCAGCCGCTTTTTTTGCCGCTCTCCTGAGACGGGCCGCCGCCCATCTCCAGCATGATCAGTACGGTGACTCCGGCGATGATCACCAGCAACAGGGCCAGCATGAACGAGAACTGATTGTACATGATAAGATTGCTCTTTCCTGAACTGCGCGAGCTGCGGAGCAACGCCTCTGCCGGTCTCCTCCAGTCCGGCGGCTGCGCGGTGTTCCTCCCGCTCTATTCTGCATCAGAAGGAGTTTCAGTTTCAGTGTATCCTTTTTACAGCCTCAGTTCAACCTCCTGCCCGGATTTCCCTTCATGCCGCCGTCTCAGCGTTGCGGACAGCGCACCTTGGCCGCCTTGTCAACAAAGACAAAGTGACCGTCATGCTCCGGCGTGTGGCAGCCGAGACAGACCTGCTCCGGCGGTTTCGGCCTTGGAACCGGCGTGCCTGCCGGATTGGCCGCATGAGTCGCCGCCGGGCCGTGGCAGCTCTCGCAGCTCACCCGCTTGTGCTGTTCCGGGAGCTGAAGGAGCAGCTTGTCCGCTTTGACTTTAGCGGCTTCGTAATGCGGTAGGGTGACATGGCAGAGGAGGCAGTCCTCGTTGAACTGCTGCTTCTTGTTCACCAAGGCCTGAAGGCTGTCCGCATGACGGGTCTGCCGCCAAAACGCCGCCTGCGCCGGATGGCACTTCGCGCAGCTTTCCCAGCCTGCAAGAACATTCAGGGCGGCAGCGCGCTCTGTCGCTCCGGCGCGCTCCTGGTTAAAGTCAGCCAGCCGCTGCTTGGCTCGCTCCATGATCTCGCGCACCTTGGGGTCTTCAGGCAGGGCAGCATCCAGGGCGATGAAATCGTTGCTGAAGCGGCAGAGGCTTCCGTCCTCCGGTTTTGTCTTTCCTTGCAACACCTTGATGTTCCGTTCGACCTGCTGCTTCTCAGCCAGTAGCTGCTGACGACCTTTATCTTCCGGCTTCAATTTGCCCAGTTCCGTGTTGATTTGGTCAAGATGACTCTGCTCCAGCCGTATCGTGCTGAGATCGCTCCCGCCCCATTTACCCGCCTTGTTCCACGTGACACGCATCGCACCCAAGGTTTTGCCGCGTGCGCCGGTCTGAGCGAAGAGCGTGCTGCCGACCATGAAGGGATAAGCACCAGACGCGTCAGGGCCGGAAGAAAGAATGAGGCTCACTGCCGGATGCGCCTCCGCAATGGCCTTGTTCACTTCATACGGATAGCTGGAAAGCAGGATGATCATGGCCGCCTTGTCCTTGACTTGGGTAAGCACCTTGGGCAGGGCATCCTTCCACGGCAGCAGGACGTAATCTGCCTTGTCCGGGGCTGCATCCAAGCTGCCGGAGAGGCCCAGCACCGCTGCCTGCACACCCGCGATCTCCGTCAGGAGATAGGGAGCAAAGACCAGCTTTTTTGTTTTGGCCTCGGCAATGTTCATTGATAGCCAAGCGAGCTGATGCTTCTGCTGCCACTGCTTGAGCAGAGCGATGCCGCCAGCCAGATCGTGCGCCTCAAGGCCCAAGGCGCGGCAATCCATTGCCCGCATCGCCTCAGCAATGCCTTCCGCGTTGATCAGCTCTTGCCGCTCCTGTTCAGCCTGCACGCTGGTCTGGCGAAACAGCAGGCCGCCGCCGCTGAGGAAGAGCGCGGGCAGCTTGCTTTTTTCGGCGAGCTGGCTCATTTGCAGGGCCTGCCGGGAAAGGCCGCCGAGTTGTCTGGACTTGCAGCCGCAGGGTTCGGTCTCGCCGTGGCTGTCGTTGCTGTAAAAGAGGAGAAACTCCGCCGCCTGAAGCGGAGCGGCCAGACCGACCAGCAGAAGCAGGATCGGCAGCAAGGTTTTGTTCAGCATGATTCTTCCACCGTCTTTCATGAGCGTTGGCGCACCGCTGCGGCACGCATTGGAGTGCATATTATTCCTCCTTTTCCGATGCGGCACAAGGACTTCCTTCCGCCAGACAAAACAGGAGACATCTTTTTTCAGTGCGTTTCCCTCTTGACAACGAAAGCGAAATGCAGCATAATGCCTTGCTTCAGAATTAAGGCGATGTAGCTCAGCTGGTTAGAGCATACGGCTCATATCCGTAGTGTCCGGGGTTCAAGTCCCTGCATCGCCACCAGAAAGAATCCGGCATAGGCCGGTTTGGCATAACATATCAGCCCCGCAGCCTGCGCAAGGTTTCGGGGCTTTTCTTTTGCAGGCAAAGATTTGCTTGTCCTTGGGCGTGCGGTCTGCTATACCAGAGGACGCAGGAATTCTCCGCGCTTCCATGCCGCCCGGAGAAGCCCCTGAACCTCTTTTTCCCTGATGCTGAGGAGGAATCAAGGCCGTGTCCGAAACTATAGCCCTGTCCCCTGAATCCTACGGGCAGCGTCTGATCGCCCAGAAAAAGAAGCTGCTGCCTGCACTGACAGCAGCCATCGAGAGCCATGACGATGCGCGGCGCGAAAAGCTGCAATTGGCTGTGACCGCCATCACCGAGGCGCTGACCTTTTTCAAGCAGAGCTACCGGAACGAAGTGAGTTGCCGGAAGCGATCCTTGGCTGCGCTGGAGAAAATGCGGAACCTGCTCGACAAGGCCGACTATGATCTGGCCTGCGTAGGCGTGCAGGCTAATGCCAGCACAGCCGAGGCAGAGCAGGTGTTTGACAAGCTGGTTGCTAAAGGCGGCAAAATTGGGGCGTTCGCCGTCTATCAAAGCGGCAGGCTCGCTGAATGCCGGATGGATTTCAGCCGGGCGGCGGTGCGCTTTGACAAGGCCATTGAGCTGGATAAGAGCAACATTCATTACTTAAAGGCCGCTGGCCTGCTGGCCCGCACGATGTACCAGCACAAAAAGGCACTGGCCTGCTTCTCGGCGATTGAGAAGCAGCTGGCACAGGGCGAGGAGTCGCCGGAGCTGGCCATTGCGCGACGGGAGATTGCTTATACGGCCCTGCTTTCCGGCCAGTCCGGCCCGGCAGGCGAATATTATAAAAAAGCGATGAACGGCATCGGCAGACTGCTGGGCAAAGAGCACGAGGAGATGGGCATCTGCTGGTTCCAGATCGGTCTGCTTCAAGAAAGTCTCGGGCAGTACGAGCAGGCCGAGGGGCCGTACAAAAAGGCCTTGGCGATCATGGAAAAGACAGGCAACGACTTGGTGCTTGCTGAGATCCTCGACAAGCTGGCTCGCCTGCACATGGAGCTGGAAGCTGAGTTTGAGGCTGTGCCGCTGCTGGAGCGGCTGCTGAAGATCAAAACCAAGTCGCCGCAGCCTGATCTGGCCGGCCTGATCATCATTTATAATCATCTCGCTGAAGCCAGCCGCATCTGTGGCAATTACGACCGCTCTGAGGAATTTTACAAGCAGGCCCTGACCGTGACCCAAAAGCTGCGCGGCAAAGATCATCCGGCAGTGGGCAGCATCTATCAGGAGCTGGCCAAGCTCTGCGAACGGCAGCGGAAAAAAGAGGAGGCAACCACATACAAAGAGATGGCCGCTGCTCTTTTTCAGCGTGTGCTGGAGGCACAGGAGGCGGCGGCAGGGGGACAGAACGAAGCGCGGCTGACGCTGTAGCTGCCAGCGCGCGTTATTGCAAGAAAATTTCATTTTCCATCGTTCCGCCATGAACCACTTTGATCAGTCTTTGGAGCTGCTGGCTTTCAACCTCAAATTAGCCAGCCGCAGCACCCGCACCCGCATATTGGTCAGCTCCGGCAAAGAGGAAGACAAAAGCACCCTGCTGCCGCACATTAAAGAGCTGCGCGACATTGGCGTTGAATTTTTCGCCACGCCTGGAACCAGCCGCTTTTTGCTGGCGCACGGGGTCGAAAACACCGAGCTGCATAAGATCGCCGACAACATTGCGCCCAATATCCTGCCGTATCTGTCTGACAGCAAGGTTGATCTGGTGATCAACATCCTCACTGGCAATAAGGATTACGACGAATCCTCAGACTCCTCCACCATCCGCGCCCTTTGCATCGAGAACGGCATTCCAATTTTCACGAATGTCAAACTGGCAGCGATGACCTTGGAGCGCTTGCTCAAGGATAAGAAGCGGAACATTTTCAAGTATTCAATTACTGATCCTTCTGCGCCGTGGGACATGAAAAAGCACTTTCTCCAGATGGTGCTGGAAAAAGGCGGATTTGCCTGCTATCACGCCCATTTTGACAAATCCTACATCATCTCGCCGGACAATCTGAAGCTTGGCCAGGTGAACATGCAGAAAAAATGGGAGCTGTACAAGTACATCAAGGAAAATTACTCCGAAAATGACCTGAACGAGCGGATGAGCCGCTGTATTGAAGTGATGAAGGCGCAAGGCGTGACACATTGTCGCACCTTCATTGACGCGGACAAGACCGTCAAGCTACTGCCCATGCAGGTTGCGCTAGCTCTGAAAGAAAAGCACAAGCAGGATATCACTATTGAGCTGGCTGTGCAGCCACTGGAAGGCGTGCTGAACAAGGAATCGCGTGATTTCTTTGAGCAGGCCTGCGCAATGGCGGATGTTGTCGGCGGTCTGCCGTCAAAAGACCGGCCTTTGCCGGAGAAGCATTTGGACATTATCTTGTCTATCGCTAAGAATCTCGGCAAACCGGTGGATGTGCATGTCGATCAGGAGAACAACCCGGAAGAGAATGAAACCGAGCAGCTAGCTCTGAAGGCGATAGAGCACGGCATGGAAGGCCGCGTCCGGGCGGTACATGCCGTCTCCTTAGCTGCAAAAGACCCCAGTGAGCGCAAGCGAATCATGCGGATTGCTAAGGACGCGGGCTTGGGCTTCATCATCTGCCCTTCAGCGGCCCTGAGCATGAAGCAGCTGCAAATGTACGCGCCGCTGCACAATTCCATCGCCCCGGTGGAGGAGCTGCTTGCCAGTGGCCTGAAGGTCTATCTCGGTGCGGACAATATCCACGACCTCTTCATGCCGCTGGTCGATGGCGACATGTGGACGGAATGCCGTTTCCTGATGGAAGCCTGCCGCTATTACGAGCTGGAGACGGTGGCGGGGTTGGCGGCGGACAAGAGCGGGTTTGGCGGCTGAGATTTTCAGTGCCAATTTCGCAGCATGTGACAGCGGCAGGAAAACTCATGCACCAAATCATCACATGATCATTATCCGCCATCCCACCGAGATGACCGCTTGGGCCAAAGAGCAGGCCGGGCGCGGCATCGCTTTAGTGCCGACGATGGGCTTTTTTCATGAAGGCCATCTCAGCCTGATGCGCCGCGCTGGGCAGCTTGCTGATCAGGTAGCGGTCAGTCTGTTTGTCAATCCGACCCAGTTCGGCCCGCAGGAAGATTTGGCAGCTTATCCGCGCAATTTCGAGAGCGATCAGGCAATGGCCGAAGCGGCGGGCGTGGCCGTGCTCTTCGCCCCGGACGCGGCGGACATGTATCCTGCTGTATTCAGTACCACAGTGACGGTCGGCAAAGAATTGACCGGCAAGCTCTGCGGCGCGTCCCGTCCCGGCCATTTCGCCGGAGTGGCCACGGTGGTCTGTAAGCTCTTCAGCATCGTCCGGCCTGATCTGGCCGTGTTCGGCGAAAAGGACTGGCAGCAGCTTGCCGTCATCCGCCGCATGACTGTTGATCTCAATCTGGGCGTGGAGATTGTCAGTCATCCGATTGTCCGTGAGGCGGACGGCTTGGCAATGAGTTCCCGCAACACCTATCTTGCGCCGCAGCAGCGGGAGGCCGCGCTCAGTCTGTCCCGCGCCCTTGCCTTGGCCCGCACGCTGGCCGCAAAGGGCGAGCGCAGCGCAGAGCGGCTGACCGCCGCGCTCCGGGACTTCATCCATTCATTCCAGGAAACAGCGGTGGATTACATCAGCTTTGTTCATCAGGATAGCTTGCAGCACGTCACTGAAATTGATGAAACGACCATCTTGGCCTTAGCGGTGAAAATCGGCGGCAAGGTTCGGCTGATTGATAACGGGCGGGTGATGTAGCGGATGTATCACTTCGACCGAAGTGATAATTCTCTGAGGTGACGAGCGTGGACAAGATATTCACCGAACTTTCTAATCCTGTATGGTGGTTCAGCGTAGTGATTGCTGGAATTGCCATCAATGTGTTTTCTTCTTATCTGAGAGGGGCGTTAGATAAATTTTTCTCAAAAACTTCTTCTTGGTGGCGAGATAAATCGGCAGCACGCAAAAAAGCATGGGAGGAACGGGTGAACAAGATGGTTGCCGACCATGATGAGAGAGAAGCTGCTGTTGCAGAAGAGCTGCGCACGAGATTGAAAGCACTCTTCCTTTTTCTGTCATCTCTCATTCTTTTTTGCTACTCTTTCCTCACAGGAATAATTTTTACTGTTATCATCTCTAATCTTTTAAAAATAATATTTTTCGTATTCTCTATCTTCTTCTTATTCTCCGGTTTTCTTGGATGGCAACTCGCGGAATCCACAGAGGCAGAGTTAGAAGAAGCGAGAAATAGATTGGCAAAGCAGGTTAGTAAAGAAAAGAGCGATGTTTGAGAATATATTTGCATCGTTGCCAGCAGAACAGCAGAAAGAATTATTTAACGTTCTTTTGCAAAATAAAAACATCCGCATCGAGCGCATTGTTTCCAAAGGGCATACATCGCCTGCGTCCGGCTGGTATGATCAGGAAGACAACGAATGGGTGCTTGTTCTCGAAGGCGCAGGAAGAATTCTTTTTGAAGATGGCCGTGAAGTGACGATGCGGCAGGGCGACTACCTGCATATTCCCGCCCATGAGAAACACAAAGTTGCGTGGACAGACCCGGACAGGGTGACCATCTGGCTGGCGGTGCATTATCCTGCGCCGACTTGAGATTTAAAAAATTACTCAGGAAAATAGAAAATGGGCACACCAGGACAACTTTTCTGGGGGATCATGTTCGGAGCCATAGGCTCCGGCTATTTCATGTACGGGAAAAAGCAGCAGGCATTTGTTCCTCTCTGCACAGGAATATTGTTGTGTGTGTTTCCTTATTTTGTCGCTAATGTTTACCTGATGCTGCTTATTGGCATCATTCTGGCACTCATTCCTTTTTTCTTCAAAGGCTGATTCCTTACCATCCTGCATCCGCAGGAGCAGTCATTTCACATCACACGATTTCATGCAGCGCACCATGCTTAAATCCAAGATCCACCGGGCGACGGTCACGCAGGCGGATCTGCATTACGAAGGCAGCATGACCATTGACGAAGAGCTGATGCGGGCAGCCGGGATCATCCAGTTCGAGCAAATTTGCATCTACAATATCAACAACGGCGAGCGCTTTGAGACCTACGCCATCCGGGGCGAGGCAGGCTCCGGCGTGATCGGCCTGAACGGAGCCGCCGCCCGCAAAGGGCATGTTGGCGATTTGGTGATCATTGTCACCTACGGTCAATATGACGAGAGCGAGCTGGATGGTTTTGAGCCGACCATTTTACTTTGCGACGAGCGCAACAGAATTCGGGAACGGCTGACTGTATAACCACAATTGAATGCGAGGACACCATGCCTGGTTTTGAAGTGTTTGGCGACGAGGAAAAGCAGCAAGTTATAGAGGTGTTTGACACTGGCGTTTTGTTCCGCTACGAGTTTGGCGAGCAGCGCAAGGGCGTGTACAAGGTGCGCGAATTTGAGCAGGCGTTCGCCCGATACACCGGCGCGGCCCATGCGCAGGCCGTGACCTCCGGCACTGCCGCGCTCAAGGTGGCCTTGTCCGCGCTCGGCGTGGGCATCGGCGACGAGGTCATCACCCAAGGATTTACGTTTGTCGCCACGTGGGAAGCGATTTTAGATGTCGGCGCGGTGCCGGTGTTCACCGAGATTGATCAGACTTTGAACATGGATCCGGCTGACTTGGAAAAGAAGATCACGTCGAAGACCAAGGCGATCATTCCGGTGCACATGCTCGGCGCGCAGGCCAGAATCAAAGAGATCAAGGCGATTGCTGACAAGCACGGCATTCCGGTGATTGAGGACACCGCTCAGGCGGCGGGCGGACGGCTGCACGGCCAGCATCTCGGCACGTTCGGTCATTGCGGCACCTTCTCCTTTGATGCGGTCAAAACCATGACAACCGGCGAAGGCGGCATGGTCATCACCAACGACGAGGAACTGTGGCGTTGCTGCTCGGAATATCACGATCACGGCCACGACCACGTGGTCAATTCCGGCGGACGCGGCGGTGAAGGGCGGCGGTTCATTGGTTTCAACTACCGGATGATGGAGCTGCAAGGGGCGATTGGTTTGGCGCAATTGGCGAAGCTGGATATGATTGTGACTGAGCAGCGCAAGAACAAGGCAATCCTGAAAGAGGCGGCGGCGAAGATCAGCGGAGTGAGCTTCCGCGAGATTCTTGATGAGCAGGGCGATTCCGCCACCTTTCTGGCCTTCATGCTGCCGGATAAGGCGCAGGCCGCCAAGATCAACCAAGTCCTGCGCGAGAACAATGCCGGGGCAATCAATTTCGGCGAAAACACTTGGCATTTCTATCCCTCGTGGGAGCACCTGCTCGGCGGCAAAACCTTGGCCCACAATGGCTGGCCGTTCACTGCCCACGGCAAACGCCGCGTGGTCTATGATCCGCGAGCCTTGCCTGCTTCCAGCGAGCTGATGAACCGCACGCTGGTGTATCAGGTGCCGGTCAAACTGAGCGAGAGCCGCCGGGATGTCCTGCTGGCGGCGTTGAAGAAGGCGGCGGAGCTGTAAATTTCGCATGAACACCCTGCTGGCAATCGACGATCTTACCCTCTCGTTCTGCGCGGACAAGGAGGCAGGCGGCGACACAGAGGTGCTGCACGGCATCAGTCTGCGCATTGAGCCGGGCAAAACTCACGCCTTGGTCGGCGAGTCAGGCTCTGGCAAATCCGTGGCCGCGCTGTCCGTGCTCCGCCTGTTGGAGGACGTGAGCGCGGTGCGCACCGGCGGGCGCATCCTCTTCCAAGGCCGCGACCTGCTGCGCCTGAACAGCAAGGAAATCCGGGCGGTGCGCGGCAACGAGATCGCGATGATCTTTCAGGAGCCG
>DHWV01000099.1:14646-15641 GCA_002413355.1 Desulfobulbaceae bacterium UBA5173 | reverse complement strand
CCTCGCTCAACCCGGTGCTGACCATTGGTCGGCAGCTGACAGAGCCGCTGCTGCTGCATCGGCAAATGAGCGGGCAGGAAGCAGAGCAGGAGGCTGTCAGCCTGCTTGCCCGCACCGGCATTCAGGAGCCAGAAAGCAAGATCAGTGCCTATCCGCACCAGCTTTCTGGCGGCCAGCGGCAGCGGGTGATGATCGCGATGGCCTTGGCCTGCCGCCCGGCCTTGCTTATCGCCGATGAGCCGACCACTGCCCTTGATGTAACCATTCAGGCCCAGATTCTGGAGCTGATCAAGGACGTGCAGCGCGAGTTTAACATGGCCGTCCTGCTGATCACCCACGACCTGCCCTTGGTGCGGCAGGTAGCAGAAACGGTTTCAATTATGCACCAAGGCCGGATTGTCGAGCAGGGCAACACGGAGGCCATCTTTGCTGCGCCCAAAGAGGACTACACCCGACGGCTGCTGGCCGCCATCCCGCAGGAGCGCAAACAACCTGTTACGGGTGGCGGGCCGTTGGTCAGCATCGAACGGCTGCGCTGTGCCTTCACGGTTAAAAAGGCGTGGAAGGGGCTGTTCAAGCGGGAGATCAGCCAATTCAAGGCGGTGGACGAGGTCAGCCTGTGCATCCGCCAAGGCACGACGCTGGGGATCATCGGTGAGTCTGGCTCCGGCAAAAGCACCCTTGCCTTTTGCCTGCTTGGTCTGAGTCCTTTTCAGGGGGAAATCCGTTTTTGTCACGACGGCCACGACATCCTGCTCTCCAGCCTGAGCAGCCGCCAGTTCCGCCCTCTGCGCCGCCACGTGCAAATAGTCTTCCAAGACCCCTTTTCGTCTCTTTCTCCGCGCCTGACCGTGGAGCAGATTGTCGGCGAGGGCTTGCAGGTGCATGAGCCGCAACTGCGCCGGAAGGAACGGCAGGTGCGGGTGGCGCAGGCACTGCGTGAGGTCGAGCTTGATCCAGACATGGCTGGCCGCTTCCCGCACGAGTTCTCCGGC
>DHWV01000099.1:6719-14382 GCA_002413355.1 Desulfobulbaceae bacterium UBA5173 | reverse complement strand
CAGCGCATCGCCATTGCCCGCGCCTTGATCCTCAAGCCGGAACTGCTCATTCTCGACGAGCCGACCTCCGCCTTGGACGTGACCATTCAGGCCCAGATCATCGCCCTGCTACGCGAGGTGCAGCGACGGCACGGCCTGACCTACATCTTTATCACCCACGACCTGCGCGTGTTGCGCTCGCTGGCTGATGAGCTGGCTGTGATGCGGCAGGGCAGAATCATTGAAACTGGCCCAGCAGATCAACTCTTTGCCCAGCCCGTGCATGAATACACGCAGCAGCTCTTTCAGGCGGCGTTTTACGGATAGCGGAAAAAAAGACAGCGTCTCTGCCCCTGTTCCACGCCACCATTGACGTGGAGGAGGAGTCGGGGCAAAGACGCTGAGATTCGTAATGTATTGAAAAAAACTCCGGCAGCTCCGCCCCTGTTCCGCGCCACCATTGACGCGGAGGAGGAGTCGGGGCGGAGCTGCTCGGAAAAGCGGTCATTTTAAAGGGACTAGTCTGCCTTGTACCTACCCTTCATTTTTAGGATACTCTTCCGAAGATGAACGGAAGATGAACGTCAGGAATCTTTCTTGGTCAGGCCGCTTGCTGCAATCCAGCCGACAGCGGCGATGATGATCGCCCCAAAACAGGCGATGAAGATAAACAGCCAATCGGAGCAGCAGCTCTGGAGCAGACTCATGACGGCTCCTCTCGGCTTTTCAGCACCACTGCTTGAAGGGCGGTAGCCCGCCGCCCTCTCCTCAACGGCCCTGTGCTTATCGTGCAGGCAGGCTGGCCGTGATCTCTCCGGTAGGCGACTGCGTGCCACAGAAGCCAGAGGAATTCAGGAAGTAGTCAGAGCCTGCTTTGACGCAGCTCTCCACCAAGCCGGGATGCCCGCCGCAGATCGAGCAATAAACTGCAATGCAGGCCGGGACATGCAGCTTGGCTGTGTCACAGGTGATTTTGCGCCGCTGGGCATCATTGATCAAAGTCCGCACATACTTTTCGATGCCCTCTTTGCTGTCGCAGCCGCAGTGAGCGATCACGTCTTTCTGTGCAGGCTCTGGCCGCTGCGGAACAAGAGATTGCACTTGGGCATGAAACTCTGTCGTCGGGGCTGCCTGCTGCGCCGACGCTGAACCGGCCGCCAGACACATGGCGGCTGCGATCATTGCAAAAAATCCTGTTGACTGCATTCTTCTGCTCTTCATCATCTCTCTCCTGCGGGATTGCTCTGTTTGTCGTCCCGCTGCATTCTGTTCTTTACTGCGTAAGTCTGGCCGTTTGCGGCGGATTTTATTTTCTCTTCAGGCAAGATGCCTTCACCTCATCGGCATGAACGCTGTCAGCTGGCCGACAGCCTGCTGCTGGCAATACCCGGAGGCATAGAGAAAGTAGTCTGAAGCGGTTTGCACGCAACGCGCATGAGCGGCGGAATCATTGCAGGAGGAACAATAGACGCTGATGCAGGCTCCGGTGTACATCTTGGCTTCTTCGCAGCCGATGCCACGATGCTGGTAGTCATTGATGACATTCTGCACATACCGCTCAACCTCTTGTTTATTATCGCAGCCGCAGATTCCAGCTGATGGCGTATTCATTTGCATCTGCGCGACTGCCGAACCGGCTGTTAAACACATGGCTGCTGCGATCATTGCGAAAAAGCCCTTGCCTGCTGCCTGCATTCCGTTGCTCTTCATTTTCTCTCTCCTGCGGACACCGTGTCCATTTACTGCTTATTTTCTGAAAACCCTGCCATGTCATGGCTGAATTTCCCTCCTTTTTATATTTTCATCTTACCCTGCCCTATATGAACGCCAGGTGAACAGCGTATGAACAGAACATGAATTTGCGTTTTTCTTGCTTCATTCTTTTTGAAGAATACGATAGGAAGCATTGATGAGCCGGACATCTCCTTGGCGGGCCTGAACAAATGCGGCGGCAGTTTGCGGCAGAAGCGGAGAGAATGCCGGGCAAGATCAGCACCTGCGCGGATTTAGGTTGAAAAAAATACAAAGAATGGAGTATATATTTCTCTTGCCCTCAGCAAGCATGAATCCGATTTCATTCAGCCGATGTTCCATTTCCGCCGTGCTGGCGGCAGGTGTCGGCTGTCAGGCTATATTTATATTTTTCAAGGAACAGTCATGAGCGCGAAAATTATCAGCGGCACTGAAGTTGCCAAGGAAATCCGGGAAGAGCTGAAGGCAGAAGTTGCCGAGCTGACCGTGAAGCACAGTGTCGTGCCTGGTTTGGTCACCATTCTTGTCGGCGAGGACCCGGCTTCGCAGTCCTATGTGGCGGCAAAGAACAAGACCGCCAAGGAGCTGGGCATTCACTCCGAGCAGGTGACGCTGCCTGCCAGCACCAGTGAGGCCGAGCTGCTGGCTCTGGTGGAGAAATGCAACAACGATGCGAAGATTCACGGCATTCTCGTGCAGCTGCCTTTGCCTAAGCAGATCAATGAGGCCAAGGTGCTGAACGCTATCAGCCCGGACAAAGACGTGGACGGCTTCCATCCGGTCAATGTAGGCCGCATGGTTTTAGGCGAGAAATGCTTCCTGCCCTGCACGCCGCATGGCGTGCTGGAGCTGCTTCAGCGCAGCGGTGTGAAGACCGACGGGGCGGAGGTTGTCGTGGTTGGCCGCTCGAACATCGTCGGCAAGCCGGTGGCCAACCTGATGCTGCAAAAGCGGGCGGGCGGCAACGCCACCGTCACCCTCTGCCACACCCGCACCAAGGACATGGATTTCCACACCAAGCGGGCGGACATCCTCATTGTCGCTGCCGGTGTTGCCAACATGATCAAGGCCGATCAGGTCAAGGAAGGCGTGGTGGTGATTGATGTTGGTGTCAACCGCGTCGGCATGACCGAGTCCGGCAAGGCCAAGCTCGCAGGCGACGTGGAGTTTGACTCGGTGAAGGAGAAGGCGGCCGCGATCACCCCGGTGCCGGGCGGAGTCGGGCCGATGACCATCACCATGCTGATGAAGAACACCGTTCAGTCGGCGAAGCAGTTCGCCGGGCTGGCGTAACTATTTCAGAATTCACTTTAAAGGAGAGTTGAGTTATGGCCAAGCCCAGCCGCATCGCCAGCAGCAACGAGATCACCGCCAGCTCCACCCGCGAGCTGCTCAACCAGGATTTAGCCAAGAAAGTCCGCACCGCCTACACCCGCATTGAAGAGCGCGGCATGGCCGCCTGCCTCTTCGGCTCGCAGGGCACCTGCTGCAAAAACTGCAACATGGGGCCGTGCCAGATCATTGACGGCGTGGAGAGCATGGTCGGCATCTGCGGAGCCACCGCTGACACCGTGGCCGCCCGCAACTTTGCCCGCATTGTCGCCGCAGGCACCTCCGCGCACACCGACCACGCCCGTGAGATGGTGCGCGGTTTCATCGCCACTGCCAAGGGCGAGACCCCGCACGAGATCAAAGACGTGGCCAAGCTGCACAAGATGGCCAAGCTCTTCGGCATCGCCACCGAGGGCCGCGACAAGAACGAGATCGCCCTTGAGCTGGGCCAGCGCGCCCTTGCCGAGTTCGGCCAGCAGGACAACACGCCGCTGACCATGCTCAAGCGCGCGCCGCAGAAGCAGCAGAAGATATGGAAGGAGAAGGGCGTGGAGCCGCGCGGCGTTGACCGCGAGGTGGTGGAGATGATGCACCGCACCCACATGGGCGTGGATCAAGAATACCACAACATTATGCGCCAAGCCACCCGCTGCTCGCTGGCGGACGGCTGGGGCGCGTCCATGCTCTCCACCGAGCTGACCGACATCATGTTCGGCACGCCGGTGCCCAAGCGGGCCACCATTGATTTGGGTGTGCTGCGCGAGGACATGGTCAACGTCACCGTGCATGGCCACGAGCCGCTTTTAGCTGAATCGCTTTGTCTCGCTGCCGAGGACGAGGAGATGCTGGCTCTGGCCAAGAAAGCCGGGGCGAAAGGCATCAACTTGGCCGGTGTCTGCTGCACAGGCAACGAAATCCTGATGCGCCGTGGCATTCCGGTGGCAGGCTCGTTCATTCAGCAGGAGATGGTTTTAGCGACCGGCGCGGTCGAGGCGATGGTCGTTGATGTCCAGTGCGTGATGCAGTCGGTCGCGCAGGTGGTGAAGGACAAGCACACCGACATCATCACCACCAATTACCGGGCGATGATGCCGGACGCGGTGCACATCCAGTTTGACGAGCACGACTCCTACGCCTCGGCCAAGAAGATACTCACCCACGCCATTGCCAACTTCAAGAAGCGGGGCGCGTACTACATCCCCAAGGACAAGAAGTTTGATGTGGTGGTGGGTTTCTCCCACGAGACGATCAACTACATGCTCGGCGGTCGCTTCCGCCAGTCCTACCGTCCGCTGAACGACAACATCATCAATGGCCGCATCCGGGGTGTGGCCGCGATTGTCGGCTGTGAGCACTACAAGCACGCCGACAACGTGCATGAGATCATTGCCAAAGCGCTGATCAAGAACAACGTGCTGGTGCTGGCCACCGGCTGCGCTGCGCAGGCCCTTGGCCGGGTTGGTCTAATGCGGCCAGAGGCAGCGACCGAGTTCGCCGGCGACAGTCTGCGCGAGGTCTGCGAGACCGTGGGTATGCCGCCGGTGCTGCATGTCGGCTCCTGCGTGGACAACTCCCGCCTGCTCATTGCCCTGACCGAGATGGTGCATGAAGGTGGCCTCGGCAACGACATTGCCGAGCTGCCTGCGGTCGGCACCGCGCCGGTCTGGATGAGCGAGAAGGCTGTGGCCATTGGTCAATATTTTGTCGCCAGCGGCGCACACGTCATCTTCCAGAACCTGCCGATCAGCGGGGCAAAGAAGTTCTCCGAGTACATCCTCAAAGGGCTGAAAGAGGAGTACGGCGCGTGCTGGGGCGTGGCTCAAGAGCCGCTCGACATTGCCAAGGCGATGATCGCGGCCATTGAGGAGAAGCGCGAGGCCCTCGGCATCAATAAAAAGAAAGAGCGCGTGCTGATGGATATGGCGATGCGCCGCGAGATTGAGGCGGGCAAAGGTATCGGCGGCATGGGCTGCGGCGGCGGGAAGCATTGATTGCGGCGTTTGCCGGGGGAGGTGTAGGGGCGAAAGATTTTTCGCCCCTACGGATGCGCGGAACCGATCTCCGGGGCCGTTGAACCGATCCAAACAGCCGTTCTGCGGATGCGCCGGGCCGATGAATGCCATCGTAGGGGCGAAAAATTTTTCGCCCCTGTAGAAAAACGGCCAAGCCAGCCCGACCGCCAGCATTCAATAGAGAAATTGCCAAACATTTTCCGCCCGCAGTGGCGGATGAAATAGAGGGAGGATTATGAAATCGGGGAGCAATTTGGAGCGGGTGCTCCGCAGCGGCCAGTTCGCCGTCACGGGCGAGCTGGGGCCGCCAAAGAACAGTGACCCGGAGATAGTCCGGGCCAAAGCGCGGGTGCTGAAAGGCAAGGTGGATGCGGTCAATATCACCGACTGCCAGACCGCCATCGTCCGCATGTCGTCCATCGGCGCGGGCCTGCTGGCTCAGGCTGAGGGCGTGGAGCCGGTTATCCAGATGACCTGCCGCGACCGCAACCGGATCGGGATGCAGTCCGATGTGC
The DNA here is from genome assembly GCA_002413355.1 of Desulfobulbaceae bacterium UBA5173. Taxonomy (GTDB): domain Bacteria; phylum Desulfobacterota; class Desulfobulbia; order Desulfobulbales; family Desulfobulbaceae; genus Electronema. The sequence continues at coordinate 8,792 of DHWV01000099.1, read as the reverse complement.
TGGCGGCGGCTGCCTTAGGCTTGAAGAATCTGCTCTGTCTGACGGGCGATCACCAGAAGTTCGGCAATCATCCCGGCTCCAAGGGCGTGTTCGACATGGATTCGATCCAGCTCCTCGGCATGATGCGGGACTTGCGCGACGCGAAGAAGTTCCAGTGCGGCGAGGAGCTGAAGGGCAAGGCACCGCAGCTGTTCCTTGGCGCGGCAGCCAACCCGTTCGCCTGGCCGTTCGAGTTCCGGGCCGTGCGCATGGGCAAGAAGATCGCCAACGGCGCAGACTTCATTCAGACCCAGATCATCTACAACGTCGCCAAGTTTGCGGAGTTCATGAAGATGGCCCGCGACCTCGGCCTGACCGAGAAGGCCTACATCCTTGCGGGCGTGACCCCGCCCAAGTCCTTGGGCATGGCGAACTACATGAAGAAGTTCGTGCCGGGCATGGATGTGACCGACGAGGTCATCAAGCGGATGAAGGGCGCGAAAGATCAGAAGCAGGAAGGCATCAGCATCTGCGTGGACATCATCAATCAGGTGAAAGAGATTCCGGGCGTGGCCGGTGTGCATGTCATGGCCATCGAATGGGAGGAGGCAGTGCCGGAGATTTGCGAACGCGCCGGCCTGTTGCCACGCCCGACCTTTGCTGAGGATGCTGTGGCCGCGCCGGTCAAAGAGGCTGCGGCTCCTGCTGCCGAGACCATTGAGATCCGCCGTGATGCCGCCGATGCCCTGCTGGCTCAGGCCAAGGCTGAGGCCGAACAGATTATCGCCGCAGCCCGGAAGGAAGCGGAGGCCATTGCCGCCGCCCGTCCGCAGGCTGGGGCAGAGATTAACCCTGCCGCGCCTGCGGCAGATGATGCGGGAGAGCATGAGATGAACGAGAAGGAACGCCTGCTGGCCTTGGATTCGGTCAGCGTGGGGCTGAAGGCATTGAAGGCGGCCTACGGCCTAAGCGATGATCAGTTCGAGGCCCTGATGAACTTTGTCCGGGCTGAGGCCGTGCTGCGGCGCGAGCCGGAATGCTGCGCCAAGAAGCCGCAGTCTGCGGCACCCGTAGCGGCTCCAGTTGCTGCGCCAGTGCAGCCGGTTGCAGATGATGCTGCGGAGAAAGCTGCGGCAGCAGCCAAGGCCAAGGCGAAAGCTGAGGCAGACGCGGCGGCCAAAGCTCAGGCGGAAGCCGCAGCAAAAGCTGCTGCCGCAAAAGCCAAAGCAGACGCTGAGGCAAAAGCTGCTGCGGATGCGAAACTGAAAGCCGAGGCGGAAGCAAAGGCCAAAGCTGAGGCCGAAGCCAAAGCGGCAACAGAAGCAACCGCCAAGGCCGCAGCGGCGAAACCTGCGGCAGCTCCGTCTGAGCTGTCCGCGCCGGTGCTGGCAGTTGGTGAAGCTCCCTTTGCTGAACGGGCGGCCAAGGTGCCTGCCTCATCGTACAAGGTGAACTACTCCGGCGCAATCCGCGAAGTCAGCTTGGGCAACGGCGACAAGGCCGTGACCGTGGGCGGCGCGACCTCCCTGCCCTTCCATCTCTTTGAAGGCAAGATGCCGCACAAGCCGCTGATTGCCATGGAAGTGATGGACATCCGGCCTGACAACTGGCCAGCCACCTTGAGCAAGTATTTCGACGATGTGATGGGCGACCCGGTCGCCTGGGCGAAGAAGTGCGTGGAGGTCTATAAGGCTGATGCCATCAACATCTGGCTGGCAGGCACTGATCCCAACGGCGCGAACCGTCCGGCCAAAGATGCGGCCAAAGATGCGGCCAAGGTGATTCAGGCTGTTGATGTGCCGATCATCATCTGGGGCTGCGGCAATGCGGACAAGGACACCGAGACCCTGCGCGAAGTCACCTCGATGATCGGCGACAAGAAGGTCTGCCTTGCTCCATTGGAGGACAGCAACTACCGCTCCATCGGCGCGACCGCAATGGCCTTCCGCTATCCCATCGTGGCTGCCTCGCCGATTGACGTGAATCTTGCCAAGCAGCTCAACATCCTCTTGGAGAACCTCGGCGTGGGCTTGGACACTGTGCTGATGGATCCCTCCGTTGGCGCGCTCGGCTACGGCATCGAGTACACCTACT
>DHWV01000099.1:778-6492 GCA_002413355.1 Desulfobulbaceae bacterium UBA5173 | reverse complement strand
GCTACGGCATCGAGTACACCTACTCGGTCATGGAGCGCATCCGCCTGGCTGCCCTCACCCAAAAGGACGAGAAGCTGCAAGTGCCGCTCATCTGCAACTTGGGCCGCGAGGTCTGGAAGACCAAAGAGGCTGCCCTGCCCAGTGATGCGCTGCTTGGCGACCAGGAGCGGCGCGGCATCATGATGGAGGCGGTGACTGCCTCCTGCATGTTGATGGCTGGCGGCGAGGTGCTGATCATGCGCCATCCCAAGGCGGTGAGCATGACCAAGTCGCTGATCAACGGGCTGGTCGGCTGACCGGACAGAATACGCACATACTAAGGAGCTGTTTCTATGTCAAAGATCATCTGTTCCGCAGCCATCCGGGGTGCCCATAAGATTGTGGACATGGCTGAGGCGGCCTACGAGGAGGCCCTGAAGAAGTTCGGGCCTGAGCACGAGGTTTCCTTCCCCAACACCGCGTATTATTTGCCGATCATCTATTCGATGCTCGGCGCGAAGGTGCAGAAGCTGGGCGACATGAAGGACATCTTCACTGAATGCCGCACCTTGCTGCCTGCCATTGTCAGCGACAACATCTGGCTGCCGTATCTGGCTCCGGCGTTGGACGCAGGTATGGCCACCTATTTCGCTGAGGAGATGTACGAGGCCATCCGCTACCTCAATGCGCCGAATTTTTACACCAAGACCGAAGACCCAATGCCGGAGAATCTCTGGCTGGGTGCGGCGGACGACGTGATCTTCCGCAAGCGCGGCGTGGAGTTTGTGGACGGCACTGCGCCGGGCTTTGCCGCCATTGTCGGCTCGCCGGAAGACAAGGTTGTGGCCTCCAAGATCGCGATTGAGCTGCAAGAAAAGAACCTCTACATCTTCATGCACGACCACTCCAACGGCAAGAACATGGCCGAGCTGCTGGTCGAGAACGGTGTGCAGGTAGGCTGGAACACCCGGCTTGTGCCCTTCGGCAAGTCCTACACCTCGGTGGTCTTTGCCATCGGCTTTGCCTGCCGCGTGGCCTTGGCCTTTGGCGGTGTCAAGCCCGGCGACTACCGCGCCAACCTGATTTACAACAAGAACCGCACCTTCGCCTTTGTCATGGCCTTTGGCCCGGTCAGCGACGAGTGGTACGCCAACGCCGCCGGTGCCATCAACTGGGGCTTCCCGACCATCTCTGACTACGACATCCCGCAGGTATTGCCAACTGGCATCTGCACCTACGAGCACGTGGTCTCCAATGTGCCGCACGACGAAATCGTCCAGAAGGCGATTGAGGTGCGCGGCCTCAAGGTCAGCGTCAACAAGATTGATATTCCGATGTCCTTCGGCCCGGCCTTTGAGGGCGAGCGCATCCGCAAAGACGACCTGTACATGGAGTGCGGCGGCGGTCGCACCACCGGCGTGGAAGTGCTGATCTCCAAGGAGATGGACGAGGTCGAGGATGGCAAAATCATTCTCGAAGGGCCGGACATCAGCGACATTCAGCAGGGCCAGAATCTGCCCATCGCCATTCTGGTTGAGGTCGCTGGCCGCGAGATGCAGTCCGACTTTGAGCCGATTCTTGAGCGCCAGTTCCACCACCTGATCAACTATGTGCAGGGCATCATGCACATCGGCCAGCGGAACATCATGTGGATCCGCATCGGCAAGGGCGCGGTGGAGAAAGGCTTCTCCTTCAAGCATATCGGCAAGGTGCTGCACGGCAAGCTGCATCAGGAGTTCGGCGCGATTCTCGATAAGGTGCAGGTGAAAATCTACACTGTGCAGGATAAGGTCGAGGAAGTGATGAACCTTGCCAAGCAGGTCTATACCGAGCGCGACCTGCGTCTTGGCTCAATGACCGACGAGACCGAGGAGGTCTTCTACTCCTGCACTCTCTGCCAGTCATTCGCGCCGAGCCATGTCTGCGTGATCACGCCGGAGCGCATCGGCATGTGCGGAGCCTACAACTGGCTGGACGGCAAGGCCTCGTTCCAGATCAACCCCACCGGCCCGAACCAGCCGATTCCCAAAGGCGAATGCACGGACCCGGACAACGGCTATTTCAGCGGCATCAATGAGTTTGTCAACCAGGCATCGCGCGGCGCAGTCACCGAGGTGAGCTGCTACTCGCTGATGAACAACCCGATGACTGCCTGCGGCTGCTTTGAGGCCATTGCCGCCATGCTGCCCCAGTGCAACGGCATCATGGTTGTCAACCGCGACTACATGGGCATGACTCCGTCCGGCATGAAGTTCACCACGCTCGCGGGCATGGCAGGCGGCGGAATGCAGACCCCTGGCTTCATGGGCGTGTCCAAGCACTTCATGACCAGCAAGAAGCTCTTCAAGGCGGAAGGCGGTCTGAAGCGGATGGTCTGGATGCCCAAGATGATGAAGGAGGAGATCAGCGACAAGCTGAAGGCAGCCTGCGCGGATATTGGTATGCCGGAGCTGTACGACATGATCGCCACTGAGGAGCAGGGCACCTCTGAGGCAGAAATCTTGGCCTTTATGAAGGAGAAGGGCCATCCTGCTTTGGAGATGGAAGCAGCGATGGGGTGATTCTCGGCGGAGATGCAAGGGGCAGAGCTGTTTGTCTGTCCCTTGCTGACGCGGATCGTTGCACTGGAAGCAACATAATCGCCACTGAGGCGGAGATCATGGCCTCCGGCCTTGGTGTAATACATTTTTCAATCATAGGGGCTTGTCATGGGATTTAAAGATGTCGCAGAGAGATTCATTGAGTCGTTCGGGGTTGACAGCTTAAAGCCTCCTGTAGTTCCAGTAGGGGTAAAGTTTTTCCCGAAAGGAACCCCTTTTCCCGAAGAAGATCCAACAGTAGCAGACGCAACCATACCTTGGTGCGGCGCAGTCAAACTTGCCTCTGAAGGTGAGACTGTTATTGTCACCAAAAAAAATATCGGTTGTCCAGCGGCGGCCATTACCTTGGGACTTGTCCATAAAGATGACAAGAACCCATTGGAAGGCAGTAGAAAATATACTTCTCTGATGGAACATCCTGCGTCTCCAGCAGATTTCACAGATGGATATGTCTATGCCTGTAAAGACACCGGACACATGGAGTTCTCGCTTTTCGGAAAAGACGACTGTGGTCGCTATAAAACCCTAGGTGCATCGCTGAATGCTCTTTCCGGCATGGTAGTAGTGGAACACGATATGGATGCAATAGTTGCATTTCCATATCATTCCGAACAATACACACCTGATGTTGTTATCATTGGTGTGACCCCTAAACAGGCTCTGAGGGCGATACAAGGCTACGCCTTTGAATTAGGAGAGCGTATCGAGCTGAATACAATTGGCATAAGAGGTGTTTGTGCCGATGTAACCGCTTATCCTTTTCTGAAGCAGAAACTGAATGGTTCTTTTTTCTGTCTTGGCGCACGGGCGTTGAGCGGCTGGGAGGGCAATCGTCTGTCTTTTGGTATGCCATATTATCTTTTTGAAAGAATGACTGAAGGCATGGCCGAATCGAAAGCAGGGTTTCCATATAAGCTGTATCCATAATTTCGTTGCATCAATTGAGTACCGCCTTGGCTTGATAATCTTCACCTATCATCTTGCGCCGAAACGAAGGGGCGGGTGAAGATAACAGAGGCGGAGCTGTTTGCCTACCTCCTTACTGAAAGTATTGAAGAGGACAGCATGAAAACAGTCACGTTACGAATAGACGACGGCATTGTCGAGAAGTTCTTATGGATGCTGAAGCATTTTAAGGATGAAATAAAAATATTGGACCAGTCAGAGTATGTCAACGATGATGAATACTTGAGATCAATAGACGGCATGGTACAAAGCATTCAAGAGGCCAGAAGAGAGCCGGATTGCAACGGCGTTACACTCGATAAGCTGGATTGGTGATGTACACCGTCAAATTCATGACGCAGGCGCAGAAAGAGGCCAAAAGGCTCGCTTCTAGCGGACTGAAAGAGAAGGTTCTGAAGCTGATAGAGATTATTGAGAAGAATCCGTTGCAGTATCCGCCGGAATATGAATTTTTGAAAGGCGACATGAGCGGCTTGATCAGCCGACGTATCAACAAGCAGCATCGTTTGGTCTATGAGATTTTTGAAGAGGAAAAGCTGATCAAGGTTTATCGAATGTGGAGCCATTACGAGTAAGCAATTAACAACAAACTAACAGCATCCGGGCGGACAGCGAATCGTGTTCCCGGTGTTCTGATTCTGATTTTTTGACCAGGAGGGATAAAATGGCGTTAACCGGTATCCAGATTCTCAAGATGCTGCCCAAGACCAACTGCGGCAAGTGCGGCATCCCAACTTGTCTGGCCTTTGCCATGAAAGTGGCGGCAGGTCAGGCCGAGATTGCAGCATGTGTTGATGTCAGCGAGGAGGCCAAGGCCACCATTGGCGAGGCATCGGCACCGCCCATCCGCACGATCAAGATCGGCAGCGGCGAGGCGGCCTTCACCGCAGGCGGCGAAACCTGCCAATTCCGGCATGAGAAGCGCTTTGAGAACAAGACCGGCATTGCGGTGCTGATCTCCACCAACGAAGATGCGGCCTCGATTGATGGCAAGCTGAAGCGGGCTGCCAGCTTGGAATACGAGCGCGTCGGCGTGATGATGCGCAACAATCTCGTGGCGATCAAGGACGCAGGCGGTGTTTCGCTGGCTGATATGGCGAAGAAGGTCATGGCTGCCGCGCCCAAGCAGGCAATCATTCTGATGAGTGGCGATGCTGCCGCGCTCAAGGTTGGAGCTGCTGCTTGCGGCGACAACAAGCCGCTGCTCTACGGCGCAACCGCCGAGAACGCCGATGCTTTTGCCGCACTGGCCAAAGAGACCGGCTGCGCCATCGGCGTGAAGGGCAAGAACCTCAGCGATTTGGTTGAGCTGGTCAACAAGCTGATGGCCGCCGGGGTCAAGGAGATGGTCATCGACAGCGGCGCGAGAACCCTGCGCGGAGCCTTCGAGGACAGCATCGTGTCCCGCCGCTCTGCCGTGAAGGAGAAGTTCAAGGCGCTCGGCTTCCCGGTCATCGCCTTCCCCTGCGAGATGTGCGACGACCTGATGATGGAAGGCTTGATCGGCTCGGTGCTGATGGCGAAATACGCGGCCATCACCGTCTTTTCCGACATCCAGGGCGACGTGCTTTTCCCGCTCCTGCTGGAGCAGCTCAACATCTTCACCGACCCGCAGCGGCCTATGGTCGTGTCCGAGGACATCTACCCGATCACCGGGCCGGACGAGAACTCGCCGGTGCTGATCACCTGCAACTTCTCGCTGACCTACTTCATTGTTTCCGGCGAGATCGAAGGATCCAAGGTGCCGAGCTGGCTGCTGATCAAGGACACCGAGGGGCTTTCCGTGCTCACCGCCTGGGCTGCGGGCAAGTTCGGCGCAGACCTGATCGCCGCCTTTGTCAAGAAGTCCGGTATTGCCGACAAGGTCAAGCACCGGGAGCTGATTATTCCGGGCTATCTCGCCACCATCAAGGGCGAGCTGGAAGAGGAGCTGCCGGAGTGGACGATCACCATCGGCCCGCGTGAGGCAGGGCATCTGCCAGCGTTCCTGAAGGAGTGGAAGCCGGTGAAGTGAGTTGTGTTATTCTGTCCCTGCCGTCGTTAGGGCGGCGGGGATGTTGCAGTGCAGTTAATAATCATAACAAATCTAAAATAAATTACCCCGCCCCAAGGGGCGGGGTATCGTACAAATGATTTTAAAGATGCGTCGCAAGCGACGGGGTATTAGAC
>DHWV01000099.1:0-532 GCA_002413355.1 Desulfobulbaceae bacterium UBA5173 | reverse complement strand
AGACCCGCAGCTTCGCAATAAATTAATCTGGACATGAAGAATTTGCCCGGGGAAATTCAAGTGAACACTAAAAAACAGAAGATAAAACATCAATTCTTGAACAATGCATAATCGTAGAAAGGTACTTGCGTGAAATAGATTTCTGAACGAAAAAACATTATTTTTACTCTTCGTTAATTCTATTTTTTCCGAATGCATATTTTACAGTACTTCAGATATACCCTGAAAGAGTTGACTTAAAGGGCCTAATGGGATAACAAGTTTTGGCATATGCTTATTTTTGATATTTATAATAATTTTTTTATGTTGATTCTTGGGAAAGGGTGGATTGATAGCTTTATAACTAACCCAAGTTGTGACCTACATCATTGTTTTTTCAATGCCGTAAGCCAAGATAAAAAGAAAAACCTTCAATTCAAAGCCATGCGAAGTGACAGCATGAATATGCGCTGGAAATCTTTGCGCGATCACGCTGAATGCTGATTCGATACGCTTTCGGATGAGCTTGATTCCATCTCCTATAAATGACTCG
>DHWV01000075.1:44219-64489 GCA_002413355.1 Desulfobulbaceae bacterium UBA5173 | reverse complement strand
GTGCGGCCCGTGCCGCCGCCGGAGGCGACCGAAAAATACTTCCGGCCCAGCTCCAAGCACTCCTTTTTGTACGTGCCTGCCACCGGATGCTGGAAGCGGGTGGGATTGGTCGAGTTGCCGGTGATGGACACGTCCACCAGCTCCAAGTGGTTAATGGCCACGCCCTCGCGCACGTCATCCGCGCCGTAGCAGCGCACTTTGGCCCGCTCGCCGCTGGAAAACGCCTTTTCCTCGACCACATGCAGGGTGCCGCTGGCGTAGTCGAACTGCGTCTTCCTATAGGTGAAGCCGTTGATCCGCGAGATGATATAGGCCGCATCCTTGCCCAAACCGTTAAGTATCACCCGCAGCGGCTCGGTGCGCACCCGGTTAGCGGATCTGGCAATGCCGATGGCCCCTTCCGCAGCGGCAAAGGACTCATGCCCGGCCAAGAAGGCGAAACATTTGGTTTCTTCGCTGAGAAGCCGCGCCGCCAGATTGCCGTGGCCAATGCCCACTTTGCGGTTTTCCGCGACTGAACCGGGAATGCAGAAGGCCTGCAAGCCGATGCCTAAGGTCGAGGCAATCTCCACGGCCTTCTTTTGCCCTTTTTTCAGAGCAATAGCTGCTCCGGCAATGTAGGCCCAGCAGGCATTCTCAAAGCAAATCGGCTGCACACCTTTGACAATGGCATACACGTCCACGCCCACGTTTGCACTGATTTGCTTGGCCTCGTCCAAATTCTTGATCCCGTATTCAGCCAGCACTGCGTTGATCTTGTCGATTCTCCGCTCGTATCCTTCAAAAAGTGCCATGATGTTTACTCCTTCCGGGGATCAACTGTTTTGACGGCCTCGGCGAACCGCCCGTAGGTGCCGGTGGCCTTGGCCATCGCCTCTGCCGGATCAACGCCCTTCTTAATAGCGTCGAGCATCGGCCCGATTTTGAGGAATTTATAGCCGATGATCTCATCGTTCGCATCCAGCCCCAGCTCCATGATGTAGCCTTCGGCCAGTTCCAGATAGCGCGGCCCTTTCAGCTTGGTGCCGTAGGTGGTGCCGGTGACGGTGCGCAGCCCTTTGCCCAAATCCTCCAAGCCCGCGCCAATGGGCAGCCCGCCTTCAGAGAAAGCCGATTGCGTGCGGCCATAGCTGATCTGCTTGAAGAACTCGCGCATGGCCACGTTGATTGCGTCGCAGACTAAATCGGTGTTGAGAGCCTCCAAAATGGTCTTGCCCGGCAGAATTTCCGCCGCCATCGCCGCCGAATGGGTCATGCCAGTGCAGCCGACGGTTTCAATCAAGGCTTCTTCAATAATGCCGCCCTTGACGTTCAAGGTCAGTTTGCAGGCCCCTTGATGCGGAGCGCACCAGCCGACCGCATGGCTCAGGCCGTTGATTTCGCTGATCTGCCGCACCTGATTCCACTGCCCTTCTTGGGGAATGGGCGCAGGCCCGTGGTTTGTCCCAAGGGCGATGCAGTGCATTTCTTTAACTTCATGAGAATATTCCATAACGCTGCTCCTCGGTGAGAAATAAAAATGACGCAAGCTCCGAGCATCATACCAACCGCCGCTGGAAAACGCCACTGCATTTGACAATACCCTGTTTTTTATTGCATTTTATCGTGATTTAGTTTTGCATGGCGATATTGCGGCAATAGATTCAAGCTGTTGCAATAACAGGCAGCTACCGCTCACAGGGCATTGCACCGGTTCATCAACACTCTTCGCACCGCATCCAAGGCCATTGCCGCCGCCATTTCCTGAATTTCCTGTCTGCTGCCGGTGAAGCGATGCCGAGCGGAGCTGGCTGTGCCTTTGTCAAACAGGCCGATATACACCGTGCCGACGGGCTGTTCCAATGTCCCGCCGTCCGGCCCGGCAATGCCGGTGACAGCAAGGCTGATGTCCGCGCCTGTCCGCTCGGCCAAGCCGCTGGCCATTGCTTTGGCAACGGAACTGCTCACCGCTCCATGCTGACTAAGCAGTTCCGCATCAACGTTGAGCAACCTTTCTTTAAGCTGATTGGAATAGGCGATCACCCCGCCTGCAAACCAAGCCGAGCTGCCCGGCACCGCCGTGATTTTTGAGCCAATCAGGCCGCCTGTGCAGGATTCAGCAGTGGCAAGCATAAGGTGCTGCGTGTGCAGCAGCCTGCCGACCAGCTGCGCCAGCGTTTCTTGGTCCTTGCCGTAGAAATGCCCGCCCAAGGCAGAACGAATGCGTTGATCCGCCTCGATAAAAAGCGCATCAGCTTCGCCGCCGGTCACTGTCAGGCTGACATGCACCTCGCCGTCTGCCGGATAATAGCCGACAATCGCCCTGCCCTCCTGCTCCAGCGCAAGCAGCCGCTGATTGATCTCACACTCGGACAGGCCGACTGTGCGGTAGAGGCGTATTCGCACCGGCCTTCTGCCGCCGCCGGGCCAGTCAGCCAGTTTCGGTAGAACATTTTCCGCTAAAAGTTTTACCGCTTGGCCTGGCACTCCGGGAAGAAAAAAAACTGGCACTGTGTCATGCACCAGCACATGCCCAGCCATCCGTGCGTCAAGATTCAGCACCTCCGCGCCTTCAGGCAGCCATGCCAATTTTTCAAGGTCGTCCTGATGGCAGACATCGCCCCAGGGCTGACTGCGAATTTTTTCCAGCAGTGCGTGATTGAGGGTCGGAGGGCGGCGCAGAGCGGCAGAGGCCGCCTCATTGGTCAAATCGTCGCTGGTCGGCCCCAATCCTCCAGTAACAATGACAAATTCTGCCCGCCGGATGGCCCGCCGAAGAATATTGCCGATGAGGGCGGGCGTGTCACCGACCGTGTGCATGGCCGCAACCTCGTGACCGGCCAGAAACAGTGCGCGGGCGGCAAAGGCGCTGGTGCTGTTGACAATCCGGCCTGCGGTCAGCTCGTCGCCGACCGCGATGATTTCTCCGATCATGAAAACTCCGCTACTGAGGTTGCGTTCCTGCGCGGGTGACCTGCGCAGCACAAAAAAAAGCCGGAAAGCATTTCTTTGCTCCCCGGCACCGCCGCATCTCTGATTCAGCCCGACGAACCCGTCAGTTCCGGCTTTTCATTTCCTTGAGGATCACCATGCCGACTTTGAAATGCGGCTCCTCCTCTTTTTTGACGATGCTGTAAAATTCGCAGCTATGGCAGTCGCTGCAAAATTTCTGCATGTATGAACCTTGCTGCACCTCCGGCCCTTTGCAGAGAGTACCGGCAATGACCCAGCAGCAACGGCCGCCGTTTTTCCCGCCGTGAATGCCGTCCGCCCGCTTTTCATCCGCCGCCGGACAAATTCCTGCTTCATGGACTTTCGCCCCGCCCGGCCCCCGGTTGCATTGCTTCACATCCCAGCAATTTTTTTTTTCCATCACATCACTCCTCTCTTGGGTTCAGCAAAAAAATAACGCAGGCGCAGTTCAGCCAAAGCCGCCCTGCCCTGCGCAGTGTGCCGCTTACTTTTTTCCTTCAGGCTTAATCAGCTTGTCCACATAGACAAACTTGCTGACATCGTCGCTTTTCTCCACTTTCGTCAGATAAAGCGCGTCATCCATACCTCGCCGGTCATTCGGGCCAAAGGATATCTTGATGCCGCCTGCGTCGTAGTCGCTCATGCCCTCCAGTGCTGTCTTGATCGACTCAGACGTGACTTCGCCCTTCACCGACTTAACCGCCTGATGCAGCACGCTGGCGGCAAGGTAGGCTTCAAAGCTGATGAAGTCGTATTTCTCTTCGCCCATGTCCTCTTGGTACTGCTTGACGATGGGCAGTTTTTTGTCCCAAGGATCAGGCACAATCTGGCTGACATAGACGTTTTCACTGTCCTTCAGGCGGTAGGCCAAGGCCGTTGAGCCGACAAAGGAAATATTGAGCATCGGCACCTTGAAGTTCATCTTGTGCCATTGGTTGATGGCCAAGGAGCAAGGACGGGCGGTGCCGACCAGAATAACCGCATCCACACCGTTGCCCCGGACTTGGCGCACCGCATTGCCGACCGACACCGTGTTGCGTTTGTAATGCGGCACTTCTTTCCAGAATGTATTCCATTCCTCAACGGTGGCTTCCTTGCCGTCCGCGCCAGGAATAGACGGAACCTTTGGCACAATCTCCATCCCCTGCACCTTCTCCATCGCTTTCACCGCCGCAGAAACACCCGCCAGACCGAAATCGTCGCGTTGGACAAAAAGGGCGATTCGCTTGATGCCCAAATCTTCCTTCAGATGGCGCATCATGTTCTCCACTTCCGCGTCGTAGCTGGGTCGGAGGACAAAGGAGTAGGGATTTGCCACCGGATCAGCAAGAAAGCCCGCGCCGGTGCCTGCGCCGAAAAATAGCGTCTTGTTCTCGTTGGCGATCGGCAGGGCCGCTTTGGCCGTGGGTGTGCCAAGGTAACCGAACAGCACTTGTGCGCCGTCTTTAACCAAGTCCTCAGTATTGGCACGGCTCTGTTCTGGCTCGTAACCGTCATCCTTGGTGGTCAGAACCAGCTCGCCAGCAGCGCGTTTGTCCACGTAGAGCCTGGCTCCTTTCGCCATTTCAATGCCGAGCAGGGCGGTCGAGCCGGTCAGAGCGCAAGACTGGCCCAGCTTGACCTCAGCGGTGAGGCCGTTGTCCGGCAGAAGAAGGCAGCAGGCCGAAAACGCAATCAGCAGGGTGTGTTTCATGATGATTTCCTTGTCAGTTCCTTATGCCTTTTTGCTGTCGCCTTCCAGTTTGAAGGCGGCGACGGCTTGAAGCATGTCGTCGCCCATCGCGGCCATCTCACGCATGGAGATGGACGCACCCATGGTCTCCTGCGCGGTTTCCAAGCTGATGCCGCCGATCTCCTGCATCTTACCCGCAAGCTGCGCGGTGGTCTCGGCCTGCTCCTTGGACACGGCGGCAACGCCTTCAATCAAGGCGGCCACCTCGTTAGAGCGGGAGGTGATCTCCTCCAGCTTGGCGAGCGCGTTCTGGGAGAGCTTCGTGCCTTGGACAACTTCTTGAATGCTCGCGTCCATACTCACGCCGGCCTCGGTGATCTCGCCGAGAATGTTGCGGATCAGGGTTTCGATCTGGCGGGTGGAGACAGCGGCCCGCTCGGCGAGCCGCTGGATTTCCTCAGCAACGACCGCGAAGCCGCGTCCTTCCTCACCAGCGGCAGCAGCCTGAATCGAGGCGTTCAGAGCCAGAATCGAGGTACGGTCGGAAATCTCGTTAATGGTGCGGGCGAAGTCACTGATCTCCTGCGAGCTTTCGCCAAGCCGCTTGATCGCGCGGGCGGTGTTCTGCACGTTGCTACGGATGGCCTCCATCGCGTGGCTGGTGTCACGTACCGCCGCCGCGCCGTCCTCGGCCACGTGGCTCGATTCTTTCGAGGAACCTGCGGACTGTACGGCCTGTTCCGCCGCTTTCGTGATTTCCTCAGTCAGCGCGGCGATTTTCGCCACCGCCTCGTTGATCATGCGCGACTGGCTGTCGTTCTGGGCGGCCAGCTCTCCGGTCGAGGAGCTGAGGACGTTGGCGGTTGAACCAACCTGCATGGCCGAGTCTTTAATCCTGCGGAAGGCCCGGCCAAGGTTTTCGAGCATCAGGTTGAGTGAGTCGGCCAGCGTTCCGATTACGTCGTCGGTCACGGTGGCCCGGATGGTCAGGTCGCCGTCAGCAAGAACCGTGATCTCCTCCAACAGGCGGATGATCGAGGTGTTCAGCTTATCGTGCTCCTCCTGCCGGGTCTGAACCAGATTCTGGATGGTGCCGGTCATGGCGTTGAAGTCCACAGCCAGACGGCCCAGCTCGTCCTTGCTGGTGATGCGCACCCGGTCGCTGTAGTCGCCTTTCTCAACCTTGGCCATGACTTTGACGATTTCGCCAACCTGTTTGGTGATGCCGCTGGCGACAAGGAGGCTGACCACAACAATCAGCACGGCGGCAGCCAACGCGGTCATGCCTATGATCCGCAACAGGCTGGTGACAGGCTGATGCACTTGATCGTAGTTCGCCTCGCTGATGATCGCCCAAGAAATGTCGTTGTTGTTGTACGTGAACGGAACCCATGATGCCAGCACCTTTTCACCTGCGCTATTCACCATGATTTCCGTGCCGTCTTTGCCGGCCAGAGCCTCTTTCACCGCTTTGGTGTCGGCTTTGGCTTTGAGCAGGGTTGTCTCCACGCCATACTTTTTCGGATCATGCGCTTCAGACCGCCATGTTTTATCCTGACCAACCAGATAGGTTTCCGCCATCGCCATTTTATCGTTATGGGCATGATGCTCGGCCTTTTTCTCAACCTGGCTGCGGATGTTCATAACCGCATTGATTCTGTCGATAGGCATCTGAATGGAGAGGATCATGCTGACATCGCCGTTTTTGTTCAGAATCGGCGCAGCCATGAAGGCGGCGGGCTTACCGTCAATTGCCTCATAGAAGCTGTAGTCGCTTATCTTGAGAGACTTTGTTTTCAGAACACCCTGCACCGCTCCGGCAAAGCCTGATTTGGCGTAAGGGCCGGTCAGCATGTTGGTGTAATGATCCCTTCCCTGTTGAACTGAATAAAACACGTAGCCGTCCGGGTTGAGCAGATACAGGTCAGGAAAACCGTATTCCTGGGATAGCTCTTGCAGATGATCAACCATTTTTCCTTGTTGCAGATGCTTCGGAGCCATTGTTTCGGCTTGATCCGACTCAACCATGAGCACCCACGTAGTTCCGTAGAGCTGAACAGCGGTGTACGAGGAGAGAACATAGTCGCCGCGATAGTTGACAGTGGTTTCTTCGCCGCTATCACCGGCCAATGCATAGACCACGCTCTCTGTATCGACGACAAAGGCTGGGTTGGCTAATGTCGGCTCCTCGAAATAGACTGAGTTGGAGCGGAACATGCCGTCCGCGCCGACCAGATAGGACTCGCCGGACTCGCCGATGCCTGGGGTGAGTTTCAAAATCCAGTCCAGCGCGTCATCGTTCAGACGGAAGAGGAACACGCCCGCCAGCTGGCCGCCCGCTTTGAACGGCGTGGCAAAATAACAGACCGATTTGTTTTTGACAAAGGATGCCGGACCGTAATCGACAAACGCGGTTTCCTGTAGTCCTTTTTGCAGCGCATGCCACTCTGGACTTTTCTCCCGCACGGCCATGCCGGGCTTAACCGAGCTGTCTGAGGAGAACAGTACCTTGCCTTCAGGATTGAGCAGAAGCAACGAATGAAAATCGCGTTCTTCCAACCATTTCTTCAGGTAAGCGGCAAAATCGCTGTCCAGCTCTGCTGCGCTGTTCTTGGCAAAGACGGTAAAATTTTTAACCTGCTCCGGGTTGCTGCCGAATGCTTGCGCGTTGTTATAGCGCGTGCCCATGTATTTGGTGATCTCCTCTTTCAGAAGATCCCGCACCGCCGCCAGCTTGACAAATGCTTCCTCCTGAAACAGGTTCATGGTGTCGGCAAGGTTGGTCAGCGTCTTTTCCTGTCCAGTGAAATACTGCTGTAGAGCCTCATGCTCAAACGACAGTGTCGCTTCGAGGTTTTCAAAGGACTGCCTCTGGAGGGCAGAGGCGGAATACCGGTAGCTGAAGAAAGCGATGACCGCCAACGGCACGATGGAGATCAGCAGCAGCCAGACTAACAGCTTGCTTTTGATACTCCGCCGCCAGCCGGTGAACAGACTGCCCTTCAGGTCGCCGGGCTTCAGCCCTTTGACAAGGCTGAGAATTTTGTCCGCCGGTCTTTTTTTCAACGCATTTGCCATGTTTTCTCCTTCTCACACAAGAAAATTACCTGGAACGGACTTGCCGCACCGTTGAACCGCAGGCATTTGGTGGAACAATGTTTTATTAACTGTCAGCCGCCGAGCAAAGCGCGGGCAGCAGATTGGGAACGATCAGCAGGCCATCCTCGTGCGCAAACACGCCGGTGACCAAGTTTGGATCAATGCCGTTTTCTACAGCAGAGACGGCAGGAGGCTGCGCAGACATTTCGCGAGCGGCCACTTGGCTGGAAACTTTGAGCAGGCAGCGCAGAAGTCGCCGCGAGCCGTCCTTGGTCTCTGCCGGTGCGACCGTCCTCAGCACCAGATACAGGGGGCGGCCGACAACCGGGTCGAAACCGTACAGCTTGGCCGCATCAAGCACCGGCAGTAGCTGCCGCCGCCAGACGCTGAGGCCGAGCAGCCAGTCCGGGGCGAAAGGCAGCGGTTGCACATCGGCTTGCGGCAGCACTTCCTCAGCCTGCCGGGCCGCGAAAAGCAAGACCGGCTCTTTGCCGAACGCCCCCGCCATGCGCACGGCCACCGCCTTTCGGGCGGCCTGCTTTTTTTCTCGCTCAGTGGGCATGTGTTTCTCCTGGCAGCCGGCGGCCTGCGCTTTCTGTTTCTTTGCAGCGAAGAACAATCTGATCAATCAGATACTGAATGATGCTCCGGCTCAAGCCTTTTTCCTCTACCATGCCTGCCAGCTCCTGCGGCAGTTGGTCGGTGCCGAGATGCAGCTCCTCTCCGGTCCGACTCTGCTTGAAGCGGGTGATCGTCCAGCTCATCACTTTCTTGAAGGTTTCCTCATCAATCGTTGAGGATTCCTTGCCGGACGATTCTGGTTCCGCATCAACATTGTCGGGGCCTGCCTCTGCGCATTGAGATTCTGTCTCTACAGCCGACTCTTCCGTCTCTTCTTCAGATTTTGTTTCCGCAACCAGCGCTTCCTTGTCAAAAGAACATGCAGCAGGAACATCCTCTTCGGCATTCGCCAGAAACGCCAGCGGCCCTTCCGGTTCAACGGAATCTTCTTCCGGCGCAAACAACACGGGTACCGGTTTCTCTTCCGGGAAAAACGGATCGTCCTCTTCGTGAGGTTCAGATTCCGTCATTTCCGCCTCCGGCTCTTCAGTCAGCAGGCCAATGCCTTTGCCCAGCTCAATCGCTACAGGAATGACCTGAGCCGGATCCAGCAGCAGCACAGGCATGTCGCCCCAGATGGTCACCTGCGGGCAAAGGCGGGCCGTCAGACGTGGACAGGCTGGCGGCAGCGGACTGGGCGGATTGATGGTTTCCGCTTCATCCGCGATCTTATCAACCACGAGGAGAAACCTGCTGTCGTTGCCTTGTAGTTCCAGACAGACAGCATCCGGCGAAACCGCACCGCCCGGCCGCCTGTCCAGCAGCGCAGCAAGATGAAAGATTTTCTCGTCTTTCTTGCGCTGCGGCGCAAGCTCGGCCCACGCTGTCCGGGCAAGAATGCGTGCCGCGTCTATGCCCAGCAGAAACTTGCCCCCTTGCACCACACAGATCGTCTTCATTGTCCCGAGCCAGATAAGCGGTTCATCCGTGCAGCTCCGCCAGCATTTGCCCGGAGGTCATGCTGCGAATCAGCTCTATCGCCTCATCTTCCTTGAACGGCTTAGTCATGAAGCCGCGCGCACCGAGCTGCGCTGCCTTCTCGCGGTACTTGTCCGCGCTGCGCGAGGTGAGCATGACCACAGGAATGTCATGGAATTCCGGCTGGCTTTGCAGAGCCTGCAAGACCTCGAAGCCGTTCATACGCGGCATCTCTACGTCGAGCAGCACCAGATCGGGCTTCTCTTCGCGGATGCGCTCCAGTGCCTCGATGCCGTTGCGGGCAATGGTCGGCTGCCAGCCCTGCTGGCTGAGGAAGTTGGAAACAACCTTACGCACGCTGATTGAGTCATCCACCACCAGCACTTGCAGCGGCCTTTCCTCGGCCTTTTCTTGCACAGCAGTTTCGACCGACGGCGCGGCCAGCTCAAGCCATCGTTTCAGCAAGTCGTCGCTCTGAAGAATAGGCACCAAGCTGCCGTCGCCCATGATGGTTACGCCTGCAATGCAGGAGACGTTGCTGAGATGGCTGCCTAAATCCTTGAAAACAATGTCGCGCTGGCCAATGATCTGCTCGCAGAGCAGAGCCGCCTGCCTGCTGCCCGTATGAATGATGAGCACGGCCAATTCGCTCTCCGGCGGAATCTCGCCCGCCGTGCCGACATGGAAGCCGGGAATGGCCGCTGGATTAAGCAAGGGCATTCGTTCGCCGCTGCCGGTTTCGTAGTCGTGGCCGCTGATTTCCTCTGGCTTCACCCGCTCCGCGCTGCTGATGTCGTGCATCGGCACAGCGTAGATCTGTCCAGCCAGACGGACAAGAACAGCGTGGAGCTGGGCCACGGCCACCGGCAGGCGGATGAGTAGCTCCAAGCCCTTGCCTCTGGACGGAGCAATCTCAATCGAGCCGTTGAGCAGGGCAACTGAGTCGCGCACCACATCCATGCCTACGCCGCGCCCGGCGATACTGCTGATTGAACCCGCACTGGAGAAGCCATGCCGAAAAATGAGCTGGGCCAGCTTTTCGTCGCTCATGCTGCCAACGCGCTCCAGCGGGTAGAGCTTCATGCCTTTGGCGCGGATGGCTTCGTAATTCAAGCCCTTGCCATTGTCCTTGATCCGCAGGGAAAACTGGCCGCCTCGGCGTTCGGCTTTGAGCCAGATAGTGAGCTGTCGTTCCGGGCTGCCGCCATGGGCGACCGAGTTACGGAGGATGTGCATCAGCGCGTCGGCCATTGTGTCCCAGACGCGGGTGTCCATCATGATGGACTCGCCTTCCATGACGAGCTGGGCTGGATGGCCGGTGCTGCGTTCAGCTTCGCGCACCGTGCGTAGCATTCGGGCAGACAAGACAGAGAGCGGGGTCATGCGCAGGCCGATCATTTTGTTCTGCACATCTTTCAAAACCCGCGCCTGCCGCTCGACTGTCTTCTCCCAAGCGATGTTCTCCAGCGCGCTCTGGGCCATGATCGAGTCAAGGTCGCTGACCGCCTCGCTCAGGGAGCGGATGAGAATGTTCAGCTCAGAGTAGCGGTCCATCTCCAGAGGGTCGAAGTCTTCGGTGAGGCCGTCACCTGACTCGCCCGCGCCGCGCAGATAGGGAATTGTGGCCAGCTCGTAGCCCGTTTCCAAGCTGTGGTTGATACTCTTCAGGCGTTGGAGGATCATGCCCAGCTCGTTGAGGGTACCAGCCATCGAAGCCATCGAGGCTTCAAAGCTGCTCAGATTGATGACCATGTCGCCGCTCAGACCGACCACTTGGTCAATCTTGTTGATCTCCACGCGCAGGGTATTGACCCGCCGTACCCCGCCACTCGGC
This sequence comes from Desulfobulbaceae bacterium UBA5173, assembly GCA_002413355.1. Taxonomy (GTDB): domain Bacteria; phylum Desulfobacterota; class Desulfobulbia; order Desulfobulbales; family Desulfobulbaceae; genus Electronema. Next base: position 53,393 of record DHWV01000075.1, on the reverse strand, counting down.
TGCGCGCTGACTGGAGACGGTGCCGGAATTTCGACTGCCGGAGGCGTTGGTTTTTGCTCAAGAACAGGGGCAATATCCATGCCTTCTGGCATTGCGGCCTCAGCTTGCTCGACGGCCGCCTCTTCAATCCGCTCGGTAACTACAGGTTGCGGCGGCGGAGCTGCTGTTTCCCCAGCGATGATGGTTTGGAAGCGCGCAGCGACAGCGGCTTTTTTCTCCGCCACCGGCTGGTTCGGATGCTCGGTGATTTTGACCAGCAAATCCGCGCCTTCCTGCATAGCGGCGACTGCTGGCGGCCCTATGGTCGGCGACTCGTCGTGCAGCCAGTCAAGGAAATCCTCGAACTCATGCCCCCACGCTGCCACTGGCTCAATACCGATCACCGCCGCTGCCCCTTTCAAGGTATGCACCGAACGGCGCAGCGAATGCAAATTCTCCCGCAACGGCTCGGAAAGCGGAGTCTCACTCGCCGCTTGGCCTGCCAACAGTCTGAGCTGCTGGTCAATATTTTCCAGATGCTCCGCCGCTTCCTCGTTGAAGCAGGCCATCAGCTCAGGATCAATAGCCTCGGCAGCTTCGGTCGGCGTTTCCGGGGCGAACAACTCTGCTATCGGCTCTTCCGCCGCATCAGGAAACAGCTCGTCAAAAAGCGGCGCAGCAGACTTTTCTGTCTGCTCTGCGGCGAAAAAAACATCCTCCTCTGATGCGGAAGGCAGGTCAGCCGTTTCGGACTGCGCATCAGAGGAAGACGCAGAGGGTACCACTGCCGCAGCGGACGGCGGCGCGGTCATCATGGTTTGGAAGCGAGCGGCAAGAGCCTGCTGCGCAGCGGCGGTCGAATTGCCGGGATTGTCGGCAAGCCGGGCGAGGATGTCTGCGCCTTCCTGCATAGCGGCGACTGCTTGCGGCCCCAACGTTGGTGATTCGTCGTGCAGCCAGTCGAGAAAATCCTCAAACTCATGGCCCCACGCCGCCACTGGCTTGATGCCGATAACTGCCGCCGCGCCCTTCAGAGTATGCACCGAACGGCGCAATGAATGCAAATTTTCGCGCAGCGGCTCGGAAATTCCGACATCGTTTGTCGCCGCTGCTGCCAGATGCTTGAGCTGAAGGTCAATGTTCTCCAGATGCTCCGCTGTTTCCTCAGTGAAGCACTCCATCAGCTCAGGATCAATCGGCTCCTGTTCTTCCGCAGGCTCTTCTTCCGCCATCTCCGGCGGTGGGGCAGCGGCAAACAGCCTGTCCGCATCCGCTGTCTGAAAGAGGCTGTCCTCATCGCCCTCTTCGGGCTTCTCTGCGGAACTGAACAGCTCGTCAAACATTGGATCAGCGGCCTGCGGCACTTCCACAGAAAAAACATCCTCTTCGCCAGACGGTGAAGCAGGCTCAGGCAGGACAGGTTCTGCTGTTACCGGGAAGACTTCGCTCTCTTCCGCGTCCGGGGAAAAAAGGACATCACCAGTCGTTTTGTCCCCCTGATCGCTGCTGAACAGATCGTCAAAAAGGGATTCCGCAGAATTACTGCTTGTTTTTTCGGCAAAGAAATCATCAACCTCAGCGGAAAACTCCTGCTCCGCTTCCTGCGGCGACTCAATGGCAACTTCAGCGGCTGGCAGCTCAGGTTGAATTTCATGCTGACCGATGCCTGCCGCCTTGATTGCGGCAAACTGCGCCGCTGCCGCCTGCTCCTCCTCGGTCACAGAGCAGGCCGGGTCTTCTGCCAAAATCGCCAGCAGGTCGCAGCCATCTTGGGCAGCGGCCAACGCCTGTGGCGACACGGCCTGCGCGTCATCATGGAGCCAATCGAGAAAATCTTCCAACTCGCGGCCCCACGCCGCCACCGACTCAATGCCAATCACCGCCGCCGCGCCTTTCAAGGTATGCACCGAACGGCGCAACGAATGCAGTCTCTCCCGCAGAGGATCGGACAGCAGTGTCTCCGCCGCCACCGCAGCGTTGAGCGTTTTAAGCTGGAGCTTGATGTTCTCCAAATGCTCTGCCGTTTCCTCAGCAAAACATTCCAGCAGCTCAGGGTCAATGATATATTCGTTGGCTACGGTAGGCGCAGAGAGCGTTGCTCCATCGCCCTCCTCCCAGTTCTCGTTGAGGAGGAACTCATCTTCCGTTTCCGCCGCTTCGCCCTTCTCACCCTCCACCACCGAGAGAAGCTGATCAAGGATTCCGGCGATGGAATCATCCGAACCTTCCTGATCAGCAGGCTGCGTTTTTTTCTCCGGCAGCAGAGCCTCCTCTTGTGGCGGAACAGGCAGACGACTTTTTTCAGCAAACGCGGCCTGGGTTTCCTCATGCAATCTGCTGGTACCTTGGTCGCCCACGCTGTGCAGCGTGCAGAAGGTATCAATTCGCTGGGCCGCGTCCCTGAACAGACTGATCAGCTCGTCATCCATGATCAAGCCTGCCTCCAGCACCTGTTCCATGACCTGCTCCAGCAGCGCACCGGTTTTGCTCAGATCATCAAAACCGACCATTGCCGCCGCGCCTTTGATGGTGTGGACGATGCGGTGCAGCTCCTCGGCAGCAGCTTGGTCATGCCGATCTTGTTTCAGGGCATGGAGACAGCGACGCAGCTCCGGCAGATACCCTTCCACCTCGTTCAGGAATTCAGCCGCAATGCTTTCGTCCATCTGCCTGTTCCTTTATCGGTTGAGGGTTGAGAAGTTCATTGCAGCCTAAGAGCGGCCAGCAGCTTGCCAACATTGAACAGGTGCAGCCGGTTTTCGCCATGTTCTGCCATGAACAAGGCCGGACCGGCAAGAAAATCAGCCGGAATCGCCGCCAAGCTGCTGCCGGGCAACCCCTCTTTTTTATACAGCAGGCGGGTACCGGTGATTTTATCGACAATCGCCGCTGTTTTCAGGCCGCCCTCGTGCAGAATGATGGCTGTCCGGCTCTTCCGTGCGCCTCTTCCGGGAATTTGAAAAAATACCGATAGATTGGTGACAGAGACGATTTCACCGCGAAGATTGGTCACACCTTCAGTCCATTCCGGGAGAAATGGCAAAGGCCGCACGGTCTCCAACTCGCCGATCTCCAGCACCAAGGAAAGCGGCACGGCCAAGTGTTGCCCGGCCAAAACGAAGCAGAGGTGCCTGCCAATCTCCTCCATTGTCTGGGCCGCATCAAAACCGTCCTTATGCAGCTGCTCCTTACGCAGCTCCTCAGCGACCTCCTCGTCAATGGCGGCGAGCAGCACGGCCAAGCCGGAGTCTGGGCCGGACATGTCAGGCTGGGCGGACATCTGTCTCAGACGAGCAGGCCAGTGACGGCCTTCAGCAGCTCCGCCGCATCAAACGGCTTGGTCAGATAGACATCCGCGCCCTGCTTTTTGCCCCAAAATTCGTCCGATTTCTGGTTCTTGCTGGTCAGCAGGATGATCGGGATGCTCTGGGTCGCCGCCTCGGATTTGATCGTTCGGCAGGCTTGGAAGCCGTTCATCTTGGGCATGACCACGTCGAGAATAATCAAGTCAGGTTTTTCCGACTTCGCCTTTTCCACGCCTTCCTCGCCGTCATGAGCGGTGACAACCGCATATTCCGGGCCGCTGAACACATCGGTGATCAGCTTCAGTTCGGTGGGGCTGTCATCAACGATCAGCAGTTTCTTAGCCATGTCCTTTCCTTTTTTTAACGTTAAGGGTTACTGGTTCAATGAGTGGGCCGCCCTTCAGACCGCATTCGCCTCTTCCGGCAAGGTCTTGTCAAGGATGGAGCTGACCACGCTGATCAGCTCGGCAGGTTTGAAGGGTTTTGTCAGATAGGCACTGGCGGCGGAGAGATGACCTTTGACCTTGTCGAGTATCCGGTTTTTGCTGGTCAGCATGACCACCGGGATATCCTTGGTCTCGCCGTTCTTTTTTAAAATCGAAAGGATCTTGTAGCCGTCTATTTTGGGCAGCATGATGTCTAACAGCACCATGTCGGGCCGGTCGTCGTTGAGCTTGCTCAGTGCCTCAACGCCGTCCACCGCCTCGATTACCCGGAAGCCGCCACTTTGCAGGGTCATCTTAATCACCTTGCGGGTGGTGGGGCTGTCTTCGACCACCAACACCGTCCGCTTGTTGGCTTGATTGTCGATGATCTGCTTTTCTTTCCTAGCTTGCTCCGGCTTGGGATTCCGCTCCTCAATTTTCTGGTTGCTAGCAATGTAATCAACGATCTGGCTTACCTGCTCGGCCACTTTCTGATGGCGGCTGTCCACCTGAATGATCGGCATCAGCAGATCAAAATAGGTGAGGGCTTTATCAAAATCGTTCAGGTTGAGATAGGCGGCTCCGGCATAGAACAGAATTTTGGGATTGACCTCGGCGGCCAGCACTTTTTCAAAGCGGGCGGCAGCTTTACGGAGCAGCCGCTGCTCAACCGCAGCAAGGTCAAGTTTGGCCAAGGCGGAGGACTCAGTCAGCAGACTTGACTTGCAGCAAAAACAGACGGCGGCTGGCGGCTCCAGCGGGGCGTAACAGAAAGGGCACCGGACAATCTTCGTTTCCACTGCCGAGATGCCGAGATGCCGGGCTTTTTCTACATCTTCAAGAATCTCAGAATCCTCCGGCTCAATCCGGTAGGCTTCAGCCAAGGCTGCTTTGATTTTTTTCGGCTCGGTCACCGCCCGTGAGAGCCAGAGCCAGCCCTGCGCATTCTGGCGGTTGTCTTTGACAAAGGCCATCAGCGGTTTCTGTGCCTGCGCAAACTCCAGCCGCTCGCAAAGCCGGATGCCTTCGTCAAGCAGCTTCTGCTGCGGCTGCTCTTGGTCCTCTTCCTCGCCGCACTGATGATCTTTTTGAATCATGGCGTTGATCAGCAGATTCTGATTGCTTTTATGCACCCGGCGGGTGAGATTTTTGCTGTCTAACAGGCAGCTACTGACCTGCACCCCCTCCATGCTCAAGAGTTTGAGTGCCGCTTCCTCGCCAACCAGCTTGCCGCAGACCGCGTCGTGAATGGTTCCCTGCACCAGATACAGGCTGCCCCGATATTCCTTGCAGTTCTGCTCGATGCACTGGTTGATGTCCCGGTGGTCGCTGGATTTGTGGACATCGAGACGGCAGGTGGTGCCTTCGGTTTCCATGAGCTGGACGATGCCGACCACGGAAAACTCGCCCAGATCGCTTTTTTTCTGCTGCGTCTTGAAGCCCCGCAGAATGGCATCGGCCAATTCCTGCGACATGACCGGCTTTTTGAAAATTTGAAAAACCTTGCCCGCCAGCCGCTCTTCCAGCTCCGGCAGCTCATACGAGGTCATGACGATGCAGGGAATGCCGTCATGCTTGTCTTGGAGCTGAGAAAGCAGCTGAAAGCCGTCGCCGCCTGGCATGACCAAGTCGGTGACAATCAGCGATATGTCCTCGCGCTCTAAGACTGCCGCCGCGCTTTTGATGTCATAGGCATGGACAAGCTCAAAGACGCTGCTGTATTTGCTCAACGTGGTGTTGATCAGCTCGTGAACAACCTCGTCGTCATCAACCAGCAATACCTTTTTCATGTGCATTCCTTGCGCGTTGCCGCATCAGCGGCAGATGCCGTTCAAGTCAGGCCAGAGAAACTCCAGTCAGAAAATTCTGCACATCTTAAATAGGTCAGGGCTGTTTTGTCAAAACAATTCCGCCAGTCTGCCGGACAAAAGAGCATCATCCCGCTGAATTCTGTTCTTTAGCGGTTTTTTTATGGACAGCGCAGTATTTTCCACCTACCTTGTCTGTAAGAAAAATTGAGCGGCAGCACAAGCGGCGCAGGAACGGGTTGAAGAAATGAAAAAGAACAGCGCAAAAGTTTTGATCGTGGATGATGAAGCGGCGCAACGCCACCTGCTTGGCTCTGTTTTAGCCAACTGGGGTTGGCTCTGCGCCGAGGCGGATGACGGTGAGACCGCTGTGGAGAAAGTACGCCAAGGCCCCTTTGATCTCGTGCTGATGGATGTCATCATGAGCAAGATGAACGGGCTGGAGGCACTGCGCAAAATTCGGGCGATCAACCCGGCCATTCCGGTGGTGATGCTGACCGGCAACGCCTTTGTGCCTACAGCGGTGGAGGCAATCAAGCTGGGCGCGTGCGACTATTTGGTCAAGCCGGTGGATACGGAGCGGCTGCGGCGGACAGCGGAGATGGCCATGCGCCACCGGCAGCCAGAGGGACTGCCACCGGAACCGCACGGCGGTCAGCCCTTTGACGAAGCAGGGCGGATCATCGGTAGCTCGCAGCCCATGCAGGATCTTTGGGAGATGATTCTCCAAGTCGCGCCGACTGAGGCCACCGTGCTGATCAGCGGCGATTCCGGCACCGGCAAGGAGCTGGTCGCCTCAGCCCTTCATTACCGAAGTTTACGCAAAAACGGCCCTTTTGTTAAGGTCAATTGCGCGGCCTTGGCGGAAAATTTGCTCGAATCCGAGCTGTTTGGCCACGAAAAAGGAGCCTTCACCGGTGCGGACCGGAGGCGGGAAGGTTGCTTTGTCCAAGCCCAGCACGGCACTCTTTTTCTTGATGAAATTGGCGAAACTACGCCCGCCATGCAGGCCAAACTCCTCCGGGTATTGCAGGAGCATGAGGTGCAGCGGGTCGGCAGCCAAGAGATCATCAGCGTGGATGTCCGCGTGATCACCGCAACCAACCGCGACTTGGAAAAAGAGGTGCAAGAGGGCCGTTTCCGCGAAGACCTCTACTACCGCCTGAACGTGGTTACGCTGGACGTGCCGACCTTACGCGAGCGGGTTGGGGATATTCCCCTGCTTGCCGATTTTTTCATCCGCCGCTGCGCCAAGCGCAACAAACGCAAGGTCAAGGGCATCACTCCGACTTGCATGGATGTGCTCAACCGCTATCCGTGGCCTGGCAATGTTCGCGAGTTAGAGAACGCCATTGAACGTGGCGTGATTCTGACCAAAGGCGAATATTTAGATGTGGAGAGCTTGCCCCTCTCCATCCAGCGCTGGTTGAGCATGAACCGGAAAGATGAGACCGGGCCGGAGGGAACGCTCCGCTCGGCAGAGCTGCAATTGATCGTCAAAACCTTGATCGCCACCGGCGGCAACAAAAGCGAGGCCGCCCGCCGTCTCCAGATTACCCGTAAAACCCTGCTCAACAAGCTGAAAAAATACGGTCTGGACAGTAGCCTGTCCTGAATTCCGCATCCGGCGGTTGACGGCCTGCTCAGGCTGTGGTAATGACTTGTGCCTGCGCACAAAAAATCCCCCTTCCTTCTGAACGCGCAGCTGAAAAGGAGAGAAAAGTCCATGCGAACGAATATTGTCCATGCCGGCGCAGGCGAACTCACCTATGAGATTCGCAACATTGTCAATGTCGGCAACCAGCTTCAGGCTCTGGGCGTGAAGGTGAACTGGGAGAACATCGGCGATCCTGTCGCCAAGGGCGAGCGGATTCCCGGCTGGATGAAGGACATTGTTGCGGCGGCGGCGCAGGAAGACGCAAGCTACGGCTATTCGCCGACCCGAGGCGTGCTGGCGACACGGCAGTTCATCGCCGACCAAACCAACGCGATGGGCGGGGCGCAAATCACCCCGGAAGACATCCTCTTTTTCAATGGCTTGGGTGACGCAATCTCCAAAGTTTTCGGCCTTCTCCGGCCTACAGCACGGGTGGTAGTGCCCACGCCGAGCTATACCACGCATTCCTCCGCTGAAGCCGCTCATGCTGGTGACGCGCCGCTGACCTACATCCTTGATCCGAACAAAAGATGGTACCCGGATTTGGAGGATTTGGAGAATAATGTCAAATACAACCCAGCCATTGCAGGCATTCTGATCATCAACCCGGACAACCCGACCGGCGCGGTCTATCCTGAAAGCATCCTGCGGGCGATTGTTGACATCGCTGACCGCTACGACTTGTTTATTGTCTGCGACGAAGTGTATCAGAACATGGTCTATAATGGCACCAAGGCCGTACCGTTGGCCACGGTGATCGGCAAGCGGGTGCCTGCGATCTGCCTGCGCGGCATGTCGAAAGAGATGCCATGGCCGGGCGGGCGCTGCGGCTGGATGGAGGTTTATAACGGCCACCACGACTGCATGTTCGAGAAGTACGTCAAATCCATCCTCAACGCCAAGATGATGGAGGTCTGCTCGACGACGCTGCCGCAGCTTGTGCTGCCCAAGGTACTGACCCATCCAGAATATCCCAAGTACCTCAACGAGCGCATCCGTCGCTATGAGCGGTACTCGAACATTGCCTACAATATTCTTAAGGATATCAAAGGTGTGCTGGTTAACCGCACCAACGGCGCGTTCTACATGAGCGTGGTTTTTGAGCATGGCCTGCTCAATCACAAACAGAGCCTGCCCATTGCCAGCGACGCAGTACGCGAGACGGTGGAGAAGATGGTCAACGGCCCCGGCGTGGAGCCGGACAAGCGTTTTGTTTATTATTTGCTTGGCTCGACGGGCATCTGCGTGGTGCCGCTCTCGTCCTTCGCCACCACCTTGCAGGGCTTCCGCATCACTCTGCTGGAGCGCGACGAGGACACTTTCACCCGCATTTTCCGCACCATCGCCGACTCCATCCGGCAATACACCGCCTCGGCCTGATTTCTGTTCAACGCGGGCGTGCTCTGGCACAAAAAAGCACGGCAACCAGCCGTGCCGCAGCAAAATTCTTGACAGAATCCCCCTCGCTGTCTAATCTGCCCGGCAGGGCTGATCTAAACGGTCAGCCCGCGCGTATCGCGGCGATCATTTGCAATCACTTGCTTTTCAATGCCAAACCGCTGCTGGTGTGGTATGCTGCATTGCGGCATCGGCAAGCAATTCATAACTTGGCTTTATTAACGAAACATCATTATGAACGTGAACAAAATTGTGCTCGCCTATTCAGGCGGCTTGGATACCTCAGTTATTCTCAAATGGCTGGCAGAGGAGTACGGTTGCCCGGTAGTCGCCTTTGCGGCGGACGTAGGCCAGCAAGAGGACTGGGAGGCGGTACGGAAAAAGGGCATGGCTACCGGCGCGGAGAAGGTGATCATCTCTGACCTGCGCGAGGAGTTTGTCCGTGACTACATCTTCCCGGCCTTCCGCGCTAATGCCATTTACGAAGGCTCGTATCTGCTGGGCACTTCGCTGGCCCGGCCTTTGATCGCCAAAGAGCAGGTGCGCATTGCCCAGCAGGAAGGCGCGGACGCGGTCAGCCACGGCGCGACCGGCAAGGGCAA
>DHWV01000075.1:14876-43966 GCA_002413355.1 Desulfobulbaceae bacterium UBA5173 | reverse complement strand
AAAGGCAATGACCAGGTGCGCTTTGAGCTGACCTATCTGGCCCTCAGCCCGAAGCTGAAGATCATTGCCCCGTGGCGGATTTGGACGCTGGACTCACGTACCAAGCTGATGGAGTTTGCCGAAAAGCACAGCATTCCGGTGCCGACCACCAAGAAAAGCCCCTACAGCTCGGACGAGAATCTGCTTCACATCAGCTTTGAGGGCGGCATTCTCGAAGACCCGTGGAATGAGCCGGAAGAGTCCATGTTCACGCTCTCGGTCTCGCCGGAAAATGCGCCTGATCGCCCGACCTACATCGAGATGGACTTCGAGCAGGGCAGCCCGGTGGCCATTGACGGCGAGCGGCTGAATCCGGTTGACCTGCTGACCAAGCTCAATAAGCTGGGCGGCGCGAACGGCATTGGCCGTCTGGACATGGTCGAGAACCGCTTTGTCGGCATCAAGTCGCGCGGCGTGTATGAGACTCCTGGCGGCACCATTCTGAGGGCCGCGCACCGTGATCTGGAGACCATCACCCTTGACCGCGAAGTGCTGCGCCTACGCGACAGCCTTGTGCCGGAATACTCCAGAATGATCTACAACGGCTTCTGGTTCTCGCCGGAGATGAAGCTGATTCAGCAGGTTATGGACGAAAGCCAGAAGCCGGTGAGCGGCACGGTGCGGCTCAAGCTCTATAAGGGCAACTGCATTCCGGTGGGGCGCAAGTCGGTCAATTCGCTGTATTCTGAGGCCCATGCCACCTTTGAGGCAGATCAGGTCTATAATCAGGCCGATGCGGGCGGCTTCATCCGCCTGAACGCCATGCGTCTGCAAATTCAGGCCCTGAACCGGAAATAGCAATGGTTGATCAGACACATTGCCCGAAGCAGCAGTGTTCCGGCAAGCTCTGGGGAGGTCGCTTTGCCGAGCAGACCGCTGCCTCAGTGGAGAGCTTCACCGAATCCATCAGCTATGACTGGCGGCTCTACCGGCACGACATCATGGGTTCCAAGGCCCATGCGAAGATGCTGGCAAAGCAGAGCCTGATCAGCGGAGACGAGCGGGATGCGATCATCGCCGGTTTGAGCGAGATTGAGGAGGAAATCCGGGCGGGCCGCTTCCAGTTCCGCATCGAGCTGGAAGATATTCACATGAATATCGAGCAGGCCCTGACTGACAAGATCGGCGCGGCAGGCGAGAAGCTGCACACCGCCCGCAGCCGCAATGATCAGGTGGCCTTGGATATTCGCCTGTATTTGCGTGACGAAGCCACCCGCTTGGACATGCTGCTTGCTGAGGTGCAGCGCGGCTTTGTCCGCCAGGCCCGTGCCAATTTCGGCGCAGTCATGCCGGGTTACACGCATCTCCAGCGGGCGCAGCCGGTGCTGCTGGCGCATCATCTCTTAGCCTATGTGGAAATGTTCGGCAGAGATCGCGAGCGGCTGACTGATTGCCTCAAACGGCTCAACGTCCTGCCTCTTGGTGCAGCTGCCTTGGCAGGCACCGGTTTGCCGATAGACCGTGACTTTGTCGCCAAGGAGCTGGGCTTTCCGGCGATCACGGCCAACTCGATGGACACCACCGCTGACCGCGACTTCGCCTTGGAGTTCCTCTTCTGCCTGAGCGTCATTCAGCTGCATCTCAGCCGGATGGCGGAAGAGTTTGTCCTCTGGTCGTCCAAGGAATTCGGTTTCATTAAGATCGGCGACCGGTACTGCACCGGCTCCTCAATCATGCCGCAGAAGAAGAACCCGGACATCCCGGAGCTGATCAGGGGCAAGAGCGGTCGGGTGACAGGCTCGCTCATGTCGCTGCTGATGACCATGAAGGGCCTGCCCATGACCTACAACCGGGACATGCAGGAGGACAAGGAGCAGCTTTTTGACGCGCTCGACACGGTCAAGGCCAGCCTGAGCATCACTGCCGAGCTGCTGGCGAACAGCAGCTTTGCCTGCGACCGAATGCGCGAGGCCACGCACGGCGGCTTCATGACCGCCACTGACCTGGCTGATTACTTGGTGAAGAAGAACCTGCCCTTCCGGCAGGCGCACCGGGTGGTGGGCGAGATCGTCGCCCTTTGCCAAGAGCGCGGTCTTGAGCTGGACGAGCTGCCTCTTGCCGAGCTGCGCCAGTTTTCTGAACTGATTGACGACGATGTGTTTGCAGTCCTTTCTGCGGAAGGCTCGGTGAACAGCCGGGTCTCTGCTGGCGGCACCGCCGGGGCCAGAGTGGCTGAGGCTCTTGCGCGTGCGGAACACCAACTGGGGATAGCGTGATGAAGAACTGTTTGCATTTTTTGATCCGAGGTTCTGTGCTCTTTAGCCTGCTGGCCGGACTGAGCGGTTGCGGCTACAAGACCCTGCCGGTTGCGCCGCAGGCAATGGTGCCTAAGCCAATCACCGACCTCAGCTATGAGCTGACCAGCAACGGCGCGGTCTTGCACTGGACCTATCCAGATCGGACCACCAGCGACAACAAAATCGCCGAGCTGGACTCCTTCCAGCTGTACCGAGCCGAAATGCCTGCGGATGCATACTGCGACACGTGCCCGATTCCCTTTGGCCAGCCAATCACTCTGCCCGGCGGCCTCTTGCCGGACAAAGGGCATAGACAGGGCAGTTACGACGATACGCCGCTTCAGCCGGGCAACATGTACTTTTTCAAACTACGCAGCCGCAGCGGCTGGCTGGCTGAGTCAGCAGATTCCAACGTGATCACGTTCCGTTGGGAGAAACCGACTGCCGCGAAGAAAAAGGAAGCTCCTCCTGCCAGCCATGTTGCCGTGGCTGACCGCACACCGCCGCCGATGCCAACCAATGTCCAAGCAGCGCGCACAGCCTCCGCCGTCAAAATTTTCTGGGATGCAGGCAAGGATAAGGAGATAGCTGGGCACAAGGTATACCGCCGCGTTGGCGATGCAAAGCCAGAGTTGATTGACGAGGTCAAGGCACCGTACAATATTTTTGAGGACAAGAACCCACCGCCGAAAGGAAGCAAGGTTTTCTATTCTGTCAGCAGCGTTGACCAGAGCAGCCCGCCTAACGAAAGCAAGCGGTCGGCAGAGGCCAGCCTGCGGTAGCGGTAGCTTGCTTTGTCCTGCGGTTGAAGGCACGGTACGCCGTGCCTTTTGTATTTTGTGGTGAAAAAACGGGGCAGAATGTTCGCTGCGCTTGCTTTTTTTGATATGAGAGGTAGATTGCGAAGAAACACTGTTGTGCCGAATGCCATTCAGAAAAGAGGCCAGAGGAAGCAAGATGGAAACAGCAGCGGTTATCTGGACAGAGTACATGAAATACCGGCTTGCTCTGCGCGGATATGACCCTGCGGCTGTTGAGCATATTCTGCGGCATTCTTCTGAACGGTACATAGACACCGTAACAGACCGCACAGTTGCCGTAGGTCGGCATGGCAGCGTCCTTGTCATGGTGCCTTATGAAATGCAAGGCAATAGCATAATTCCAGTGACCATTCATGCAACAGACCGGAAGCAGATCACAGCCAGAGTCAACTCAGGGAGATTCAACCATGCCTAAAGGCTGCATGTCGTATTTTGAGCAGGATGATGTTCTGCATCTGGCCCTGTCGGAGGAAGCGGAGGCAGGCAGCGTGGAGGTCAGCCCGAACATCACGGCGGAACTGAACGCCGAAGGTGGGCTGATTGGCATTGAGATTCTTGGAGCAAGCGCATTCATCCGGGATGCGGTGCTGGACAGTGTGCAGGCGCGGCTGCTTCAGCTGGAGAGAAAGGTCAGCAGCGTGAATGCTGGATAGAGGTGCAATGGTTCGGGCGACGAAGGAAGAGCGCAGTAGAAATACATGCCGCAATATTATTAAATGGAGCGGCAATCGCACCCTACCTCTGTCTGCCTTTCCTTAAATATGAGGAAAAAACAACGAAATGCTGATTCCCTGCACCTATCTTGATGGAGATGTGGAGTTGACCGAAGAGCGGGAAGTTCATATTGCCGAACGGCATCCTGAGCTTCTGCCGGAGCACCGCAACCTGATAGAAGAAACGCTGGCCGCGCCTGATCAAGTCCGCCGCAGCGTCCGTTTTGGCAGTGCACGATTGTTTTCCCGCTGGTATTCTGATTTTCGGAATGGCAAACATGTGGTTGTGGTGGTTGTGAGCGAGAGCGCAAAGGGAAGGCACTGGATAATCACCGCCTATGTCGCCAGAAAATTATCGGAAGGAGAGGCAGAATGGCAGAGAAACTGACGTTCAAATATGACCGCGAGGCTGATATTCTCCATATTGACAAATGCCCGCCGTATGCCGGGCAGGAATCGGAGGAGATGGAGGATGATGTTGTGGCGCGGCTGAATCCGCAGACCAACGAGATTGAAAATTTGGAGGTGCTTTTTTTTTCATCAAGGCTTTTGCGGAGCGAGCTGTTTGAGCTGCCGGTGAGCGCGGCGTTTCAGTTTGCGGGCAGGCAACAAAGCGGTTTGATCGGCGTGCAGGGAAAACGGGCATGAGACATTGGAGTGGCAGAAAGAATATTCTGTTGACAGTTTGCTGAAAGCGGTGCAAGCTGCGCGGGGCGAGTGAAGAGGAATTGCACGGGGCAGGCCTGCGAAATACCATCTGGTATGTTTTGTCTGCGGATGGGAGGAAGCAAAAGCAGGCCGGAGAAGGCTGTTGCGGGTAAGTCCAGCCTATGTGCTGGGGAAAATGGCAGAGGGTGCATGAGGTGCGCTGATGAATGTGGTTGTGCAGATTCCAGACCAGTATCTTATAGATGTTTCAGTGAATGAATTGGCCCGGCGGCTGAAACTTTCGGCGGCTCTGCTGATGTTCCGGGCTGGGCAGTTCTCGGCAGGAGCGGCCTGCGAATTCGCAGGGGTTGACCGCTACGACTTTTTAGAAGCCTGCCGCCAGCACCGCATTGATGTCGTTGACTATGACCCGGATGAAATCGAGACAGACTTTGCTGCGCTCATCAAAAGGAACTCGGCATCATGCTGATTGTCGCCGACAGCTCCGCGCTGGTCGCTCTGGCATTGTGCGGCGGGCTGGAGCTGCTTGATCGGCTGTTTGAGGATGTTCGGGTGCCGCAGGCGGTTTACGATGAGGTGGTTGTCGAAGGAAAAGCGGCGGCGCAGGTGCTTCAGGTTTATTTGCAGGGAAAAGTGGTGGCTGTCCTGCTTGATCACGTGGTGATCACTGGTGCGGGGCTTGGGTTGGGCGAAATTGAGGCGATGGCTTTGTACAAATCGGCCCGTGCGGATTGCCTGCTGATTGATGACGGTCGGGCGCGGAAGGTTGCTCGACTGAATCAGATCAGCATCACCGGCAGTCAGGGCATCCTGCTGCTGGCAAAGCATCGCGGTTTTATTTCCTCTGTGCAGCCTTATCTTGAGCGGCTTCAGGGCACTGGGATTCGGATCAGTGAACGGCTGATTCAGCGGACGCTTGCGCTGGCGGAAGAATAAAGGCGGAGGATTGCCAGCAGCCGCATTGTTAATGGCCTGTTGTGGGGTTTAATTCCAGCGTGTGTGCTGGGTGAGGGGACAGAGGGTCGGTATCTACTATCCATAAAATTATGGTGCTTAAAAATGACAAGAACAGGAATAACTTTATTGCTACTTGGGATATTTTTGCCATGTAACTATAGTTATGCGGCTCAAGAGATTAAACTTGAAAAACCTTCTGGGTATTACGAGCCACCAATATTTCCAAGTATTGTTAAGCCAGAAGAAGGGGAATGCGTAGATAACAGTAGTTGGATTAGCAAGTTGAAAGATACAGGCCCCGGAAAGGATCGTATATTGGAATATACAATCCCTGGACTTCCGGCTAACTATGACGATGAATTCCTTAATGAGATTAAAAACGTATTTCATATATGGCCAACGTCGCCAGATAATGAAAATTTACAGCAGAGGATTATCAATGCTAAATGGGACGGATTAGATACTGGATCTCGCGCTCATGAGAATAAGTTGAGACTATGTCTTGGGGCTTCAGCGTATCGAGGGACATTTTTAGGGGATAATTCAGATGACTTTAAAAATCTTTATCTTTGGCGTAATGTAAGTGTTGTAACTGTCTACATAACAATCAGAGTGAATTGGTATTCTGTTATATATGGAGATAACTATGGAGATAAATTTGGTGTTATAGGTGCTGGTCATGTAACCAAGCCTGCTGAAACACCCGCCTCCGGCAAGCTGCCCGACTTCATCACCAGCAAGGTGACAATGGGCAACAAAGACGGCAACCATGAGAAATATACGTGGAAGATCAACGAGACCGCCTACGTTCATGACTATATAGACAACATCGGCACTGCCGACTGGGAAGGCAGCGCGGACAAAATCAAGGTGCCGTTCTACCTCTCCAAAGGCAGCAAGGAAGACAGTCATTCCGAATGGGTGCGCATCGGCGAGCGGCAGAGCATCAAGAAGGAAAATCTCAAAGTCAAGAAAGACCCCAAGCACGAGAAGATCACCTTCAAGCTGCAAGATTATGCCAATGACGGCACAATCATGCCGGGCCGCACCTACAACTTCGTGGTCTGCGCCGACCGCCCGAAAGACGAGGACAACGGCGACGGCGACGTGAAGGAGAAGCACAAATCCAACAACTGCTCGACCGAAGCGGTGTTCTACGTGGACTACGGCCCGCCCCGCAATGTTGACCTGCTTGCCCGCAACCTCGCTCTGACCGGCGGCAGAAGCTCGCTTCAGGCTGGCGAGAAATACGGCCTGCAAGTGGAAATCTCGAACATCGGCACCGAACAGCCGTGGAACGGCTTCAGCAGCAACTACGAGATCAAAGGGCCGGGCACGGGCGGCGCGTGGCAGCGCATCGGCGAAGACACCTCCAGAGCCAGCAGCCTGTATCCGAACGCAACCCACTTCGAGAGCATGAGCAGCGAGCAGGAAGTTGCCGCGCCGATGGTCGGCGGTGATTACGTCTTCCGCGCCTGTGCCGACTCCACGCAAGCTGTGCCGGAGACCGACGAAAGCAACAACTGCACCGATGAGCTGCCGGTGTATATCACCCCGCCGCCCATGCCTGACCTGATCACCGAAGGGTTGCAGCTCACGCATGGCCGCACCAGTTTAATCGCAGGCGAGCTGTACGGTCTGACCGTGGCGATCAGGAATATGGGCAATGCAACGCCAAGCAGCAACATCCGCACTAACTATGAGATCAAAGGGCCGGGAACTGGCGATGCGTGGCAGCAAGTGGCTGATGACGGCTCGGATGCAGATCAGCTCTATCCCGGTGCAACCCAGTGGGAAGAAATCACCGATGAACATGGGGCGCATATTCCCAATGTCGCCGGAACCTACACCGCCAGAGCCTGCGCAGATTATCAGGGCAATGTTCCTGAATCGGATGAGGGCAACAACTGCTCGGAGATGACGTTTGAGGTGGAGCCGATTCCGGCTGGCTCGCCGCGCATTGTCATCACCAATCCCACCAGCAGCGATGACTGGAGAAGCGACGAGACGGATCATGATGTCCGCTGGGATTACTTTGATTTTCCGGTTCGCGGCAATGTGATGGTGGAATACTCGCTCGACGGCGGCGCAACGTGGCTGCTGATTGACGACGAAACCACTAATGACGGCAAGAAGCATTGGGAAGACATGTGCGACTTCCACACGATTGATACTCATCACGCCTACATCCGTGTTACATCACGCGATTATCCGTATGTCTATGATGTCTCTGATGAGTTCAGCATAGATCACGCCAAAGAGTGCAAGTAGGAAAGTAGGCTGATAGTTGATCAGCCAAATGCCCTGAATTCCAACCGGATTCAGGGCATTCCTTTTTCTCTCCTTGCCTGTCCTCTCCCTGATCTGGTATATTTCATTCAAGAAATCGATTGTAATTCTGCGTTCAGGAGAAAAAAATGGCTGTATCATCGGCAAACATTCTGGAACGGCTTGATCAGGAAGACAAGGAGAAAGTTTCGTACTTCATCCGCCTGCTGCTGAATAAATCAAAATATCAGCTATTGAAAAAAGAACTTGCTGAAAGACGTAAAGAAGTTCAAACAGGAGAAACATTGTCGCATGAAGATTTGTGGAAACAGATGAATGTTTAAAATCATCTACGCCAAAAGCGTCTTCAAAGACCTGAAGAAGATTGCCTCGGAGCAGCTTCCTTGCATCAAGGAAGGAATTGAGGAGCTGGTGAAATTTCCCAACATCTCTCAATTGAAGCAGCTAAAGAATCATTCAGTTGCGGAATACAGGCTGCGCATAGGGAATTATCGGGTGCTCTTTGACGTGAATTGGGAGAAAAAGAAAATACATATCTTGAAGATAGGACATCGGCGTGATGTCTATTGATCAGCGTCTTTCTGCCAGATAAACTACCTTGTCCTACCTCGTCCTTGCCCGCAAATCCCGGCCTCAGAACTTCGCTCAGGTCGTTGGCCAGCAGCACATCGTCCGCACCTTGCGCAACGCCCTTCTGCGCAGCCGGGTGCCGCACGCCCTGATTTTCAGCGGAGTGCGCGGCACCGGCAAAACCACGCTGGCCCGGATCATGGCCAAAGCCCTCAACTGCGAGAGCGGCCAGCCGCCGGAGCCGTGCTGCCAGTGCCGCTCCTGCAAGGAGATCGCCGCTGGCAATTCCGTTGATCTGCACGAGATTGACGGCGCGTCCAACCGGGGCATTCAGGAAATCCGCGAGCTGAAAGAAAATATCCGCTTCATGCCGGTCATGTCGCGCTTCAAAATCATCATCATTGACGAAGTGCACATGCTGACCACCGAGGCCTTCAACGCCCTGCTGAAGACGCTGGAGGAGCCGCCCAGCCATGTTTATTTCATGTTTGCCACCACCGAGCTGCACAAGGTGCCGGTGACGATTCTGTCGCGCTGCCAGCGGTATGAGCTGAAGCGGGTGGCGAGCAGCGAGCTGGCCGCGCATTTCGCCCGGCTGGCGGACAGCGAGGGCATCACGATGGAGCCTGCCGCGCTGAACATGGTGGTGCGGGCTTCGGGCGGCTCGGTGCGCGACGGTCTCAGCCTGCTTGATCAGCTTTTCTCGTATTGCGGCGAGCAGGTTTCAGCACAGGATGCGGCGGAAGTGTTGGGCATGGTTGGCGGCGAGGTGATCGCTGGTACCGCGCAGGCGTTGCTGGCTGGCGATTTGGCCGCCGCGCTTGACCGGCTGGAGACCGTGACCAGCTCGGGCATGGACATCAAACGCTTCATCAACGAGCTGCTGGCCTGGTTCCGCAATCTTGTGGTCTGCAAAATAAGCAAAGAGCCTGCCCAACTTCTTGACCTGCCTGCGGACGAGCTGGCTGTATTGCAGGAAACCGCCGCCGCCCATTCGCCGCAGTCGCTTTTCCTGCTCTTCAACCTGCTGATGGACAGCTTGGAGAAAGCGGCGTGGTCATCGCGGCCCCGTTTTGCTGTGGAGATGGCTTTTATCCGCGCTGTGCAGGCTGAGGATATCGTGCCGGTGACGGAACTGCTGGGCCGTTTGGACAGCATTTTGGCCGGAACGCCGCTGCCGCAGGCTGCTGCCCCGCTCTACGAGAAAAAAAAAACTGTAATTGCTGAGGTCAAGCCACCAGAACCTGCGCCGTTGAGAACAGCGGAACCGCCGCCTTCTCCGCCCATGCCGGACGAGCCGCCGCATCCTGCTGATGAACAAGAGCCGCCACCTGTCCGTCAGGAGCGCATACCAGAAAAACGTGACATCCGCAAAGACTGGCCGGAATTCATCAAGGCAGTCAAAAAACCGTGGATTGCCTCTGCCTTGGAGCGGGCCGCCTCTCCTGAGCTAGAAAACGGCAAGCTGATTCTCACCTACCATGATTCGGCGGATTGTAGCACGCTCAAAATCAAAGAGCAGCTTGCGGAGCTGACCGCTCTTGCCGCTGATTTTTTTCAAGAAAGCCTGAGAATAGTCTTCAACGAGCCTTCCGTCTGTACAGTGGAAGGAAAAAACAGCGGTGCGGATGCGGTGCGGATGGAGCGGCAGTCCTTGGCCAACGATCCTGTGGTGCTTATGGCGGCGGAAATTTTCAACGGTCAGGTACGCGATATTCGCATCGGGCCGCAGTTCAGAAAACTGCTGTCAGCGGAACAGGAGACTGCGGGCGGCGAGGACGAAGCGTAATTTCAAAAAGGAGAGACGAAATGAACATTGCGGATATGATGAAGCAGGCCAAGGAATTCCAAGAAAAAATGGGTTCGATGCAATCCGATCTTGCTTCCAAAAGCGTCACCGGCTCAGCGGGCGGCGGCATGGTCACGGCCCGGATGAACGGCAAAGGCGAACTGATCGGCTTGACCATTGAGAAGTCGATCATTCGCCCGGAAGACGCGGAAATGCTGCAAGACTTGATCGTGGCCGCTGTCGCCGACGGCGCGCGCAAGGCAGCCGAGCTGGGCCGGAGCGAAATCTCCAAGCTCACCGGCGGGCTGAAGATTCCCGGCTTTTCATAAGCCGCAGCCATCGAGCCTGCGCACCTCCTGCATGAAGGCCCTGAGCCGCGCATGATCTTTGCGGCCAGGGCTGCTCTCCACCCCGGAATTCACATCCACGCCGTACGGTCGAACCGTTTCGACAGCCGCCCGAACATTGCCGCCATCCAGCCCGCCTGCCAAAATGATGCTTCGCCGTAACTTCAGCGGCTCAATCAACGACCAGTCAAAAGTCTGGCCGGTGCCACCTTCTTGCCCTTTCTGGTAGGTGTCCAAGAGGAAGCCCCGCACATAATTATGGTACAGGGCCACATCGTTGGCGCGTAAGTGCGGCCCCACCCGCAGGGCCTTGATAAGTTGGCAGGGCGCGGCGGCGCAGGCTAATTGGCTACAATATTCCGGCGTTTCTTGGCCGTGTAGCTGGGCATAACCTAATCCGCAGAAACGAATAATTTCGGCCAGCTCCGCAAGGGGACGGTCAACAAAAACGCCCACAGCGTCCACAAAAGGCGGCAACTCGGCAATAATCTGCCGGGCGGTTTCCGGTTCAATATAACGCGGACTTTTTTGATGAAAGATGAAGCCCAGCGCGTCCACGCCTGCCGCAACAGCAGCCAGTGCGTCCTCCAACGTAGTGGTGCCGCACATTTTGATGCGGGTTCGTGAAGCATTCATGAATGACTTTTTTCCAGCAATGACTGAGGCAGACTCCGCGCCTGCCTCTATGGCCAGCAGTGCAACGCTGATTCAGCGGCCGTACTCACCGCTGTTGTCATAATCGCGATCATAGCGACCATAATCGCGCTCACCGCTCCGCCATCCATCACGGTCATGATGACGATGACTGCGGCCATACTTCAGCCGGAGGGCGATATAGGGCATGAACATGATCTCATGCACTCTTCGGTCACGGTATTCAATCACCCCGGCTTTGACTTCCACCGGCCCTGAAACCAAGATCTGCGCTCCGGCTGTTCGGCTGCCGAGCAAATCTCGGATGGTCTCGACGGAGAAACGCCGCGCCTCCCGCTGTTCATCCCGGCCGAAGTTGTCCGCCCAGTCCGGCCCGGCACTGCTCACCAGCAAAGAAATTGACTGCCGAAGTAGCTGAGCTGCCCACGTGCGGATGGTCTCGCGGTCGCTGGTTTGCAGGGAAACCCACGACTCCACCGCACCCCGCGCGGCATCATCTTCAGTCAGCTCATTGCCGTAGGCCGCCTGCCACCCGCCCGCCTCTACCTCCTCCTTTGCCCGCCATCTCCTCTGGGCAAACACATCCTGCGCTGTCGCCACAAGCATCAGCAGCGACAGGGCTGTCGTCACAATTTTTGACATGTTCATTTTGTGTTCTCCTGTGTTGGATATGTTGATAGGTCAACGGCCTGTTGTGTGCAAAAAACAAGCCGGTCATGCCAGTCGTTCACCGGAACCGCAGCGTATGCTCATAGATGCGACGGGTGCCGTCATCAAGCACGACTTCCGCCCGTAGCTGGAAAACGCCCCAGCCGGTGGCAGTCAGTGGATGACCAGGTCGGGTGCTGTCGCCGAGTTGCGTGCTGGGATTGAAGGACGGATGCAAATAGTATGTGACCGTCGTGATCCGGCGCAACAGGTCGGCAGGCCCGTCGATGTAGGCGGTCCACCGCCAGCGTCCACCGCCGAGACTGCGCGAGGTGTTTTTCAACGAAAAGGCCTTCATAATTTCCGCCGAATTCTGCCCGCGCCAGCTCGGAGCAGGATCATACTGCTGCGGCGACTGAAAGACTGGCGGGCTGATTGGTGCCTGCTCTGGGCGGTAGTCCTGTCCGCCGCCCCAAGCACTCCGGCCCTGCTTGGCCCTCATGCCCACATACGGCAGAAACACCGCGTCAGACCGTCGCCCTTGGTCGCGGCCCCAGCTACTTCTGTCGTGATCACGGTATTCGAGCAGGCCGACTTTAATTTCAACAGAGTTCAGCTCCATCTCCTCCGCGCCTGAACGTCTGCTGCGGATCAGCTCCCGCACCGTGCGCACAGTGAAGCGCATGACCTGAAACTGTCCGCTCTGATCAAGGCTGCTGACAGCGGCCCTGTTGGCAGCCTGCTGAATCAGCATGTTTGCCCAGTCATGCAGACGCATCATCTCGCTGGTGCCGCGTGCGGCAAAAACAGAAACACCTGGCTGCACCTCGCCGCGTTCGATCTCCCCTTCTGTCAGCTCATTGCCGTAGGCTACCTGCCAGCCGCCCGCTTCGGCCTCACGCTCCGCCGACCGTCTGCCGCCCTGCGCCGCCCCTGTGCCGACGGCAAACAGCAGCAGGGACAACGCTGCAACAAGCACTTTAGACATGTTCATTTCATTTTCCTCCTGATGTGGATTTAATCGCATTGCGCTGCGCAAACTCGATGATCTTCTTTTCTGTCGCGGCAAAAGCCTCTGGACGCGGCGCAGCATCTGGGCGGCTGCAATAGGCCACCTGCTTTTCCTTGCCGTTATCCCAAACAGTAATGCGATACGAATAGCTGCGCTCCTGCGGATTGCACTCAGATGGTGCCGTTAGATCAAAAAAACCGCTCTCGCGGATGAAGCGAAGCAAGTCCGCCGCGTCACGCTCTGAAACCTTGGCCTCTGTTTTCTCCGTCCGTATCGTTGACGGCTCGGCCGCAACCGGATTGTCGTATTCGGCAGTCTGCTTTGTATCCGCAAGATGCAGGTCGCGGGTCAACGTCACCTGACGCAGGGGCGCAGCATAGAGAACCAGCATCCCGTCCCTTTTCTTGGCTTTGGCCGTTAATTCAGCGTCAGCGGCAGTTTTGCTGCCTGAAGCCAGCGACGGCCCGGCAATCAGCATGAGCATTAAGACGGACAGGCCAGCGATGCAGTTCATTTGCTCCTCCTCGCAGGTTATTCCTGCTTTTCCGCATTGGTTGCCGGAACTGGCAGATTAGCACCGATTCTGTACGGCTCCCAGTTCGTTGTTGAAGAAACAAAGGCATCCGGGGCAGTTTTTTTGACTTTTTCCAAGATGCGCTGCGCTTTGGCATAACTGTAGTTGCCGCCTAACGCCAGCAGATACATGCCATTTTTCGCCAGATAGACATCGATTGCATCAGTGCCCTTCAGTTCCTGCCCATAAGCGGAACTGCGGATGCGGCCAGTTATGGATTGAATTGATCTGTCAAGCAACTCCTTATTCTTCACGCTCAAAACAACAACAGTAAAAACGCCTGGAATATCTGGATCCTGTTTTTTCTGCGTTTCAATCAAGGAATGAATTTTCTCGATATTTTCTTTAGCCTTCTCGCTGCCAAGCAATTCCGCTTTGTGAAATTCTTCATTGGCCTCCTCATATCGGTCCATCAGCATCAAAGCATATCCTGCGTTATTATGCAGTTTCATTTTTGTTTCTTCCCGCAAACTTGCATACGTCTTCGGATCATTCTTTGCGGTCTTGAAATACTCGATTGCTTGGTCAAAGTTGCCGTTCATGATCGCAACCCAGCCGATGCTGTTCCATATGGACGGGTCAGGAATCTGCTCTTTTGCTGTGCCGATGTTCAATGCTATCTTCAACGCCTCTCCAGATTCTGGAAACCGTTTCATCTGCGCCAGCAGCAGGCCGTAGCCGTAATTCACGGAAAAGCTGCTCGAATATTTCTGGAGAAGCTCCGCATAGATTGGATAACTTACATTCAACTTGTCTTTGGCACGCAAGGCTTCGGCTTCGTCGTATTTTGCTTTTGCCTCCGCAGGAACATCAATCAGCACAGCGGGGTCTGCGGCAAATGCCGCGCCTCTGACGATCAAAATAACAGCGGCAAAAAAAACAAAAAGCCGTGATTTCATATTCCTGCCTCCTTTTTTGCAGCGTCAAATTCTTCGTCCGCGTGCTGCTGTTTCAGTACCTTCAGCTGATTGTCAACTCCTACATACCGGTCAACTTGGTTCTGCATGTCACGTATTTTCATGGCAAAGGCCACAAGATCCAAGGAAACTTCATCACCTTCCTTCATCTGCACATCTTCTTCCTTGCTGATGTCAACTTTTTTCCTGCCCGCCTTAACGACAATCTCTTCAATAGTCTCTTTATCTTTTGGCGAAATGTCGAATCTGACATTCACCTCCGGCTGTATCATTCTTGACGCAAGCTCCCACATCATACCGATCAAAATCACTGCAATCGACATCAGCATGAAACGGTGAATCTGCTTGCAGCGAATCAAAAGGTTTTCTCCCTCAAAATCGCTCGAACTCATGATCTTTTGCAGCAGAAAAAATGAAAGCAGAATGACGGCAACGGCAAATCCGAGAAAGCCAAGTTTAACAAGGTCCACGAGTGGCATTGTTCATTCCTCCATGTGTTTTGATTTTTTGATGTCACCATGCAATCGCAGCGGAGTAAGCAGTTCCGTTGCTCCTGTCCCCAGCATCTCATAAAGAATAAAGGATTCCATCTGAAAATCAAAGAGAATCAGCGAATCTGCCGTCAATTTTCCCTTCCTTTGTCCAGCACTTCCCGTACGGCGCGGGCCAGCTCTCCCTTGGTGAACGGCTTCATCAGCAGGCGGCGGATGCCAATGGCCGCAGCTTTTTCCTCGTCAATCAGCGCGCTGAAGCCTGTACAGAGCATGACCGGCAGCTCCGGGCGGAGGACCAGCAGCCGTTTTGCCAGCTCCGCGCCGGTGAGCTGGGGCATGGTCATGTCGGTGAACACCAGATCAAAAGCATCAGGCTGCTCCTGAAATAAAGCCAGAGCCTCGCTGCTGCTGGTCAAGGACGTAACGTGGTAGCCAAGGCTTTCCAGTATGCTCTTGGTCATTGCCGCCACGTTTTGATCATCATCAACGGTGAGAATTTGTTCGTTGCCAGTCGGCAGCGCGGCAGCATTTGCATACCCGTTGTTTTCTTTGATGTCGCTGATAACCGGCAGATACACATCAAATGCTGATCCTTTACCCAGCTCGCTGGTCACGGTGACATCGCCACCAAAATCCAAGGCGATGCTCTGCACGAGGGCCAGCCCCAAACCGGTGCCTTCGCCCTTGGCTCTGGTGGTGAAATACGGCTCAAAAATTTTCTCCAGAAGGTCTTCCGGGATGCCGCAGCCCGTGTCCCTCACTTGGAGCTGGAGATAGCTGCCTGAGGGGAGCCGCTGCCTGCCAAGCAGTTCGACTTGGCGTAAGGAAATCTCCAGCAGTCCCCCGCTCTCTCGCATCGCGTAATAGGCGTTGGTGCAAAGGTTCATCATCACCTGATGAATCCGGGTTGGATCGGCCAGCACGGCCCCACAGGCGGGATCAAGCCGCTGCCGGATTTCAATCGTGGTCGGAATTGAGGAGCGGAGCAGCTTGAGGGTTTCCTTGATGATGGGTTGAAGGCGTAGCGGCTGCATTTCCTGCTCGCTTTTCCGGCTGATGGCGAGAATCTGCCGTACTAACTCCCTTGCCCGGCTACCTGCCCGCTGCACTTCCTCCAGCCACGGGGCGATGCTGCTGCCCGGCGACAGCGACTCCAAGGCCATCTCGGTATAGCCGAGGATTGGGCCAAGAATATTGTTGAAATCGTGAGCAATGCCTCCTGCGAGAGTGCCGATGGCCTCCATTTTTCGTGACTGACGAAGCTGCACCTCCAGCTTTTTTCGTTCCTGCTCCTCCTTTTTCCGCTCGCTGATGTTGCGCATGATTGCCCGCACTGAAATCACCCTGCCGTTCTCTAATTGTGGCACCGCGCTGACTTCCACGTCAATCTGCTCGCCGTTGCGGGCAATCAAAGCGGTTTCGTAATTCCGCACACAGTTTCCGGCGGACAAGATTTGCTCCAGCGTGGCGGCGGTTCTTCGGCGGAATTCAGGATGGACGATGTCCAACAGCGGCGTGCCAACCAGCTCCTCGCGGCTGGCGCAACCGAGCATCTGTACTTCAGCCGGATTCACGTCAACGATTTTTTTCTCCAGATTAACAATATGAATCATGTCCGGCGCGTCGTTGAACAGGCTGCGGTACTTGTGCTCGCTCCGGCTCAAGGACTCCTCGGTGTACTTGCGCTGCACAGCCAAAGCAAAAACAGCGGCCAGACGCTCGGCGGAGGCAAGATCATCTGCGGTGAAATCACCTTCCTTGTTGGCCAAAGAAATACGCCCGACCGCCCGGCCATCAATGATCGCAGGCACATGCAGATAGTTGCGGTAAGGTAGCTGATCCGGCGGGATGCAGGCAGTGCGCTCATGCGAGGAAATCGCATTGGTGTAAAAGCTCTGCCGTGTGTTGAGAACGTTTTCCCACGGCCCGGCGACGCAGACACCTGTGTCAGTGTCATCAGCCGCCTTGGCCGCGCCATGCTCGCAGCCGGTCAGTTCTTTGGCCGCTCGGCCAACCAGATTCTCAATCTCCCGGATGGGCAGGGAACGGGAAATCAGTGTGTCAGCAACCTGGGCCAGCGTCCGGTTGACCGCCAGTTCCCAGAGTAGCTCTTTTTCCGTCCGCAGCCGCTCGGCCATCTCCGCTTCCAAGATATCGCGGCTTTCCTGCAAGGCGGCGGTGCGCTCCCGTACTTTCTGCTCCAGCTCGGTTTTATGGGTATTCAGCTCGCGGAACAGCGTGCTGAGAGGCTGCGTCAGACCGGTTTCAATCACTGCCCGGTAAATGGAGTAAAAGGAGAAAATGCGGAAGCAGTGACCGAAAAAGTTGATCAAGTCGTGGCTGTCATCATAAAAGGTGAACGACAGCTCGGCGGCAATGGCAAAAAGAATTGCTGCCTGCATCAGGCGGAGAATTTCAAGATCAAAGCGGCGGCTATTTTTTTGTAGCAGGGCCAGCGCGCAGAAAAAAAGAAAGGAAATGATGTATTCGCTGCTTTTTTTGAACAATGTCAATCCAGCATGTCCATCATAGCAGAGAGGAAAAACTGGCCAGATAAAAATTGCAGTCAGCAGAATGAAGGTGCCAACCAGATAAAGAGCCAGCATCTTGTAAGGCTGCACTGTGCGACGAAAAAAAAGAAAGGCGGCCAGCAGGGAAACGCTTTCGATATATCGAGCCGATATCCAAAGCTGAGAGGAAATATTGTCGTTGACCGCCTGCGGAAAAATGTCCATCTTCGGGTAGCTCAAACTGTGGAGCAAATCCAAAAATCCAGAGAACAGACAGGCGATGCCGAGAAAAAGGAAACATTGGTTGCGCTGCATCTGCCGGGTATGCCAAGCAAAGATAAAAATCGCGCAGGAGACGGTTGTGCTAAAGACCTCAGTGAGGGTGTGGAAAAGGAGGTAGTTGTGTAGGCTGATCAAATACAGGCCCAACACAGCGGCAAGCAGGGCAGCGCAGGGCAAGGACAGCGGATGTGAGGGAATGAGGTGCGCTCTGGCTTCCATGTTTCTGAACAGGAATAGCTGCCGCAGGCTTCAGCACAGCGGACAGCAGCATCCCGCCAGCGTGGCAGCAATGCTGCATACCACATTTGACCAGTCCGCCGCAACTGCTGTCAAGAGGGAGGATAGCCTTTTTTCCGTCTACCAGACCGCCCGCAGGCCTTTAGATTTGCGGAACTGGTCAATCTTCCGCTCCAAATCAACCCTCCAGTCGGCATGAATACGGGCGGCGGATGGGGCGATCAATTCCGGCAGGCCATAGACAAGACGGTCAGCGGCCCGGCTGGCTTCAATCACGGCCTCAATTGAGCGTGCGCCAAACTTGTAGTCAGCGAGCAGCAGGCGAAGGAGCAGGCCGGAAGTCTTGCGGGCCGCAGTTTTCCAATGGGTCTGCATCTGATGGGCGATGATGAAGGCCCGTTTGAGGAGAATCCGGCGCAGCTCCTCCAGCTCTTCCTCGGTGGCAGACTCTTTGAGCAGATATTCCGGCACCTCGATGCCGTCAATATCCAAGACCACCCGCAGGCGGCTCATAAAGTCAGGTATCTTTAGCGTTTTGGCTATCTGAAGATCTTTCGGTTTTTTGGGCGTGAGCAGCCGCTCCATGCCCTCCCAACTTGCCTTGACCCCGCCTGCGAAGACGAAAATCGCCCGACCGATGTGATACGGGATGCCTTGAACGTAGGTCACGCCGTCCTGCATTGCCGGTAAAAAATAGCGGAGATAGCCGAATTCGTGGCCATCGTAACGGCAGTCAAACTCATCCCAGAAAGCAATGGGCACTTTGCCCTGCGCCACTGAAGCCCGGATTGGGTCAATGGCGGCGTTGATTTCCTCCGGGCTGGCAAACTGAGTCAGGTTGAATTCAAAAAAGACAAAAGGGCTGCTGTCGTAATACCGGGCGATTTCGCTGGCCACCTGCTTGACCGCAAAGGATTTGCCCGAACCAGGCGGACCGAACACGCCGATGCAGAGCGGACGCAGCACCGCCTCTTTGGAGACGTAGGAATCCATGACCTGATGCAGCGTCAGCACCGGATCAATTTCAGCCGGATCGGTAGTGCGGAGATGGCCGAGCTTGAAAATCGGCAGGCTGTCAAAGCCGGTACCCCGATTCACTTCCTCCTTCAGGCAGTGCAGCACGGACATGATGATATCCACATAGCCGAGCCGCTGTTTGGCCTCGTCGGTCGGATACGGATAGACGTACTGATGGCGGAAGAAGGAGCGCAAAGCTTTTTTCTTTTTTTCGCCCCAGACTTGATCTGCGGCCAGCTCCAAGGCTTCATCGAATTCCGGGGTGAAATAAGGCAGCTCGATAAAGGTTGGGTCAATCTCCATGCTGTCCGCGCAGGAGCAGGGCAGACCGCTCAGGCAAGCCGAAGAGCAGTCAAAGGTGGGCAGCCGCAACCCTTCATCAAAATGATAGCCATGCTCATCCAGCCGCTTCCAGTTGCACAGCACCTGCTTGGAAAAATCATAGAACGACTGGCGGGAAAAATCTAACCCCTTGAAGCGCAGGGCTTTCAATGTCAGCATGGCTGTGACCATTGTGTCGTAGCAAGGCACAGAGCCGCGCTTGCGCGAGGAGCTTTTTTCCGGCAGGCTGCCTTTGCGGTAGCGGAAATAGACCGCGTCCGGGCCGACATAGAGAATGGCGTGCGGAAACATCTCAATGATGATCCGGCAGGTGAAACGGTGCCGCTCGCCGTCCCAGAGGCCGACTTCCGGCGTGCGCAGCGAGCGCAGACACATGGCGACGATGGTTTCCCAGTTGACCGAGGAGTCCATCTCCATCCGAGTGGTTTCCAAGTCAGAAAGGCGACAGAACAGGGTGAAACGGTCGCCGAGCAAACTAGCCCAATGCTGCCAGTGGGCCACGGAAATCCCTATGGCGATGCACCACATGCCGGGGTTCAGCTCGCTCATTTCATCGCAGATCTGCGGCGGCATCCCAGAGTCATCAATCAGCACCATGCCTGTGTTGCCGCCGGCGATGGCGTATTCATGCGCACTCAAACTGAAGGGCTGGGAGCCGTCGCCGCGCTCCTCTGAGGGCAGAAGCTGCTTGACCATGAACCAGCCCTCATGCCTGCTGTCCTTGCTGCTCCGCCGCTTGCGGAACATCTGATACACCTGCCGTTCGGTGCCGTAAGACAGGGTGTTGATCTTTGGGGTCAACTCAGAACCGACCAGATAAGCGGACAGCCACGTCAGGCACTGCTCAAGCCGCCCCCGTTCTATCGTCACCGGCCCGGCTAAAAGGACAATGTTGTCGCCTGGATTATAGCCATAGGCGGGCAGGCTGCCTTCCTCAAGCAGACTAACCTCCTTCATTGGCAGGTTGGTGATTTTGACGTTGGAACCAAGGAAAAGAATCTTGGCGTTGTCAGCGGCGGTCATAGGCGGATCGCGGTCAAGGCTTAGGCTGCGGAAAGGCTACAGCGAGGCGGCGGTTCATGCCTCCATCATTTACCGCAGAAAAGATTCTTCTGTCAACAGCTAATGCCCGGCAATCCGGTGAAAGACTTGCCCGAAGTGTGCTTCGCCTGAAACCGCCTTCAGCTTAATGCAGACGAAGCACACTTCGCCACGTCGCTCAGGCGTACTCCGATAAAACAGGCGGTTAGGAGGATTTCGCCTTTGGCATGGCGTTTGCATATTTAATGCAGAAAGTTTCTCCACTTAATTTCACCCTTAAAAGGAGCGATTAGCATGAGTAATCACGAGAGCATGTTTATGGAGCACAGCCCGGAGGTTGAAGCCGAGAATTTCCTGTTTGAGCAGCATGAACAGCCAGAGTTTGAATCGGAAGGTTTTTTGTTTGAGCAACACGAGCATGGTGAAGGTGAAGTCTTTGGTGAGGCTGAGTTAATGGAGCTGGCAGGAGAGCTACTGGAAGTCAGCTCAGAGGCTGAACTGGATCGGTTCTTAGGCAAGCTGATCAAGAAGGTGGGAGGTGGCATCAAACAGTTTGCGAATTCCTCTATCGGGCGGGCTATTGGTGGTACTCTCAAGGGCTTGGCCAAGAAGGCACTGCCGCTGGCTGGCACTGTAGCTGGCGGTTTCTTTGGGCCGCTGGGTGCAAAAATCGGTGGCGGGCTGGCACGGGTTGCGGCCAATGCCTTGGAGATGGAAATGCTGGAGGCCGAAGACCGAGAATTTGAAGGCGCAAAGAACTTCGTCCGTATCTGCGGCGAGGCAGCAAAGAAAGCTCTTGCCACGACTGCTCCGAATACCAATCCGACTGCGGTGGCGCAAAAGGCTGTGGCTTCTGTGGTTGCCAAATATGCGCCTGGCCTGATGCGCACGGCTCCGGCACCGGCTGGCGCAGCGGGTGCGGCAGTTCCGCTCGCTGCTGGCAGAATTTGGCCTCACCGCGCAGGGCGGCCTGTTTCCAGTGCAGACTTTGCTCATCGCCGATGCAGAGGCAGTTCATGCCCGGCTGGAGGCGGAAAGCTTCCGGGCGGTGCTGCATCAGACGCGAAGAAACCTTCCTGCGCAGCTCAGTTTCCTGATCACGGCGACGCATGAGCCGTGGGAGATCGAGCAGGCGGCGAATTTATTAGCAGAAATTGCAAGCAATTCAAAAAAAGGATAGATCATCATGAAAAAGCTGCTGGCCTATACACCGGAGCCTTTTGAGAATTTAGAGATTATGGATGCTGAATATGATGTGCTGACCGGCGAGGGGGAGATGGAGGAGGAAGTTGTTCGTTCAAGAGGAACGAGAGGAATCCGCAGGACGGGCGGGAGAAGAGCTGGCCAGGTGCCGATGCTGTCGAAGAATGTTCCAAGAGCGGAAGGGGATGCCTGTGACGGGATTGGTGGGGCCGGACACTGAGGAGGCGTTGCGGGCCACGTGTCAGCAGGATGTCTTTATCTTCTGCTGAAAAGCAATAACAAGATAACAAGGAGCCAGCGATCGGTTAATTTCCGTTGATCAGCGGAGCATCCCGCAGAATTCATGGTGACTACGGGATTGACAATCAGCCATAATGTATATTTATGTTTCAATTTAACGTATCTTACGAGGAATTATCATGGCATTAGAACGAATGAGCGTTGCCGCTCTCACGACGGCAATCAACGAAGCTGGCGCGACGTGGACGGCAGGTGTCACCAGCGTGTCCGAGCTGTCTCATGAAGAAAAACTGTTCCGCCTCGGTGCAGTCCCGCCAGCAGGGGAATCGCTTGAGAAGCGTGAAAAACTGGCGGCAGTCAACCGGGGTATCCGGGCTGCCACCGCAATCAGTACCGCTCCCTCAGCCCTTGACCTGCGCAATCTCAATGGCCAGAATTTCATTACGCCGGTCAAGGATCAGCGTGGTTGCGGCTCCTGCGTGGCATTCGGCAGCGCGGCGGCCGTTGAGGGCACCTTCCGTCGCCAGCGGGGCAATCCGAATTTGGCGGTCGATCTTTCCGAAGCGCAATTGTTCTATTGTATTGCCAAGGCCCAAGGAATGAACTGTTCCACCGGCTGGTGGTGCGACAGAGGACTCGATGCCTTCAAGACGGATGGCGTTGTTGACGAAGCCTGTTTTCCCTATACGCCAGGAGATCAAGACTGCAATCTTTGTGCTGATTGGCAGAACCGGCGTACCAAGATCACCGGCTGGCACGAAATCACCTCAGTAGCGGCAATGAAGGAATGGCTCGCCACGCGAGGCCCTCTGTCCTGCGCATTCACAGTCTACAATGACTTTTTCTCGTATCGCAGCGGCGTATATCGGCACGTGAGTGATAAAGTTGCGGGCGGCCATTGCGTCGTGTGCGTTGGCTACAACGATGAAGGCGGCTACTGGATATGCAAGAACAGCTGGGGGGAGCTGTGGGGCGACAACGGCTTCTTCCACATCGCCTACGGTGAAAGCGGTATCGACGCGACAATGTGGGCGGTTGACGGCATTGTCGAAACCGGCTGGCTGAACAACGTGCGTGTCATCGGTCTCTGGACGATTGATCAGGATCGCAACGCCTGGGTTTACTTAGTTGAGGCGGACGGCGGCAATATAGGCTGGCGGCGGATTGCATTCGACAACGACAATATCTTCATTGATATACTGACCTGTCTTGCCAGTGCCAAGCTCACCAAGGGCCAAGTCAACGCCTACCAGGAAGACGGTGTGATTAAACAAGTCTACGTGTTTTAATGGAGGCTGTGATGAGTGATTGCGGATGCCAAAAGAAAAAGCGCGGTGCAGCCGAAGGTTCTTCTTCCGCAGGAGAAGAACGGCCAACTTTGGAACCGACGCGTGAAACCAAAACATCAACCGGAGAAAATGCCATGAGCGAAACCAAACCTACCGTGAATCCCCCATCTGGACACACCGCGCATACGATGACCGCCGGGGGAGCGGGAACTGCCGTCCCAACATTGACACCGTCGTCAAAGGCGACCGCAGGCGGCATCACGGCCTGGGACAACAAGCGCGTTGTCGGGCTGTGGACGATCAATCAAAACCGGAATTCCTGGGTGTACCTTGCTGATGTCGGCTGGAAGAAGCTCGCTGATAATTCCGACAGCGCAGTGGTCGCCTTGAGCATTCTGGCGGCGCACGCAAAGCAGGCGCAAACAAACTGTAGCTATCGCGAGGATGGCGACAGAATCCGCGAAATATACGTCTGGTGACAACGGTGAATGCCATGAAAGAAATCATAGTGACTGAAGCGCAAAATGGTGGGCTGATCTCCGCAACAACTGGGGATGTATTGATCGTTCGGCTGCCGGAAAACCCAACCACAGGGTACAGGTGGGAGTTTCATACCACAGACAACATAGCGCAGACTGGTGATGATTTCGTTGTGGCATTCGATGCAACAGGCGCAGGCGGGATGCGCTGCCTGCGCTTTGTAATGCAGGTGCCTGGCTTGGCAATCATCGAGGCAGTTTTGCACCGGGCTTGGGAGGCAGATGATATAACACCTCAGAATTATTTTTCTTTGTCGGTTGAAGTTTTGTAATGGAGTAATTCCATGTTCAGCCGCACACGCGGCGAGTCAGCTCGAAGTAAACACAGAGGAATCAACCCAAACCACACAGGAGGAACGCATCATGGCAAATTTTCCCCGACCGGAAGCGGAGATCAAGGCACTGGCGCAAAGCATCATCAACGGCCTGAGCGGAGACGGAAACACCTATTTTCCAAATCCTCCGGTCATGCCAGCGGATTTACAGGCACTGCTGGACACCTTCGTCAGCTCGGACAATGCGCAGGTTGTGGCCCAAGCTGAGGCGCAACAGGCCACGGAGACCAAACATGCTGCTTTGGAGGAACTGACCATCGCTATGAGATCAGTGCTGCGCTATGCAGAAAACACTGTACAGGGCAACAGTGCCAAGCTGGCCACGCTGGGCTGGAGCGGCAAGGCGGAGCCAAGCCCCTTAGAAACACCGGGCCAGCCGCGCCTGCTGGAGGCACCTAAGCAGGGCCAAGGTTGGCTGCGTTTGGATTGGAAAGCCCCTGCGGAAGGCGGCGTACCTACCTTCTACCGGATTGAGCGGCGGAAGTTGCCTTCAGGTTCTTGGGAAGTGGCCGGAACCTCGCTGGCGACCGAAGCGACGCTCAATAACCAGGAACGCGGCAAGGAATGGGAATACCGCGTGGTCGCGATCAATAAGGCGGGCGAAGGTGAGCCAAGCAACACCACGGCAGCAGTGCTGTGAAAAAAACAACTCCAAAATAAATGAGGTTTTTATCATGAGCAGCAAGAGAATAGGCATAATGCTGGCTTTCGGGATTGTCAGCCTCAGTCAGCCTGCACAAGCGGTCAGTCATCATGGCGGCATCTGCACTGCGTATGCGGGCGGTGATGAGAAGTCGTTTCATCACACTCAATGGGCAATTGTTAATGCTGCCCCGGAAGGACATTATGTCACATGTCCTCTGTCCAGAACAACGGAGGAGTCATACGGTGCGATTATTTCAGTGAATATTGAACATTCATTGAAGCAGACAACAAAATGCTCTGCATACAGTTATCCCGGCGCAGGAGGTCCGCCTCTTGCCAGCATCTCTGAAGAATGGACAGGAGCCGGGACTCATGAATTCAATCTTAAAATCAATGGATATGGGAAAAGCAACCCGACAAGCACCTATTCAGTTTGGTGTTTTCTAGGATCTGGCGCAAAAATATATGGACTTAACTTGAAGGAGCAGAAGAAACTGATACTGTCTGAGCAGCCTCATTAATGGTTTCAAACACAGTTATCGACTGCCACTGCCACGCCGGAAAAGGCGACGGCTTCACCGGACCTTGGGACACTGCCGCGCCGCTGCACAGCTACTTGCGCCGGGCGGCCAAGGCGGGCATCAGCCGCACCGTCCTGTTCTCGGTGCTGACCTCCGACTATGCCGCCGCCAACCGCGAGGTGGCCCGCATCATTGCTGCCAAACCAGACCGTTTCTTCGGCTTCGCCTTTGTTCATGCAGCGCGGGACAAGGGCCGGATCATGGAGATGGTGCGGCAGGCAGTGGAAGAATTCGGTTTTGTCGGCATCAAGGCGCACCGGCATGACGCGCCGATCAGCCGGGAAATCTGCGAGGCGGCCCGCGCCTTTTCGCTGCCGGTGCTGTATGACGTGACCGGCGAGGTTGCGGTCTGCGAGCTGCTGGCTGAGGAATACCCGGACGTGCTTTTATCATCCCGCATCTGGGCAGTTTCGGCGACGACTGGCGGGCGCAAGTGGCTTTGATTGATCACCTGGCTCGCCATCCGAACATCCACACTGACACCGCCGGGGTGCGCCGCTTTGACCTGCTGGCAGAAGCGGCGCGGCGGGCCGGAGCCGAAAAAATCCTCTTCGGCTCCGACGGCCCTTGGCTGCATCCGGGTGTGGAATTGGCCAAGGTTTATGCGTTGGGTCTGCCGCCTGAAGACGAGGCCCTTATTCTCAGCGGCAACCTGCTTCGATTGATCGGGCAGGCGGCATGAGGCCAGCGGCTCTGATCTGCCTTTCCTTGGCGCGGCGCAGCTGCAAAGCACGGTCTGTGATGCCCAGCGCCTGCGCCGCCCGTTGGAGACTGCCCCCAGCATCCTCCACGGCGATCCGCACCGCCATATCCTCCGCCGTCTGCCCGATTTCCTTCAGCCCCCGGCCTGTGGCCAGAGCGCGGCGGATGATTTGCTCAATCTCGCCCGATCTCAGGCGGTCATGGCCAGCTAACCGCTCATTCGGCGGAATGCAGCCGATGCTGAGAAGACCGCCGCCTGCGTAGCGGTGCAGCAGGCGCATGACCCGCTGCTTCAGCTCGCGGACATTGCCGGGGTAATCGTGGCAGAGGAAATACGCCTGCACCGCCTCGTCCAGCTCCGGCGCATCCTCGTTTGGCCGCAGCTCGCGGATGAAATGCCGCACCAAGGGTAGGATGTCCTCAGTGCGCTCCCGCAGCGGCGGCAGAGCGCAGGTCAGCCCGGCGATGCGGTAATAGAGGTCGGCCCGGAAGCGACCCTGCCGCACCTCCTCCTCCAAGTTACGGTTGGTGGCGCAGATCAGGCGGAATTCACTCTGCTGCCAGGTATTGCCGCCCACGCGCTTGTACGAATGCTCCTGAAGCGCGCGCAGCAGCTGGGCCTGAAGCGGCAACGGCAGCTCGCCGATCTCATCAAGAAACAAGGTGCCCTTGTCCGCCAAGGCGAACGCGCCTTCCCGCTGTCCTGCCGCGCCGGTGAAGGCTCCTTTCTCATGGCCGAACAGCTCGCTGCCCGCTAGCTCCGGCGTGAGCGTCGTGCAGTCCACCACCACGAACGCCTTCTTTTTTGGCCGCTGATCCAGCTCGTGAATCAGCCGGGCGGCCAGCTCCTTGCCGGTGCCGCTCTCGCCGGTCAGTAGCACCGGAAAATCAGTGAAGCGTCCGGCCTCAACCAGCTCCCGCAGCTTGGCCCGCCAGCAGCTACTGCCGCCAACCATCTGCCGCTGGAGCCAGCCGGAATCAAGCAGCGCGTCCACCGTTGCCCAACGGTCAAGCATGGCCTTGATCCGTCCGGCCAAGGCGTTTTGCTCGCTGTCTTTCCAGATGAGTACATCCGCCGCCCCTATGGAGAGCAGGCTGTCTGTCTCTCCAGCCCGTAGCGCACCGGACAAGCCAACTGCAAGCACCCGGCTCTTTCCGCTGCCGCACATTTCGCGCAGAAGGCAGCAGACCTCCTCGCTTGGCTCGTCAAAGAGCAGAACGGAATGCCGCGCCCGCTTCTCCTCCTGATTTTCGACTCTGACTCCTGCCCCTTGCAGTGCGTTGAGACACTGCCCCGCCGCAGAAGACTGCCCGCATCCGCATGAATAAACTGCCGCCGCATTCATCCTCTTCCTCCCAGAACGATGATTGATGCTTCAACAACAGGTCGAGCGGCTGTCAGATGGATATGGTCAGCCGCAGAATGGGAGCATAGCGGGGATTGCAATCAGGAACAAGGGCCTGATGCGTCAAAAAAAGGAACTTTGCGGTCAAATATGATGATAAATCAAAATGAATAAATATAGTTACCCTGCAAAATAGTCTTGACGTGCCATCCATTGACTGTTATTTTTACGATCATGCAATGATCAGATCAACTTTACAGCATATAATGCACAACGGAGATGAAAATGAATCGATTTGAAGCGAAAGCAACCTCGTTCAGCCCCAGCAATCTGGCGTATCTGGCGCATTGCGCAAACCTTGCCTATCTCTCA
The DNA here is from genome assembly GCA_002413355.1 of Desulfobulbaceae bacterium UBA5173. Lineage (GTDB taxonomy): Bacteria > Desulfobacterota > Desulfobulbia > Desulfobulbales > Desulfobulbaceae > Electronema. The sequence goes on along the minus strand of DHWV01000075.1, from coordinate 16,555 downwards.
GACAGTGAAATTGAAATTGGACTCAAAAGCCTTGGTTTCAATTTCAGCAGAGATAGACTGTTTTTGTTTTCAAAGAACACGACAGACACGCAATGCTTTGTCGCCTGCGACAGCGAAAAAATCATTATTTCCTTCCGAGGAAGTGAACGCAGCAAAATCAAAGACTGGATAACGGATGCTCAGGCTATGAAAACCCTGTGGCCGACAGGAAACCCGTTCTGTTGCATCCATCATGGGTTTTGCGATGCTTTGACAGATATTTTCCCGCAAATCTTTGCCAAGATCATTGAGATACGGCAGAACGGCCAATCAGTCTGGTTCACTGGCCACAGCTTGGGCGGCGCATTGGCTGTACTTGCCGCTGCTGCCACTCAGATAGAACAGCAGCAAGATGTGAATGGAGTGTATGCGTTTGGAGCACCACGGGTGGGAGATGCGGAATTTGCGAACCACTATGAGGCGCAATTGAAAGACAGAACGTATTGCGTGGTCAATAACAACGATATTGTCACCAGAGTGCCGACACGTCTGTCAGGATACTGCGATCACCTCGGCAACTTGCTCTATTTTTCCTCGAAAGGCGAGTTGCACCGCAATGACAGCATGTCATTCTGGGGGAAATTCTGGGACAGGATGGAAGGAGGGATGGAACGATTCCTTGAGTTTCAGATAGATGGCATAGAGGATCATCGCATGAACACCTATCAAAAGCTGTGCGAAAAAGTCGCCGGATGGAGATGATGCGTTCATATGCGGCGAGATGACGAGGGCAGCCCTTGCAGCTGCCCTTTTTTACGTGCTTACCCCAGCTCCTCCAGCAGCAGCTTGTTCGCCAGTTGCGGATTGGCCTTGCCTTTGGTCTGCTTCATCAGTTGGCCAACTAAGAATCCCATAACCTTCGTCTTGCCCTCGCGAAACTGCTGCACTTGCTCCGGGTTGGCGGCAAGCACATCGCGGACGGCGGCAAGCAGCTCGCCCTCGTCGCTCATCTGCACCAAACCTTTCTCTTGGACGATCTGCTCCGGGTCTGCGCCGCTGGCCAGCATTTCGGCAAAGACAGTTTTGGCGATTTTGCCGGAGATGGTGCCGTGCTCTTCCATTTTCAGAAGGGTAGCTAACTGCTTGGCCGTCACCTTGCAGTCGCTAAACTGCTCTGGGCTATATTCCCGCAGCAGCTCAGTGGTGATGAAGTTGCCCACCTTCTTCGGATTACTAAAGCCCGCGCAGACCTGCTCGAAGAAGTCGGCCAGCTCACGGGAGGAAGTAAGGATGGCTGCTGCCTCTTCCGCAATGCCGAGCTGTTCCATAAAGCGCAGCCGCCGTTGCTTGGGTAGTTCTGGTAGGCTCTGCCGCATCTGCTCTATCCACGCCTCGTCAATCAACACCGGCACTAAATCAGGATCAGGGAAGTAGCGATAATCGTGCGCCTCCTCCTTGCCGCGCATGGCCTCAGTGCGGCCTGTGTCCGGGTTCCAGAGCAAGGTAGCCTGAGTGATACTGCCGCCATCAAGGAGAATGTCCCGCTGTCGCCGTTCCTCATATTCGAGTGCCATCTGCACATTGCGGAAGGAGTTCATGTTCTTCAGCTCAGTGCGGGTGCCGAGCTTCTCTTGGCCTCTGGGCCGCAGCGAAATATTGGCATCGCAGCGGAAGCTGCCCTCCTGCATGTTGCCGTCGCA
>DHWV01000075.1:0-14635 GCA_002413355.1 Desulfobulbaceae bacterium UBA5173 | reverse complement strand
CCTGCATGTTGCCGTCGCAGATGTCCAAGCAGCGGACAATGGCGTGCAGCTGCTTGAGATACGCCGCCGCCTCTTCCGGCGAGCGTAAATCCGGCTCGCTGACGATCTCCAGCAGCGGAGTGCCGGTGCGGTTGAGGTCAACGTAGCTCTTCGGCTCGCGCTCGTCGTGGATCAGCTTGCCAGCGTCCTCCTCCATGTGGGCGCGGGTGATGCCGATGGTCTTTTTCGCGCCGTTGACCTCGATTTCCAAGCGGCCCTGCTCGGCAATGGGCAGCTCAAACTGGGAAATCTGATAGCCCTTGGGCAGGTCAGGATAAAAGTAGTTCTTGCGGGCGAAACGGTTCTCCCGGTTGATCTGCGCGTCAACCGCCAAGGCCAGCTTGATGCCGTTCTCCACCACCTGCCGGTTCAGCACCGGCAGAGAACCCGGCATTCCGAGGCAGACCGGGCAGGTCTGGGTGTTGGGCGGCGCGCCGAATTCGGTCGAGCAGCCGCAGAATATCTTGCTCTTGGTCTTCATCTGGGCATGAACTTCCAGCCCGATCACGGTTTCAAATTCCATAATGTTATCCAGTTCAATAGTGGCGGCGTAGTTTGCAATGCGTTTTCCTGTCTCGATGTTGGCTGGCTGCTGCATTGTACACAAAACCGGACAGAGGAACAACCGGCCGCGAACATGCCCTCCCGCATTCTGCGCTTCACAGCCAGCCAGCAGCCTCTTTCGGAGACACTACGGTCACTCCACCAGAGACACCCTGGTCACTCGGTGGGAGACACCATAGTGTCTCTTGGGGAGATACTATGGTGTCTCCCCAATGCCGACTGCCCGCTGAACGACCGAACGGGGCCGCAGGGCGATTGGCGAGCTGCATCTACTCTTTGTTGCCGCGCCGCTGCACGTTTGCTTCGCAGTCCGGGGAAATCTCCCATGCTCCCTTGGCGTTGCCGCGAAGATCATTGTTTTCAAATATGCCTCCTCCGCCTTCCATAATCCGAATACCTGTCTGGCCGTTCTGAAAGATACGATTATGAGACATGGTTGGACTGCCACCTGTCCATATCAGTACCCCTGCCATCTCATTGGTGAAAATCTCATTGTCCTCCAGTGTCCCCTTGCCACGATTCCAAACAATGACTCCCTCGGGAACCCCGTTATGAATATGGTTACGGCGGAGGCGTGGGTCTGTGTCTGAGCCAATTGATACGCAATTCCCACTCAAACTTGAAATATCGCAGTCCTCCAGATCAAGTCTACCTTGGTTGATCTCGACAGCTCGGTATCTAAGATTACCAGTTTGACGAATAGTTAGGTTTGCAATTTTTCCATTATTGGCTTCAAACAGAATAGTAAAGTCATCGAAGGCCTCAATCACAATATCGTTTCGCTCGCCGTCGCCTATGATCTCAACCGGTTTATCAATCACGATGCTTTCTTTATACACGCCTGGCCGAACAAGAATTCGCGTGCCTGCTTTAACGGCTTTGAGTGCCTCGGTAATCGTTGCATAGTCGCCTTGGTTGCGTTGTTCCACAATTACAGTTGGCGGCTCTGTCTTCACCGTTGGCACAGGTTGCAACTCTTTCTTTTGCTTCTCCTGGAGTAACTGTGCAACGAATTCTATCGGTACCCCATAGTTGATCTGCGTTCCGATTGCGTTTGTGCCCTGCGCAATGCTTTGTGTGCCGCCGCCTGATTGGAACGTGTTGTCCTGGCTGGCAGCTTTCTTGCTCTCCTTCTCAGGCTGCTGGCGGGTGGACTCCTTCTGCTTTCGCTCTAACGCCGCAACAATCTGCTCCGCCATCTTCGCAAGAGCCTTACGCACCGGCGGCAAGGTGAATTCCTCAAAGCGCAAGTCCCGCCAGTCCGCATACTGCCGCTTCGCGATAACCTGCGCCAGCTTGTCGTGTTCCCGCTTGGCTTTGTCTTGCAGCGCAGGACAGCTCACATAATAGATCGGCAGAATAAGATCACCCCGGCCCAGCTCCTCTTCCCGCTTTAAGAACCGCTCCAGCTCATCCCGGCAGGCATCGCTGCGGAAAAAGGCAGGCGTGATGATTGGAATGAGGAAGGTGACGGCATCAAGCGACTGATTGATGCGCTCCTGCCATTGCTGGCCCCAAGCAATATCCTTGCGGTCTTGGAAGATGTCGAACGGCGCACCGGTCTGCATCCGCACCTCGCCGCTTAGACGTTCGCGAAGCTGGGTCAGCCGCCCGCTCTCGTGCTGGTCGTCCACATTCACATAGCTCATGAAGGCAAGTGCTGTCCGGCTCATATCGTTTTCCTCGTCTGCTCACCGTCAGCCTTGGCGGGTCAGCACAGCAGCCGTCCGTCATGCGCCAGTAGCTGCCTAAGCACCGCGCAGAACTGTTCCCAGCTCAAGTCCTGATTGATGCCGGGGCAGGACTCGCGGATGGTGCGGAAGTTGTTTTCATCGGTCAGGATGCTGGGATGCAGGGGCCACTGGCCGCAACGCCACGGGCGGCCCTCATGTACGGTGCAGCCCTGCTCAGGGCTGTAAAAGATGCAGTGGTGGTCAACGATCTGCATCTGCACCACGCCGTTGGTCACGCGCCAGCATTGCCTCTCCGCCTCCTGCGCAGACAGGCCGAGCTTGGCCAGCATCCGCGCCTGATCGTCCTGATCCAGCGAGACCGTTGTTTCCCCTTGGCAGCAGTAGCCGCAACGGGCGCAGGTGAAGATGTCAGACACAGAGACGGCTGCGCTCATGTTCTCGCCTCACACGCTGGGGCTGGCATCATCTTCAGCATGGCGTTGATCAGTTTGTCCGCGCCTTCGCCGATTTGATCCACTCTGGAATCCAGCATGTAACAGGGCGTGGTCACGATCTTGTTTATCTGGTCAATAACAATCTCGCCGTGCAGCGTGGGCGCATGGCTGCCGCCCATTGCCCTGATGTCCGCCGCCGTGTCCGTGTCCTGCCCGGCAGTCACCGTTACTTTGCCCAGAACTTTGGCGAGGATGACAGGGGCGATGCAGAGCGCACCGATAGGCTTCCCTGCATGACGCATGGCTCGGACAGCCCGCGCCACATCGTGATTGACTGTGCAGTCCGCTCCGTCAAAGGCGTAGGTGCAGAGGTTCTTAGCTACGCCAACTCCACCGGGAATGACCAGACCATCGAAGTCGGTCGCCTCGAACAGAGACAGGTACTTGACCTTGCCACGGGCGATGCGGGCTGCCTCAATGAGGACATTGCGCGCCTCCGGCATCTCTTCACCGGTCAGGTGATTGAGGACGTGATGCTGTTTGATGTCCGGTGCAAAGCACTGATAGTTGGCCCCGTTTTTGTGAATGGCCCAGAGGGTCAGGGTCGCCTCGTGGATTTCCGAGCCGTCTCTGTGGCCGCAGCCGCAGAGAATCACGGCGAATGTTTTCATGGCATTGACCTTGCAGCAGAATGGATGTACCGCAGACGCGGCACGGCAGCATACCGTGCTGCGGCAGGAACTGTCAACACGACGATCTGGCTCACAACCACTTCTTGCGCTTGAAATACACAAACAAGCCGCAGGCGATCAGCAGCATGACCGCCCAGACCCCGCAATAGCCAAAGTGCCACTTCAGTTCCGGCATATTCTCAAAGTTCATGCCATAGACACCGACGATGAAGGTCAGGGGAATGAAAATGGTGGAGATGATGGTTAGCATCTTCATGATTTCATTCATTCGGTTGCTGATGCTGGACAAGTAGGTATCGTGCATTCCGCCGAGAATGTCCCGGTAAATCTCCACCATGTCAATGATGCGGATGGCGTGGTCGTAGAGGTCGCGCCAAAAGACTCTGCTTTCGGCATGAAGCAGGGGGGACTCGCTCTTCACCAGCGCGCTGACCTCTTCCCGGAACGGCCACACCGCCCTGCGCAGATTGAGGATGTCACGCTTGAGATGATGGATTTCCCTAATATGCTCTGGCCGTGGTTCAGAGAGAATCTGCTCGTCAATCTCCTCGATCCGGTCACCGATACGCTCGACCGTCAGGAAATACTGATCCACCACTGCGTCCATCAGCGAATACGCTAGATAATCTGCCTGCATGGAGCGGATGCGGCCTGATGCGGTACGGATGCGGCTACGTACCGCATCGAACACATCGCCCTCATCCTCAAGAAAAGAGATGACGCAGCGTCTGCCGAGGACAAGGCTAACGTGCTCGATGGCCACGCCCCCTGTCTCCTCGCTGTAGGTCATCATCTTGAGAACGATGAACAGATATTTGGGGAATTCCTCCAGCTTGGGACGCTGGGTGCTGTTAACAATGTCCTCCATCGTCATCGGATGCAGATCAAAGCATTTGCCCAGATCACCGATGAGCTGAACATCATGAATGCTGCTGACATTCAGCCAGACAATGCCGGGCTGATGGGCGAAGGCACTGCACTGCGGCACGGTCGCGTCACGCAGCTCGTCCAGCTCAGTCTCGCTGTAACGGATGACATCAATGCGGGCTCTGTCGCGCTTCTGCTCGCCGATGAACACCATCGTGCCCGGTGCCATGCCGGACTTGATGCCTGCTCCCTTCTTTTTCTTGCGCGCTGATCGTGACATAACTGCTATTCAGAGGAGTAAGATTAGTTGCGCTTCAGTCACCATGTGCTTTCCTCTGATTGATGTAGATGCCATGCTGTGCAACCATCAAGATATGCAGCCTGCGCAACATGGGCAAACAGTGTTGCTGCGGCAAGTTGTTAGGCAGTAGGTTAGACTTTAATTTTATTAGCACTATTTAGCTTTTATATGCTTGAATCTATACCGAGTGACAAATACCATGAATAATCCTACAATAAATAATACTGCACCCGGTGCAGCATTTACTATATCAGATTTTGCTCCAAAAAACTTGGTGCTCCAATTCATAGATCCTGTAATGCCCTTTACAAGCAAATATACTCCTCAAACTATTGCAGCCAAACCAAGCAGTAGACCGATTATCGAATATATTAACTGATATTTAGCTAAGACAAGTTGAGCTTGCAAAGGTGTTGATCTGTCAATGATCGTACAACAACAAGGAATATCTCTATAGACTATTTGTGGGTCGGGATCCTCTCTTTCACATGGCCTACAAAGTCCATTAGTAAGCAGAGCCGTATCTGGTAAAATTAAAGCTCCACATCTTTTACATGGTACCTTTTCATTCATTTTTTCAACCTAACAAGGAATTATACCGCTCTATAATTGCAACTAAACCCCGTTGAGGAGAGCAAGCCCTCCCCAACGCCATCCCCTTCAACCCTCCATTCTACACCTGTAAATCCAGAATATCCACCAGCCTGCCGTCGTAGTCGTTGCGGATCATCGTCCTGAGCGCGGCGTAGTTATTGACCTTGATTGTCAGGCTGCACAGTTCCCATGATGCCCTCCGTTCGGATTTAAGGGTTTGATGATGCAGACAGTTTTGCCTGATCAAATCAAAACACGGCTGAGTCTGCGCTTTGTCAATCAAATAGCGGCGGGAAAGCATCTGGATGGTATTAGATAAACTATCTGAATGGTATTGGTGGGACTATTCTGGATGTTTTTTGGGGAGGTGGCGGGAGGGGTTATAGCTGGGCACTGTAAATCCGGCTTGCGATACAGGAAAGGAACGATGGAAGCTCGTTTAAACCATTTTCCATTTTTTATCAGGTAACTGTTGAATCAATCCATTCTGTTGCATTACTCTCAAAAGAGCACAGAACCACATTTGTTGACTTGTTGAAGGGTAACTTGGTTGATCGCCCCAATCAAAACCACACTGAGAGAAAAGGTCTGTTTGTGTCATGCCACCACCGTTTGGCTGACACGAAGGATTTGCTCGCATGAAATCAATGATAAGCAGTATGGATAATTCTCTTACAGCTTGTCCAGATTGTGGATGTGATGCCATTTTTTTCCTCCTTTATCGAGTTGAAAAGAAAATATGCCGCTTCATGATAGCCATAAAAAGAGCATCCCGCATTACTTTTCCGCTTGCTCCGCCCTCTGCAAACTACATACCGCTGAAGATCACCCTTCTTCAAACACATTCTTCAAATCAATCGCCACATCTTCAAATATGGCTATCTTCACGGTGTCTGCTGCCGAATAGGTGCCGTCCAGAAAGAATTTGCCATCCATCAAACGGAACACATGCACGAGCGCATCATCTGGATTGACGATCCAATATTAACGCACGCCAGACTGCTCATAAAGAATATATTTGTCTTTCCAATCCGCCTTTTCCGTTGACGGCGAAAGAATCTCCACAACAAGATCAGGCGCGCCGACACAGCCTTTCTTCTCAATATTCTTCTGGTCGCAGACAACAATGATGTCTGGCTGGACAACGGTGTCATGCGATAAGTACACATCTATTGGTGCATAAACAACGTGGCACGTCTTCCTTGTCCGGAGATGGGATTTGATTTCAAACTCTAAATTGCTGGAAATCACTTGATGCTGCCAGCTTGGCGCAGGCGACATGGCGTGAGCATCACCATGCAGAATCTCATAGCGTTGCCCGTCATTCCATGCGAGGTAATCGTCAACAGTGTAGCGGTGATTTGAGGAAAGTTGCGGGGTGGGCATTGATTACCTGATGCTCTCAATGTTCATGTTGTCCACATCATTCGCCCTATAACAACGCAAGGGCGATCCAACGACCGCCCCCCTTGCATCAATCAAATCAGGCCTAATGCCTTCATCTCGGCAGTCAGCTTGTTCAACGAAGCCTCGTCCATCTCGGTCATCGGCAGGCGCAGTTCCGGCGAGGCAATCTTACCAATCAGATGCACAGCCTTCTTCGCCGGGGCCGGACTGGGATAGCAGAACATCGTGCCCATGAGCGGGAAGAGCTTGTAATGAATCTCTTTAGCCTTGGCTAAGTCGCCGCGCAGAGATGCCTCCATCAGCTCGGACATTGCTTTTGGCATCACATTCGAGACCACTGAAATAACCCCCTTGCCGCCAATCAGCACCGTGGGCATGGAGGTGAAGTCATCGCCGGACAGCACAATGAAGTCTTTCGGGCAGATGCGAATGATCTCGGAAATCTGGTTCAAGCAGCCGCAGGCCTCCTTGATGCCGATGACATTGGGCAGCTCGGCCAGCCGTGCGACAGTGGCCGGGGCCATGTTGGTGACGGTGCGGCCCGGCACGTTGTACAGCACCACCGGAATATCAACCGCTTCTGTGATGGCCTTGAAATGCCGCAACAGCCCTTCCTGGCTCGGCTTGTTGTAATAGGGCACCACGGACAAAACCGCGTCTGCGCCGCTCTCTTTGGCCGACTCGGTCAGCTCGATGGCCTCAATGGTGTTGTTGGCTCCGGTTCCAGCAATGACCGGCACCCGGCCCGCCACAGTCTTGACGGTCAGCTCGATCACCCGCTTGTGCTCGGCAAAGCTGAGGGTGGCGGACTCGCCGGTGGTGCCGCAGGGCACGAGGCCGTGAATGCCGCTCTCAATCTGGAAGTTGATCAGATTGACGAGGCTTTCCTCATCAACCTTGCTGTCCCGCATCGGGGTGACGATGGCGGTGATGGCTCCTTGAATGCTCTGTGCTGCTGTCATCTCGTTCTCCTTGGATATTAAAGCAATGCCTCGCTGCGCAGTTCTCCCGCGTAGATGATTCGGGCCGGGCCTTTGAGGAAAACATTATAAACAATCGGCCCTGTTCCGCCAGCCTTAACCTCGCCCAGCTCGAACAAAATCAGCAGGCGGTCGTTGCCGGAGGTGATGATTTCGACGGGCGAGGCAGCTTGACCAAGCAAGGCGGCAATAATCGCGCTGGCAGCAGAGCCAGTGCCGCAGGCAAGGGTCTCATCCTCCACGCCGCGTTCATAGGTGCGCACCTTGAACGCATCGCCACGTTTCTGGACGAAGTTGACATTGGTGCCCGCTGGTTGAAAGGCTTCGTGATAGCGGATTGCCCTGCCTAAGCCGTGCACGTCGGTTTCCTCAATGTTGTCCACAAAGACCACCGCATGAGGCACGCCGGTGTTGAGGCTGTGCAAGGCCAGCGGCGCATTGTTCACGCTGATCATCTGATGCAGGCGCAGGTCACGCGGTTCGGTCATCTTCACCGCCACCTCGCTGCCGGAAACCTCCGCTTCGATGATGCCAGCCAAAGTCTCAAAGCGCATATTTGCCGGAGCAATGCCCTGCATGAAAGCGAAACGGGCTGCGCAGCGCGCTCCGTTGCCGCACATCTCTGCCACCGAGCCGTCAGCATTGAAAAAACGCCAGCGGAAATCTGCCTGCTCTGAATGTTCAAGCAAGATCAAACCATCTGCTCCAACCGAAAACTTGCGGCGGCAGACAGCGGCAGCAAAGGCGGACATGGATTCAGGCTCTATCAGCGGCTTGCGGTGGTCAATGAGGATGAAGTCATTGCCGGTGCCGCTCATCTTGACAAAGGGGACTGGAAAGCAGGGTGTGTTCATGAACATATTCTTCAGTTTGCAAAGAAACGGTATTTGATGATGCAGTACAAGGCGCGGAATCCGTCTTTCATGCCGATTTTTTTACCTTCAGCATAGGTGCGTCCGCTGTATGAAATGCCGACCTCATAAATCCGGCAACCGGATTTGGCAACCTTGGCTGTAATTTCCGGTTCAAAACCAAAGCGGTCTTCCCGAATTGTGATGTTCTGAATTATCTCCCGACGGAAGACTTTGTAGCAGGTCTCCATATCAGTCAAATTCAAATTGGTGCACATATTGGAAAGCAAAGTCAAAAGCCGGTTACCCATCATATGCCAGAAATACAGCACTCGGTGCGCCTCGGAGCCGACAAAGCGCGAGCCATAAACAACATCCGCCTTGCCATCCAAAATCGGCTGAAGCAGCTTGGGATATTCCGCCGGATCGTATTCCAAATCCGCATCTTGAATGAGGATGATGTCGCCTGTCGCTGCGGCAAAGCCAGAGCGCAAGGCTGCACCCTTGCCCTGATTTTTTTCGTGATAGACGCGAACAAGATTGCTACCCGGCAGATGCTCCATAATCTGTCGCGTGCCGTCTTTTGAAGCATCATCAATCAGGATGATTTCATTATCGATCGAAATATTTACTGCCTGAACCGCCTCGACAACGGTTCGCAGCGTTTTCTCCTCATTGTAAGCAGGAATAATGATTGACAACTTGCGTAACTTTATCTCAGATAAATTCATGATTATTTTTTTCTGATAATGCAAAAGTTATTCATCCCGAATTGGAAATATTTATGCTTCTTTATCTCAAGCTTGTGAACATCTTTAACAATTTCTTCTATATCAGAAAGATCATAATATTTCTTATGATCTGCTATTTCTTTTTTATTGATTATTCCCAATTTAAAAGCAAGAAAATTCAGTATTGGTTCAGCTCTCTTTCCCGGCACCGTCAACACGAATAATCCTCCTGTTTTTAGCACCCGCGCTATTTCTGACACTATCTCTTTAGGCTTTTCAAGGTGTTCAAGAACAGCCAGCATCGTCACAATATCAAAGAAGTCATTTTCAAATGGCAATATATTATTCAATGTTGTCTGGATAGTGCGAATTTTTCCATGCGACATTGTTGCCACTTTAAAATCAACCCCGATTCCATGCGCAATATATGGTTCAACGGATGATAAAAATTTATGATTAAAACCGCATCCGACATCAAGAAGTATGCAATTTGGATTTTTTCTTACCTCGTCCGTGACCATGCCGATTCTCATTTTTCTAAGAATTGGTTCCATGAATGGCTCACTCATCAACATGACAGTTCTCTAAATATAATGTTAATCTTATAGTTACGGATAGTAGATTTTACTCAAAGCTTCCTGCATGGCAGCAGTATATTGCGAACCATGTTAATCTGATAGAAAAACCATATTGCACTTATGAAATATACAGGAACAATTAAACGGTCCCCCTGCCAGAAACTCACTCCATTAGAAATATAAACCATGTATATCGACAAAAATAAAAACATATTAACAAAATACGAATTTGTATATTGCTTTTTCCGAGAGATGAAAATGAGCAAAGACAGCAGCAATGATGATAAATTTAACATTCGTAATGTTGCGCTCTGAGCTAAACTTATGAAAAAAAATCGCCTTTCCGTGATATAATTTTTTGAAGCAAGAAAATTAGATGGTTGTTTTGAGTTTTCAAGTATCAGGTCAAGAAACAGGCGAAACGAATCGTATGGAAAAAAAGTTATCGTTTTCCAAAGCTCTCTATTTACAAAATACCTTGCTTCTTTGTAGCCATATTTATCAATTGCATCACCAAGCCACATTCTCCTGCCATTCCTGATGGCATGTATTTGCGCTGCACTGTTTTCATTTTTTTCTATTTTTCTTTTATACAGCTCAATTTTACTGAGATAGTAATCGTTGAAAGCTAACGTGTCGATAAATGATACATTGTTAATGTTAAATTTGATCATCATTATTGAAATTTGAAAAATTACAGGGGTTGATATTACAATTAATATAATTAACAGTTTAACCTTATTCATACTGAGAAAGAAAAAGCATAGCGACGCATCAAGAAAAAATAGATAAAAATATACTGGTCTTACGACAGAGCATAACGATAGCGTAGCTATATGAATAAGAATAAATTTATTATTATGTTTTTCTGTGTAAATGATTAAAAACAACAGCGATATCGTAAGTAAAAATGACGTGAGCGTCTCAGAAAGAACATGTAGTGAAATTCCTATCGGCGACAGAAATGTTGCGCAGAATAATGAGAAAATAAAAGATGCTGCTGGCGATTTACTGATCAATGTTCCACAGAAATACGCAAGCAGAATCTGCGTTTCCCATAAAATAAACTGAAAGATAATAATAGCCCATGGATGTATTTTTTCAAGACTTGCAACAAATAAAGGATAGAAAAATGGCCTGATCGCAACGCTCTGTTTAACTTCCGAAAAACTCTTCTCACCTATCAGCCATTGCCCGACATTAAAATATGTCTGGCTGTCCCCTGAAGTATATTTAAGGCTTGGCCAATCATGAAAATTTCTAATGTTTGAATTGATATAATAATAAAACAATGTTGAAATGCATATCAGCGTAAATGGAATAATAAAAGAAATAATTTTTCGAGAACGATCAGCGGTCATTATCGTAGCCATTTTTTTGTAGTCATGTTTTATTTCTCTATCACCGTGTCTTTGCCAAACCCCGCATCGTCTCGCTCTGGAAAATCCGTGATGTAATGCAGCCCGCGCGATTCATGCCGCAAAGAGGCACTGCGGATGATCAGCTCGGCGATGAGGACGATGTTGCGCAGTTCGATCAAATCGGGTGTGAGCAGGTAATCGTGGAAATGCTCCGTGGTCTCGGCAAGGATGGGCGCGAGCTGCCGGGCAGCAAGCTGGAGCCGTTTCTGGCTGCGGACGATGCCGACATAATCCCACATTAGCTGCCGCACCTGATCCCAGTTGTGGCTGATCAGCACGTTTTCTTCAATCGAACGTGCGAAGCCAGTGCGCCAGGCCTGCACTTTAGGCAGAGATTGCCCTTGCAGCTCCGACCAGCGTTTTTTCACCCACTGCGCGGCCCGATGAGCGAACACCACCGCTTCCAAGAGCGAATTGCTCGCCAAACGGTTTGCGCCGTGCAGACCAGTGCATGCGGTCTCGCCCAAGGCCAAAAGATTGCCCACTGAGCTGCATCCCCATTCGTCCACCTGTACCCCGCCGCACATGTAGTGCGCCGCTGGCACCACCGGAATCGGCTGCCTGCTGATGTCCACGCCGTACTTCAGGCAGGTACCGTAGATGTTGGGAAAACGCTGTTGGAGGAACTCTCGGCCTTTGTGCGTGATGTCAAGATACACGCAGTCTGCGCCGCTCTTCTTCATCTCTGCGTCAATGCCGCGCGCGACTGCGTCCCGTGTGGCTAAATCGCCCCGGCTGTCGTAGTGCCGCATGAAGGCGATGCCTTCCTGATTACGGAGAATGCCGCCTTCGCCGCGCACCGCTTCGGAGATGAGGAAGTTCTTGGCCTCGCGGTTGAAGAAGCAGGTGGGATGGAACTGGACAAATTCCAGATTGGCCACCTGCGCCCCTGCCCGCCAGGCCATGACCACGCCGTCGCCGGTAGCGATGTCCGGGTTGGTGGTGTAGCGATAGACCTTGCCGCAGCCGCCGCTGCACAGCACCGTCACTTTCGCCCGCCAGGTTTCCACCTCGCCAGTGCTCCGACAGAGAACATACGCGCCAAGGCAGCGGTCTTGCCCTTCTTTTTGGCCATTGACCTTGGACGCAATCAGCAGGTCAGTCGCCATGTGGTCTTCCAGCACCTCGATCTGAGGATTGGCATAGACTTGCGCGAGCAGCGCGGTCTCGATCTCGCGGCCAGTCAAATCTTTGGCGTGCGCCACCCGCCGGGCCGAATGACCACCTTCCATGCCAAGATCAAATTCCTCGCCATGCTGGCCCTGCTGAAAATGCACACCCAGCGTAACCAGCTCGCGCACCCGCTCCGGCCCTTCTTCAACCACGATGCGGACAATATCCTCGTGACACAGCCCGTCGCCGGATATAAGCGTATCGCTGATATGATCCTCCAGCCGGTCTTCAGTGGAAAGAACGGCGGCCACGCCGCCTTGGGCCAAGTTAGTGGCGGTGTCGGCGCGCTTTTTCTTGGTGAGCAAAGTGACGCGGGCGAACGGCGCGACTTTCAGGGCGAAAGACAGTCCGGCCACGCCGCTGCCGATAATGAGGATGTCGGTAGTGTGCATTTGCTGATCGCTTTATTTCGGGAAAGCATCCAAGGCCGCACTCTGCGCGGGATCGCCTCAGTTTACCGTTCCTGCGCCGGAATTGCTTGCGGAAAAAGCAGGATTCGGCCTCCTTTCCCGCCCGGCAGGGAAAATTCCTTGACAGCCGGTGATTCTGTTTTTATACCATTACGTCAGTTTTTCAGACGGACTTGCTGTGCGGCAGTCTGTTGAATTCGGCAAGGAGCGACGACCGGCGATGCGAAAAAAAATTACTCTGCGAAAAACCCCCTTCGTCCTGCTCGTGTTCTTCCTCATGCTCTGGCTGATTGGGGTGACGGTGAACGAGCCGAAACGGGTGCTGGAGCAGGCCAAATCCATCTGTCTCAGCTGCATCGGGATAGGGTAAAGCAGACACTATGAGACTTGCACGCAAGTGGGTTCAGGCGGTTTGGTTTTTTCTCCTGAACGGCTTCTGGGGCTTTCCTTTCACGGGCACCATCTACCAAGGGCCAATGAAGGTGATCTGCTCGCCAGGACTGAATTGCTATTCCTGTCCGGCCTCGACCACCTACTGTCCTATTGGTAGCCTTCAGCAGCTATTGCTCAACATCCGCTTCACGCTCCAGACCGGACAGTATTATTTCGGTTTTTTTGTTCTTGGCACCATTGGCATGGTGGGCGCAGTCTTCGGGCGTTTCATCTGTGGCTGGGCCTGTCCCTTTGGTTTTTTTCAGGAGCTGCTGCATAAGTTGCCGTCGCGCAAAGTTTCCATTCCTGTGCCACTGACATGGCTGAAATACGCAGTTTTCTTCCTGCTGGTGATCATTTTTCCGTTGCTGTTTGTCAATAATTCCGGCATCGGCCAGCCGTGGTTTTGCAAATACGTCTGCCCGGCAGGAACCCTTCAGGCCGGCATTCCGATGTTGATTCTTCAGCCTGAACTACGTGGCACAGTCGGCTGGCTTTTTGTCAACAAGCTGGCCATTGCGTTGAGTTTCACGGTCTGGTCGGTTTTTTCTTCTCGGCCTTTCTGCCGCACGGCCTGCCCACTGGGTGCTTTTTATGCCCTGTTCAGCCGTTTTCAGCTAATCAGGCTTCAGCTTAACGAGGAAAATTGCACCGGCTGCGGCGCATGTCACAAAGTCTGTCCCGTAGATATCAAGTTCAATGAAGTTCCGAATAGCTGCGAATGTGTCAACTGCATGAAGTGCATGACTGAAGCCTGCATCTTTGATGCAATTTCCGTGGAGGCGGCAGGCTTCCCGATGTTTGGCCCGGAACTGGCAAAAACCAACAAGTGCCTGCTGCCGAAAAGAAAAATCTGAACTGAAGAGTCTGTCATGAACAAAGTGTTATTTCGCTGGGCTGTCACTGTCCTTTCCGCCCTCCTGTTCCTGAACGCAGGGGCGGCTTGGGCTGAAATGGTGGCTGTCAGCCGCGACAACGTGAGCATGAGAACCGGCCCCGGCATGAATTACACCGTGCAGTGGAAGCTCGGCCAAGGTTTTCCCCTGCAACTGTTGAAGCGC
This sequence comes from Desulfobulbaceae bacterium UBA5173, assembly GCA_002413355.1. Taxonomy (GTDB): domain Bacteria; phylum Desulfobacterota; class Desulfobulbia; order Desulfobulbales; family Desulfobulbaceae; genus Electronema. The sequence continues at coordinate 406 of DHWV01000075.1, read as the reverse complement.
TCCGGTAAATGGCTGAACGTGCTGGATTTTGAAGGAGCATCCGGCTGGGTGCCCAAGGTGGCCGTAAACAGTGAGGGGCATATGGTGGTCAAGACGCGCAAGAAAATCAGCCTTCGCAGCGGTCCGAGCTTGAATAATGGCGTTGTCGCCAAAGCTGGTTACGGTGTAGTTTTCAATACAGTGGAAAAGAAAAAAGGCTGGGTCAAGGTCAGCCAAGGCGGCGTGACCGGCTGGGTACGGGAAGACCTGTTATGGGGGTTTTGATGCTACAGACTGCCAAGGCAGCCGTTTCATCAACAAAAAAGCCCGTTCCTGAGACAGGAGCGGGCTTTCAATTCGTGGCGGAGAGAGAGGGATTTGAACCCTCGGTAGGGTTTTATGTCCCTACACTCGCTTAGCAGGCGAG
>DHWV01000005.1 GCA_002413355.1 Desulfobulbaceae bacterium UBA5173 | reverse complement strand
CGCGCCACATCGCCGCAACCGGACGAAGCCAAAAACTCAGGATGGCCGAAAACTGAGGCGGTATAAACGCCGCTGGAAAGTTAACGACTTTTCGCTTGGCTTCAGAACTTCAGGCGGCTGGTTGTCAGATATGAGTGTCATGCTGATAATTTCTTGGCTTTTCTGCTACTTGCTTGTTTAATCATTCTACTTCGTTTTTTTTGAGATAGGTTCAGATATCTGGCTGGCTGTCAAAACGCAGGGCTTCCGCCAGCTGGGTGTCGTTGCCGTAGATGTCATCATAGAAACGCGCAGTACCGTCCTCGGCGATCAGGGCAGTCAAGTAAAGGATGTGAACCGGCACAGGCTTTTTGAGAATATAGCTCTGCGGCTTCTGCGAGGCAATTTCCTTTTGCAAGCGTTCCTTGCTGAGATTGCAGCCATCGTGCTGAAGCAGATGCAGGGCCAGCTCAAAGGGCTGGCTGACCCGAATGCAGCCGTGGCTGAGGGAGCGCTTGGCTTGCCGAAAGAGATTGCGGCTCGGCGTGTCGTGCATATAGACACTGCTGCTGTTAGGAAAAATAAACTTGACTGTGCCAAGGGCGTTGCCTTTTCCTGGCTCTTGCCGCAGTCGGTAGCGGGAGATGCCTGAGCCGATGGTCTGCCAGTTGATGGCTGCCGGAGACACCTCCGGCGCGCTGCTACCCCAGCCTGCGAAAATGCGGATCCGCTGCCTGCTCAGGTAGCTATGATCCTTCTTCATTTTCTCGACGATTTCTTTGCGGGCAATGGAGGGCGGCACATTCCAATACGGATTCAGCTCAATGTAGCTCATGTCTTGGCTGAAAACCGGGGTCTTGTGGTCATCCTCGCCGACAATCACCGGCATGGCCAGCTCGATCTGCTCGTCGTTCATCACAGCCAAGCTGTAGCCCGCGATATTGACCAGAATGCGGCGGCCAGCCAGTTGATGCGGCAGCCAGCGCCAGCGTTCCAAATTGAGGATGATTGTCCGCAGTCGTTCGCGGGCCGGAATATTAAGGGCAGCTACGGTTGTCTTCCCCATAACGCCGTCCGGCTTCAAACCGCACATCGTCTGAAAATGTTTGACTCCCGTGACCAGACCGCCGTCGTAGATGCGAGCACGCTTGGCGGCATCGGCATCTGCCGACGGGGGCAGGTCGCCGCTAATCAGCAGTCGCTGCGCCAGCAGGCCGAGCCGCTCATCGGCCATGCCTGGTTCAATTTTCTTCCCGTCAGGAATCTGCGGCCAACCGCCTTTGGCCTCAATCTTGCGGTATTCGGCCAGTAGTTTTTTTAAGGCGCGGTAGGCTTGATGCTGCGGAGCTTGCAACTCCAGAAAATGCCGCAGGCCATCTGTGCGCAGCCCTTCCTTGATCGCTTTCGGCACATCGCCACCGCTTTCGCGCACAGCGGCGAGCAGCGCAGGATCGAAACGGGTACTGGCGGCCCAGCCTTTCCGCATGTCCGTGATGTATGCACTCATCGCTGCGGTGAGCAGCAGGTCAAGCCGGACGAGGTCATCCGCCTTTTTGGCGGAGGAGAGCAAGGCGGTGATGTCCGCAATCCGGTAGCGGGCCGGATTCAAGCCGTCCTCGTCTGCTTTTGTCAACACTGCAAGCAGTTCCTGCGCCCTGTGCTGATCTGCTCCGTTTTCTGTCACCCAATGTGGCAGGAAGCCGCTGGCCAAATAGAGTTCGGCCAGCAACTCATCCATCTGAGCCGGAGCACCTTGGAGGCCAACAAAACCGAAGCGGGCTGACGGCTTGCTTTTCAGCAGCCAGAACATATTTTGCTGAAACATCGACAGGCCGGGCGGCGGAATGTCTGGCAGGACGTGAGGCGGTGGCTGTTTTAGGAGACACTGGGGCAACCCGTCAGCCTGCGCCCAGCCGCTCAAGCTGAAAAAAAGGCCAGCGGCGACATGCACGGCAAGGCGCATGAGGATGGCCGCGGTCTTTTTGGGCTGATCTGAGCGGAGCAAACGCATGGTGTTTCGGGCGGCAAGAAATTAAACCAATACGGTACAATTAATTATACTATACCGGAAGAGCGAACGGCGGGCAAGCATTGCCGCTGCCTTTTTCAATTTCTCCGTTTTCGCCCCGCAAAATGGAGCTGCTTTTTTCCTCGCCGGGGATTATGATGGAGCCGGAACGGCAGCCCATCTGAACATTACAGAAAGAGGTGAAACATGATTAACAAAGTGATTTTAATCGGTAATCTTGGTGCTGCGCCCGAAGTGCGCAGCACCCAGGCTGGAATGCCAATGGCAACATTCAATATCGCCACCTCAGAACGGCGCAAAGGGCAGGACGGCCAGATGCAGGAGCAGACGGAATGGCATAAGATCGTCGCTTGGGACAAGCTGGCGGAAATTTGCGGCGAATATTTGCACAAAGGGATGAAGGTGTATATTGAAGGCAAACTCCAGACGCGGAAATGGCAAGACAAGGACGGCCATGACCGCTGGACGACTGAGATCATCGCCCGCGACATGAAAATGCTGACTCCGAAGGGTGGGGAAGGCGGCGGCTACAGCGGCGATCCCGGCCCGGCGGCAGGATCTGCTCCAAGCGGTTACGATTCCTATTCTGGCGGCGGAGTCGGCACGGACGTTCCATTCTAGAAAATCTTCTCCTATTGCAGTATGCTACGCAGGGCGGAGGGCTTCAGCGGCTTCTCCGCCTTTGTTCTTTCCATGCCGGGCATGGACAAAGGAAAAATCGTTCTTATACTCTCCTCTGCACGGAGCGCACGCCGGATAGTTACACGAGAGCACTTTCAGAAAAAAGCTATGGAATACTATAAGATACTTGGCGTTGAAAAAACTGCAGCCGCAGATGCGATCAAAAAAGCCTACCGCAAGCTGGCCGTTCAATATCACCCGGACAAAAATCCTGGCAATAAAGAGGCCGAGGCGAAATTTAAAGAGATCAGCGAAGCCTACGCCGTTCTTTCGGACGAAAAAAAGCGCAAGGAATACGACACCTACGGTTCTGCTGGCTTCCAGCAGCGGTATTCGCAGGAAGACATTTTCCGCAATTTTGACCTCAATGACATTCTCAGCCAGTTCGGTTTTGGCGGGGGAAACGGAGGGCGCAGTAGCTTCCGCTTTGGGGGGCAGGGCGGGGGAAATCCTTTTGATTTTTTTAGCCAGACCGGAAACAGAGGCGGCTGCGGCGGTGGCGGATGCCGTCCGCAGGCTGCGGCCAAGGGCGAAGATCAAACTTATGAGCTGGCCGTCACCTTATCCGAAGTGCTGCATGGCGCGGAAAAAAATATCAGTCTGCGCCGGAACGGCGGTACAGAAAACGTGTCGGTCAAGGTACCGAAGGGAATTGAGTCGGGCAAGCGGCTGCGCCTAAGCGGCAAGGGTGCGCCTTCGTCAGCGGGCGGTCCGGCCGGAGATCTTTATCTGAAAGTGACCGTGCAGCCGCATGAGCAGTTCACCCGCGATGGTGACAATCTGCTGATGGAGAAGAGAATTCCCTTCAGCGAAGCCTGTCTTGGCACTTCAGTGGAGATCAGCGGGCTTGACGGCAAGAGTTTCAAGATCAAGGTGCCTGCGGGTGTGCAGCCGGACGCAAAACTCCGCATCAAAGGACAGGGGCTGCCTGCCGGGCCAATCGGTGAACGCGGCGATTTGTACGTAAAAATTGCAGTGCAGGTGCCGAAGCAGCTCACCGAAGAGCAGGAACGACTGGTCAGGGAGCTGATGAAGGAGGGATTGTAGAACGAAAATTGTGCGCTGATGAAGCGCGTTCAACCTGAAACCACATAGAATACCATGCCGTTATGACGAGTCTCCGTTCCGGTTTCACCACCGGTGCCTGCGCCGCCGCCGCTGCCAAGGGCGCAACACTGGCTCTGCTGTGCGGACACTCTCCTGCTGAAGTGAAAATTTCTTTCCCTGACACCTCGCAGCGCAGTTTCCGTCTGCATCGCTGCACGGCGCAGGACGGAGCCGCCTCCAGCTCCGTGATCAAGGACGCAGGTGATGATCCCGATGTGACAAATGGTGCGGAAATTATCGCCACAGTCAGGGTGCAGGAACCGGGCGGGACAGGCGAGGCAATTGTCATAAAAGCAGGGGAAGGAGTTGGCATGGTGACCAAACCGGGCTTGGCGGTTCAAGTCGGCGAGCCAGCCATCAACCCGGTTCCTCGGCAGATGATCAGGGCAGCTGTCTGCGAAGCCTTGCTGGAGGCAGGACAGGAACATGTGCGCCTGACTGTGACCCTCAGCATCCCTGACGGCGAGCGGCTGGCAGAGAAAACCCTGAACCGGCGGCTGGGCATTATCGGCGGGTTGTCGATTCTCGGCACCACCGGCATCGTCCGCCCGGTTTCCGCCGAGGCGTGGACAGCGACCATTGAGGCATCCATGCGCGTGGCCCGCGCCGCTGGGCTGGACGTGGTGCTGCTCTCTACAGGCCGTACGTCCGAAGCGGCAGTGCAGGCCCGGCTTGGACTGCCTGAGGAAGCGCAGGTGATGATGGGCGATTATCTGGCCTTCGCCTTGAACACGGCCCGTCGGCTCGGCTTCCGCAGCATTCATCTGGCTGGGATGTGGGGCAAGGTGCTAAAGTGCGCTCTCGGCATTCCACAGACCCATGTCCGTCACGGCGCGCTGGATGTGCGGCAGGCGGCGGAGCTGCTGGCCGAACTGGGCTTGGACAAAAAAAATGCCGCCAAACTGGCGGCTGCCAACACCGCCAGAGAGCTGCTGCAAACAGTGCAGGCGCAAGGCCGGGCTGATCTGGTACAGGCCGTGTGTCTGCGGGCCAAGCAGTATGCGGAGCAGCTCTCCGGTCTGCCTGTGCAGGTCTGGCTGGTGACTTCGGAGAAAGGCCTTGCGGAATGCGTTTGAACGTGATTCCGTCAATGACATCCTGTTGTACCGGTTCAGCTGTATTCCCTGCCCTTTCCTTTGATAAGCCCGCCGTTCCATGGTACAATCCTTTTGCTGCGTACGGTGCAGAGTCCCTGTCGTGCGAATTTTTCTTCAATCAGAATGCAGAGCTGCCGCAGCAGTGCGGTTGATTTTATATGAGCAGCAGTCCACAGAGTTCCCGGCGCATCCAAGCGGAGCAGCCGATCAGACTTGAACGGTGCGGATCGTGGGAGGAGAGCTTCCATGTTTTTGATGAGGAATCCGCGTTGGCCGTGGAAATGGCCCTCGTCACCGGCAGACCCTTGCTGGTGCGAGGTGAACCAGGCAGCGGCAAAAGTCAGCTGGCCCGCGCTGCCGCCCAAGAGCTGAATCGTGCTTTCATCGTTGAGGTGATTACAGCCAATGCGGACGGACAGGATTTGCTCTGGCACTATGATCCAGTGGCGCGGCTGTATGATGCCCAGACCTTGGCTGCTGAGGCGGCAGCGCGGGCCTGTCAGCAAGAGCCGGAGGAGGAGGCTGAGGAGGTTCTTCCCCTTCATTCTCCTCCACAGCCGCAGAGCGATGCCGCAGAGCGAAAAAAGCTGGCCCGCTATCGGAAAAAAAAATTTCAGCAGAAGCGGCAGAATCTGTTCAAGGCAATCGGCCTGAGTGTCGCGCAGAGTGGCGGTCTGTCTGCCCGCACTGGCGAAGAGTTGCATCCAGCTAGTTGGATTAGCCCCGGCCCACTTTGGTGGGCGTTGGACTGGGCTTCCGCGTTGCGGCAGCATGAGCGGTGTCGCTGCCCATTTTATCAGCCGCCGTTTTTTTCGCATATCGTGCCGGAGGAAGCGGCACGGCGCGGGGCAGTCCTCTTGCTTGACGAGATTGATAAAGCAGACTCAGTCTTGCCCAATACCTTGCTGGAAGTGCTCGGCAATGGCGGTTTTCAGGTGCCGCTGCTTGGCCAGACTGTGACCGCACCGCCTGGTTCCCCCCGTCCGCTGGTGATCATCACCACCAACGAAGAACGCGACCTGCCGCCAGCCTTTGTCCGCCGCTGTTTGGTGCTGCATCTGCGTTTAGATGACGAGCGGCGGCTGCGCACATGGTGGAGTCGGCAGGCGTTTCGGGCTGAACCGTTCAATTCTGACCGGGCCGTGGTCAAATGGCTGGCCGAACGCGGTGAGCTGCATTTCGCCAACATTTTTGCCGATAAAGTTCGGGAGCGGGCCGCCGAGCTGCTGGTGCGCGACCGTCGTGAAGCAAAGCAGGCTGGCCTGATCAAACCAGGGCAGGCGGAATATCTGGATTTGCTCCGGGCGGTGCAGGGCATGACTGCGCCTGGTGCCAGCGAGCAACAGCTTGCTCTGCTGGAGCGGATCAGCTCTTTTGCCTTGCGCAAAAATCCGCAGGAATGAGCCGGAAAGGGACAGTCTGCCGGGCCGACCTGCTCCGTCTGCTGGCCGCCTGCCCGGATGCTCCATTGTCTGCTGCTGCCAGCTTGCTGGGATTGCAGTTGCAAACAACAACGGAGCCTCCGCCAACTGCTGTTCCGCCGCAGGCTGAAGAATATGAGACACAGCCTGCTGAACGATTCCACTCGTGTCCGCTGGAACACTTCTGGCATCTGCACAGCCGTGAGCCATTGCAAACACGTTCCAGCCGTGCTTATCACCCCGATGTTTCATCGCTTCCTGTAGAGGTACGGCATGTCCGCCCGTTGCGGGAAAAAGAGTTGCACTGCGCTGATCATGCGCCATTGTCAGCTCCCCGTTTAAAAAAATCGCCGCCGCTCTCCAAGTTAATCGATACAGCCGCCCGACAGAAACCTTTGCCTCGGCGGTTCATTCCGCTTGCCAACGAATCCAGCCGCGAGTCTGCCGATTCGCCCTCAGCCTCAGCCTTGCAACTGCTCCGTGCTGGGCAGCCGCTTGACCGTAGCCAAGCCGATTGGTTGGAACACTTTTTGCTCCGTTTTGTCCGCACATGGTTCGACCGCCGCAAGGACGCTGATCTCATTACTTTGGCCCGCCAAATTTTCGAGCTGCTGCCAGAGAGTTTCTGTAGGCAGCACGACAGCGCGGCTCTGCTCTATGGCATTGTTCATCGGGATGCGCTCGGAAAAGGTAGTGTGATCCCGCAGGAATATAAGTCAGAAGCAGTGCTGGCTGTTGTTCAGGAGCCGCTACCGCTGGACGATTGGTTACTGATTCAAGAAGGCGAAGATATTTTTTTGCTGAACAGCCCGGAAAGTGGCATCTGCCTGCTCAAGGGCAGCCGCATTGCCGGGCTGAAGCTGGCCAGCGACATGTTGTTGCTTCGTCGCAACGGGCAAACAGAAACCGCGCCGGTGCAAAGCAGGCATCCGCTCTGCTCGCTGCGCGGGCTGGGGCAGTTCCGCGTGCAAACCCGGAACGAGCTGCTGCGCATCGAGCCGCGCACCCGGCCAGCTTGGGCAGCGATGATTGGCCGCAACAGCCGGGAACTGTTTGCCGAACTTACTTGGCTGGGTCGGAGCTGCCGCCTTTATTGGCACGTTCCGGCAGTGGGCGGCGCAGGCAGTTGGCGCAGTTGTCATGGCCCGGTCAGCACTGACCGCTTTGGCCTTTTCGCCTACATCGGTTTTTATGGCCGGGTGATGCAGCGGTTTCGCTGGCTGGAGCCGGGTCGCTTCTTGATGGGTTCGCCGTCAGACGAAGCCGAGCGCGAGGCGTGGGGCAAGGAAACGCAGCATGAGGTGCGCTTGCGCAAGGGCTTCTGGCTGGCTGACACTGCGGTGAGCCAAGAATTATGGCAGTTTGTGATGCGGAGTAATCCTTCCCGTTTTCAAGGGCGTGAGCTGCCCGTGGACAGCGTGAGCTGGCAGGATGCGCAGCTTTTCCTGCAACGGCTGAACGCGATGGTGCCGGGCCTCGCCGCCCGTCTGCCTACCGAAGCGGAGTGGGAATACGCTTGCCGGGCTGGCAGCAACGCGCCTTTCGCTTTTGGCAGCCAAATCACGCCGGAGCAGGTGAATTACAACGGCAGCTATCCGTATCAGGGCGGCCAAAAAGGCCAATTCCGCAAGCAGACCGTGGCCGTTGGCAGCTTGCCCGCCAATGCGTGGGGCTTGCACGAAATGCACGGCAATCTCTGGGAATGGTGCCACGATTGGTGGCAGGAAGACTTGGGTAGCGATGCCGCTGTTGATTCACAAGGGCCGGAACAGGGCGAATTTCGGGTGGTGCGCGGCGGTTCATGGTTTCTTGGCGGCAAGGGCGTGCGTTCGGCGGTTCGGGGCCGCTTTGCTCCAACGTTCCGCAATGATCGGGTCGGATTCCGCATCGCCCGCGATCACGAAACCGCACTTGAACGGCCAGCCGCTGCTACAGTGCCTGAACCAAAGTCTGCCCATTCCAGCTCTTTTCTGCGCCGCCTTTTCGGCAAAGACTGATCATGCGCCCCTCTCTTTTTCCGCCGCCGTGGGCCTCTAGCTGGGGCGAAGATGCCTGCGGTCTCTGGCTGACCTTCAGTCTGAACGGCATCCGCCAACTTTTTCGCTGGATTAAACCGGGCCGTTTTTTGATGGGCGCACCGCCAGCAGAAAGCGAAGGCTATTTTCTGCCCGGTAAGGAGACCCCGCACGAAGTGACCTTGACCAAGGGCTTCTGGCTGGCCGAAACCACCGTGACGCAGGAACTGTGGCAGTCAGTGATGCGGATCAATCCCAGTGGGTTCAGTGGGCTGTTGCTGCCAGTAGAACGGGTGAGCTGGTTCGATGTGCAGCAATTTTTGCGGCAGTTAAACGGGCTGATTCCGGGCTTAGCTGGCCGCCTGCCCACCGAGGCGGAATGGGAATATTCCTGTCGGGCCGGAAGTGAAACGCCGTTCTCCTTTGGCGAGGAAATCACAACCGAGCAGGTCAATTACAACGCCGCTGAAGAAGAAGGTGGTTTGTGCCGCCGCCGGACTGTGGAAGTAAAAAGTCGTCTGCCTGCCAATGCGTGGGGCTTGTACGAAATGCACGGCAATGTCTGGGAATGGTGTCATGACCTCTGGCAAGAAGATTTGGGCCAAGAGACCGCAATTGATCCCTGCGGCGCAAGAAACGGTGAACTGCGCGTGGTGAAAGGCGGTTCATGGGTTTGCGCTGCTGGATACGTCCGCTCCGCCAGCCGCGACCGCCATTATGAGAATTACAGCGGCGGCAGTGTCGGCTTTAGGTTGGTGGTGTAGAGCATAGAGACAACCCCAAGTTGTGACTTATAACTTTTTAAAAATCCATGATTCTCCACGTATGGTATATTTCTGCTGTCTGGCACGA
>DHWV01000006.1 GCA_002413355.1 Desulfobulbaceae bacterium UBA5173 | reverse complement strand
GAAAGCTGAGGCGGTATAAACGCCGTTGGAAAGTTGAACGACTTTTCGCTTGGCTTCAGAACTTCAGGCGGCTGGTTGTTCGGTATGAGCGTCACCTTGGCAATTTCTTAGCTTTTCTACAACGTGCTTTGTTCAGTTATTTTGCTTCGATTTATTTTGAGATAGCTTCAAGTCTATTCCTCTCCTCAAACATCCCATTCCGCCCTGATTTTTTCGGGGCTTTTTTCTGCCTGATCAGTTTTAATGGGCGCAGCATATCCGCGCTCAACGCGCTCCAGTATTTTTCACTCTGTTGCAAGGAGATAGCACTATGGGACACACTGTTGCCGAAAAGATCATCGCCGCCCACATAGTCGAGGGCGAGCTGAGGAAGGGGGCGGAGATCGGCATCCGCATTGACCAGACCCTGACCCAGGACGCGACCGGCACGATGGCCTACTTGGAGTTCGAGGCCATCGGCATTCCGCGTGTGCAGACCGAGCTGTCGGTCAGCTACGTGGATCATAACATGCTGCAATCGGACTTCAAGAACGCCGACGACCACGTCTTCCTGCAAGGCGCGGCCCGCAAGTTCGGCCTGCACTACTCGCCGCCGGGCAACGGCATCTGCCATCAGGTGCATCTGGAACGCTTCGGCATTCCGGGCAAGACCCTTCTTGGCTCGGACTCGCACACCCCGACCGGCGGCGGCTTGGGAATGCTGGCCATCGGCGCAGGCGGCCTCGATGTGGCGATGGCGATGGCGGGCAAGCCGTTTTACATGGTCATGCCGAAGATTTACGGCATCAAGCTGACCGGCGCGCTGCGGCCTTGGGTGGCGGCCCGCGACGTGCTGCTGGAAGTGCTGCGCCAGCTCACGGTCAAGGGCGGGGTGGGCTATATCATGGAGTATTTCGGGCCGGGCGTGGCTAATCTCAGCCTGACTGACCGGGCGACAATCACCAACTTTGGCGCGGAGCTGGGCGCGACCACATCAGTCTTTCCCTCGGACGAGCAGACGCGCAAGTATCTCGCCGCGCAGGGCCGGGTTGAGCAATGGCGTGAATTGAGCGCGGACGCGGACGCGGAATACGACAAGGTGCTGGAGATTGATCTTTCCACGCTGGAGCCGATGATTGCCTGCCCCTCCTCGCCGGACAACGTGGTCAAGGTGCGGGACGTTGCGGGCAGACCGGTGGCGCAGGTGCTGGTCGGCTCCTGCACTAACTCCTCCCTGCGTGACCTGACAGCGGTCTCGAAGATCATGGAAGGACGTTCAGTGCATCAGGATGTGAGCTTCGAGGTCAATCCGGGCAGCCGTCAGGCGCTGCAAAATCTGGTCGCGCAAGGCGGCGTGCTGCCGCTGCTCAAGGCCGGAGCGCGCATCCATCAGTCCGGCTGCCTCGGCTGCATCGGCATGGGCCAGGCACCGCCCAGTAACATGATCTCCCTGCGCACCTTCTCGCGCAACTTCCCTGGCCGCTCTGGCAACAAGGGTGATCTGGTCTATCTGTGCAGCCCGGAAGTAGCCGCCGCCTCAGCGATCAAGGGCGTGATCACTGACCCGCGCGACTTGGGCGAGTATCCGGCCTTCACGCTGCCGGAGGTCTATCTGCCCGGCGACGAGCGCATTGAGTCGCCGCTGCCGCCAGAGGCAAGCGCGAAGGTGGAGATCGTGCGCGGGCCGAACATCGCGCCGTTCCCGAACTTCGCGCCGCTGCCGGAGACCTGGAAAGGCAAGGTCGTGCTCAAGCTGGCCGACAACATCACCACCGACCACATCATGCCTGCCGGAGCCAAGATACTGCCCCTGCGCAGCAACATCCCGGCGATCAGCGAATACGTCTTCTCGCAGATCACGGACAGCTTTGCCCGCGACATGCAGGCGACGATGGCTGAGGGCTTCGCAGGCGCGGTGATCGGCGGCGACAACTACGGCCAAGGCTCCAGCCGCGAGCACGCGGCGCTTGCCCCGCGCTATCTCGGCGTGGAGGTGAAGCTGGTGAAGAGCTTCGCCCGCATCCACAAGGCCAACCTGATCAACTTCGGCATCGTGCCGCTGACCTTTGCTGATCCCGACGACTACGACCGGATTGAGCAGGGCGCGGAGGTGGTGATTCCCGGTCTGCGTGAAGCAGTGCTGGCAGGCGCGGTGCTGATCACTGTGGAGATCGGCGGCAGGGCTGTGCAGGCCCGCTGCGAGCTGTCGCAGCGGCACCGGGAGATCATTGCCGCAGGCGGCCTGCTGAACTGGGCGAGGTAGGAGGCTGGGGGGTGGTTCATGAACCGCTCCCTTTGGCTGCGACCGGCCCGTGCTTCGCTGACACCAACAATCTCCACAGGAGGACGCATCATGAAATCACTCTCTATCCAAGGCGTTGACGAACAGCTCTCGGCAGTGCTGCGGGAGCAGGCAGCAGCAGCGCGGAAGAGCGTCAGCCAGTTCGTGCTGGACACGCTGCGGCAGCATCTCGGCCTTGAGAAGCCCATCGCTGCCCCGGAGCAGCGACTAACCGGCGTTGTCGGCGAGCTGGCCGGTCTGCTGAAAGACAGAGACGTTGATGAGAGCCGGGGAGCGTATGCTGCGCATCTGGAAGAGAAGTACAGATGAAACAGGCCAAGGTCTTTCTGCATGCGGATGTCATCCTTGATTTGCTCACGCAGCGTGAGCCGCATTTTCCACCCGCCGCTGAACTCTTTCTCAGGATTCAGCGCAAGGAGCTGACAGCCTGCACCTCGCCGGTTGTCATTGCCAACATCTTCTATATCCTCAGCAAGCATCTTGGCCGGGAGCAAGCAGCGCAGTCCATCAGAAAGCTCCGGTCGCTTGTCAGGGTGTTGAGCTGCGGGGAACGCGTCATTGACCTGGCCCTTGCTTCAGGCTTTGCCGACTTTGAGGATGCCATTCAATACTGCACCGCGCTGGAGCACAAGATAGGTGTTCTCATCACCCGGAACGTGCAGGATTACAAGACAGCAGCCATCACCATCCTGACACCGCTTGAGTACATAGAGAACGCATGACTGACCACTTCCACAACAGCGGCACCGGGAGATCATCGCCGCTGGCGGCCTGCTGAACTGGGCGAGGTAGGTGCTGAGGGGCGGTTTATGAACCGCCCTTATCCAACAAGGGCAACGACATGAACGACCACTACACTAACAGCAGCCCCGGCGAGCAGAACATTGCCCAAGGCGAGAACGCCATTGGCAAGCAGAAAAACTTCTTTTACCGTCTGCTGGGCCGCATCTTCACTACCGGCAACCAGTCTCACCGGCGATTGGGGCTGGCCGCGATGTGCAGGCCATAGAGCAGCTTGAGGACGCAGCCAAGCAGCGGCGCATCTCCGCAGCTGACACCAATGTCTCCCAGGCGATTGCCCAGCGCATCTAGTTGCGCTACGCCAAGGCTGCCGCGTACTGGCAGAAGGCCGCTGCCCTGCTGCCGGAAAACAAGAAGCAGGAACGCTCGCTCTGTCTACATGAGGCAGGCTATGACCTTGACCGGGTTAGCCGCCACAGTGAAGCCCTTCCCCTATATGAGCAGAGTCTTGCCATCAACCGAGAGATTGACAAAAAGCAGGAAGGCGTTTCGCTGAATCTATCTTTAACCCAAGTTGTGACTTATAACTTTTTAAAAATCCATGATTCTCCGCGTATGGTATATTTCTGCGGTTTGACACGAATATAACCACACACGGAGGA
>DHWV01000007.1 GCA_002413355.1 Desulfobulbaceae bacterium UBA5173 | reverse complement strand
GTTATAAGTCACAACTTGGGTTAAACTATAGGATGCGCTCAATGGACCGAGCATCTTCTTTAAGAGTTGCACATTAGGTTATATTTCTGTCTGGACAGCAAAGAAAGCCAGCCGGGCAAGCTCTTCTTCAACCGCATCGTCACTCTGAAAGACACATGGGCCAAGGTGAGCGGGCAGGAGTGAAAAAAGAGCAGCTTCATCCTCCGAAAAGGCTGAAAATCAGCTTGCAAAATAAAGCAGGCGGATTAAAATAGCGGCCAGTAACCAGTTTGTTTGCAGTGCATTTCACATCAATTTATGAGGATATCAAAATGAAGCGTTTTATCGCAGCAAGCATGATCGCAGCAAGCATGATGATTGTAGGCAGCGCAATGGCAGCAGATGCACCCGCAGAGGCTGCAAAGATGCCGGAGATCGCTACCAAGAGCGGCTGCGTGTCCTGTCATGCAATCGACAAGAAGATGGTTGGTCCGGCACTCATGGACATTGCCAAGAAGTACAAAGGTGATGCCACTGCTGCGGCCAAGCTGGACGCAGTGATCGCCAAGGGTGGTTCCGGTGTATGGGGAACCATGCCGATGCCGGCAAACTCAAAACTCACCGATGCAGAGCGCAAAGAGCTGGTTGACTTCGTTCTGGGACTGGCCAAGTAAGCGGCTCTCCCTCCTCGCTCACAGTGCTGGATGGTTTTCTGAAGCCGCCCAGCACTGATGCAGTTTTGGCTGCCTGTCTAATTTCTTAGGCAGGCAGTTTCTCACCACAGCAGCTTTCCTGAACAAGTATGTCGCAGTTATGAGGCAAGAGGAATGACCGGCGGCAAGCCGTCCCGTCCTCCGCTTGCTGAACGGATGCGTCCGCGCTCGCTGGCTGATTTTGTCGGGCAGGAGCATTTAGTCGGTCAAGGCAGACTGCTGCGCGAGCTAATCAGCGGCGGCAGGCTGCCGTCCCTGCTCCTTTGGGGGCCGCCCGGTTCCGGCAAAACGACGCTGGCTAACATTCTTGCCAGCAGCGTGCAGGCGGACTTTGTCTTTTTCTCGGCAGTATTGTCCGGGGTTAAGGAAGTACGGCAGATTGTCCAGCAGGCCGAGGCGCGAAAGGCGCAGGCGGCAACTGTGCTCTTTGTTGACGAAATCCACCGCTTCAGCAAGAGTCAGCAGGACGCATTCCTTCCTCATGTCGAAAGCGGCCTGCTCACGTTGATTGGCGCAACCACCGAGAATCCTTCCTTTGAAGTCATTGCCCCGCTCCTTTCCCGCTGCCAAGTGCTGTTGCTCAAGCCCTTGTCACCGGAGCATATCCAGCAGATTCTTTGCCGTGCTCTGAGCAGCTTTACCGGACTGGAGGCAGATGCGTCTGCGCTGGAATTGATCGCTCAATTCGCTGATGGCGATTGCCGCCGTGCGCTCAACTGCTTAGAGACTGCGGCGGCACTTGCCGAAAAGCATGGCTTTGGCCTGATCAGCAAGGAGATCGTGGGCGAGGTGCTGCAAGAGCGGACGCTGCGCTACGACAAAGGCGGCGAGGAACATTACAACCTGATTTCCGCCCTGCATAAAAGTCTGCGCGACAGCGACCCGGACGCTGCCTGTTACTGGCTTGGCCGTATGCTGGCTGGCGGCGAAGACCCTCTCTACATCGCCCGTCGCCTGATCCGCTTTGCCAGCGAAGATGTTGGCATTAGCGAGCCAAGGGCCTTGGACGTGGCCCTGCATTGCCGTGAGGCATATCATCTGCTCGGCTCACCCGAAGGCGAACTTGCCCTGTATCAGGCTGTGGTCTATCTGGCCACTGCGCCGAAGAGCAATGCCCTGTACGTCACCGAAAAGAAGGTGCAGGCGGAAATCAAACGAAGCGGCTCGCGGCCTGTGCCCTTGCATCTGCGCAATGCGCCGACTAAGCTGATGCAGGAGATCGGCGATGGGAAAGGCTATCAGTATGCGCACGACCATGCCGATGCCTTGACAACGCAAGAGCATTTGCCCGAAGAGCTGGCGTGCAAGCAATTTTATCAGCCTACAGACCGGGGCTATGAAGCGGTGGTGAAGGAGCGGCTCATCAAGTGGCGGGAGATGCTGCGGAAATTGAAGGAAGCGCGCAAAGGAAAAAGCAGCCCACCATCAGGCCCGGTTGATCAAAGCTAATGCAGCGGCATCCATTTGCAACGCGCTGCTGCCACATTGTGGACAGTCCTGCCTTGACTGCCGCAACGCCGTGTGCTATAGGATATCTTTAACGGCTCAGGTCTCGTGAGGCTAAGGCGCATATCTTCTGCTTCCCGCCGCCTGCGCTGCTGACAGAAGCAATTCGGCCGACCGGCTTTTCCGGCTGGCTGCATGGAACGTCCAACGGGAGAGGAACGATGAAGAAACTGGTGATTCTTGGCGCAGGCTGCGCAGGAACAATGGTTGCCAACAAGCTGCGCAAGCGGCTGGATCGTGCTGAATGGTCCATCACAATTATTGACAAGGATGACAGGCACATTTATCAGCCCGGCCTGATTTTTATCCCCTTTGGCATGTATAAGGCCGAGGATATCATCCGTACCCGCAGCGAGTTCATCGGCAAAGGAATCAATTTTGTCGTGGATGAGATTGTCGGCGTTGACACGGCAACCCAGACCGTGGAGACCACCGCAGGCAAATATGAGTACGACAAAATCATCGTCTGCACCGGCGTGAGTCTTGCACCGCAGGAAATTCCAGGCATGATGGAAGGCTGGCAGTCCAAGATATTTGATTTCTACACCTTGGACGGCGCGGTGAATCTGGAGAAAAAGCTGCGCACCTTCAAAGAAGGCAAGATGGTGCTGAATATTGCTGAATTCCCCTACAAATGTCCAGTCGCGCCGCTGGAATTCGTCTATCTTGCCGACTGGTATTTCACCGAGCGCGGCGTGCGCGACAAGATCGACATCCACTTTGTCACCCCGATGACCGGAGCCTTCACCAAGCCCAAGGCTTCCGCCTACTTCACCAAGGTCATGAAGGAGAAGAACATCCGCGTTACCGCCGAGTTCATTCTTGCCGAAGTTGACTGCGCGAACAACAAGCTGATTTCCGCAGCCGGGGATGAAATTGAGTGGGATTTGCTGGTGTCTATTCCGCCTAACGTTGGTGCGCGCTACTTGGTCAACTCCAAGGTTTCGATGGATGAAGTTGGCTATGTCAAGACGAACAACCACACCCTGAAGGCCGAGCATCACGAGAACATGTACGTTCTTGGCGACAACACGACCATCCCCACCTCCAAGGCCGGTTCGGTCGCCCATTTCTCGGCCGAGATCATGGTGGAGAACTTCATGCGCGAAATCCACGGCGAGCCGATCCGCCCTGATTACGACGGTCATTCCAACTGCT
Organism: Desulfobulbaceae bacterium UBA5173; assembly: GCA_002413355.1. Lineage (GTDB taxonomy): Bacteria > Desulfobacterota > Desulfobulbia > Desulfobulbales > Desulfobulbaceae > Electronema. Next base: position 1,078 of record DHWV01000007.1, on the reverse strand, counting down.
TCATTGAGACCGGATACGGCAAGGCATCCCTGATTGACTTCAACTACAAGTACGAACCGCTGCCCGGCAAGTTCCCGCTACCAGGTCTGGGGCCGTTCTCTCTGCTGGGTGACACCAAGACCAATCACTGGGGCAAGATGATGTTCAAATGGGTCTATTGGAACAAGCTGCTGACCGGCGAGGAGCTGCCGCTTGAGGCGCAGATGTCTTTGGCGGGTAAGGTTCAGGATTGAGGGGGCGCGTCATGACCAATGAGGAAAAAATTCTCGCCCGCCTCGATGAACTCACCGAGGAAGTGCGGGAAGCCAAACGGGCGGTCAGGCCCTATGTGGAGCTGCGGCAGGAGCTGGAACCGCTGATCCACTCCATGATGCGCGAGGCCACGGCCCGCCTGAGCGGTCTGGACAAACGCGTGGATATGGAAGCGGTCGGCGACATGGTCGGCCAGTCGCTGGCATCGAGCAAGAACATTGAGGATGCCATCAAGACCCTGAACAGCATCATGGACTTCAAACGGGATGCCGCTCCCTACGTCAATGCCATGTTTCATGAGCTGACGCTTCAGCTCGATACCGCCCTGCAAGGCTTTGAAGGCGAAAATCTCCGCGTGCTGCTCCGGCAGCTCATCGTCAACATGGGCAACATGGCCGAGCTGATGAAGATGCTCAGTTCCTTCATGGACATGAAACGGGATGCCGCGCACCTCACTGGCCCGATTTTCAATGACGTTGTTGAACGCTTGGACAGCTTCAAAAATCGCGGTCTGTTTGATGACTTTGAACGGATGCTGGAAATTGGCGAGCGGATCAGCACCAAGATGAAGCATGTTGATCTTGCCGCCGCAAAGCCAATTACAGGCATTTTTGGCATGATGTCTGCTCTGAAACGCAAGGAAGTTCAGGAAGGACTCGGTGTGCTGATCGAGTTATCCACAGTGATGTCAGTTCTAAAACACCCAGCGCAGCAGGATTCTGAGGTCTGCTGCCCGCAAGAAGAAGCCTGAGCGCATCTGGGACAGGTTTCTCATGCCTGTCCCGTTCCTTTATCGCCACATTCAGCACCTCGCGCGGATCACGTG
>DHWV01000110.1:13011-16393 GCA_002413355.1 Desulfobulbaceae bacterium UBA5173 | reverse complement strand
TCATCGAAGATGCCGGATGCCTGCTTGAATATCTTCCTTCGTATTCACCTGACCTCAATCCGATTGAGCATAAATGGGCGCAGGCTAAAGCCCTCAGGAGAAAACTCGGCTGTTACACCGATGAACTTTTTCAGCAGTCCGTTCTGTGGTCATTTTATTGTGCTCTGGCTATATGGTGGGGAACAAAAAAGGGAGATAAAGCAACCTCTGCTCTATCTCCCTAATATTTCTTTGCGTCCCCAACCGGATTCGAACCGGTGTTGTCGGCGTGAAAGGCCGATGTCCTAGACCTGGCTAGACGATGGGGACTTTTGGGCTGATTGGTGGGTCGTGCGCGACTCGAACGCGCGACTCTCTGCTTAAAAGGCAGATACTCTACCGACTGAGTTAACGACCCTTGGTAGAGGGCTATTATATACTTTTTTCCTGTTCAGGTGTCAACAGGAAAAACTTCTTTGTCCACTTTTTGAAGGCAGCGGCCTCAAGCCAGCGCACTCACTGCCTCGCCGCGCACCAGATCAGCATAGCATTCACGTTGGCGGATAACTTGGAAGCTGCCGCCGCTGACAATCACTTCCGCAGCTCTGGGCCGGGAGTTGTAGGTTGAAGACATCGAAAATCCGTAGGCACCGCTGCTCATCACTGCCAGTAACTCACCGGGTTGCACTTCTGGCATTATCCGGTCTTTAGCCAGGAAATCACCGCTTTCACAGATTGGGCCGACCACGTCCGCCCGCTGCCGTTCCTTTGCCGCAGGCGCGTGCACCGGCAGTATCTCGTGATGCGCGCCGTAGAGCGAGGGCCGGGCGAGGTCGTTCATGGCTGCATCGACAATGATGAAGCGTTTCTCCTGCTCGCCCCCGCTGTTGACTTTGGTGTATTGCACCTCAGTGACCAAAATGCCGGCGTTGCCGACCAGCACTCGGCCTGGCTCCAGAATCAGGGTCACCTTCATTCCTGTCAGCTCGGCCCGCACTGCCGCAGCGTAATCGGTCGGATGTGGCGGCTGCTCGTCGTCATACGGAATGCCGATGCCGCCGCCCATGTCCACGTATTTGATCTGAATGTCTTCCTGCTCCAGCTGGGCGATAAACGCCTTCACCTTGCGCAGGGCCTCGATGAACGGCTCAATCTGCGTGAGTTGCGAGCCGATGTGGCAGCTCACGCCGACAATCTTAATGTTTGGCATCACCTTGGCCCGCAGATACTCCTGCAAAGCCTCTGCAACCGGCACACCGAATTTGTTCTTGGCCAAGCCGGTGGAGATGTAGGCATGGGTTTTTGGGTCAACGTCCGGGTTGATGCGGAAGGCGATGCGGGCGATGGTGTTCATCTCGGCGGCAACAGCCTGAAGCCGGTCGAGTTCCTGTGGCGACTCAACGTTGAACATCAGGATGCCTGCCTGCAAGGCTTCGCGCAGCTCTTTGCCAGTCTTACCCACCCCGGAATAAATTATTTTCTGCGGCTCAACTTCGGCCTGCAAAGCCCGAAACAGCTCGCCGCCAGAGACAATGTCCGCGCCACCGCCCAGTGTGGCGAAGAGGTTGAGGATGGCGATGTTTGAGCAGGCTTTGACCGCAAAACAGGTCTGATGGGCCATGCCCTCAAAGCCGGACTCAAAGGCGGTGAAATGCCGCTTCAACGTGGCGGTGCTGTAGAGGTAGAATGGTGTGCCGACTTGGGCGGCGATGTCCTTGATGCGCACGTCCTCGCAGCAAAGTTCGCCGTTATGATAAGTGAAATGGTTCATGGTTTATCAGGTTAAAATGATTCAATGAGGTGGCTGCTGCGGTGAAGCATTGTCGGACTTCAGCAGCGGAAGGAACCGCTGCTCATACAACAGCCCTGCCGGGCCGGTGGTGTGCGGTGTGTAGGGCAGAAGGCCATCGCCGCTGCCGGTGATATTGTCTAACCCGGCGATCACGCTGCCATCTTTATCTGCTGCGGAAAGCCGGAGGTTAAGAATGGGCCGGAAGACTTTGATGACACCGTCGGTGTCCTGCCGGATAAGCAGCTGCTCCCAGCGGCGCAGGGTGTATCCTTGCAGCCAGATGCCGGGCTTCTTCTCTCCGGTGAGTGCGTCGGACATGACCGGCTCGCCTTCGCTGTCTATGAACTGCTCTGCTTCGGCGTTGGACTGGACAGCCAGAGAACGCCACGGGCTGCTGTCTGCCGCGTAGGTGAGGAGCAGATGCGTGGCCTGATCGTTAAACGCCCATTGGGCGTGGCAGACTTGGCAATCAACCTTGCCGCTGTATTGCGCATGGGCAGGATGCTTGAGCAGCGGGACAGGATGCTTCTTGCCGTCCTGCCGTCCGATGAGTACAAGCTGGCCGCCTTCCAGCCGCATATTGTTCAGCGGAGGGACATGGCTCGGCTGCGGTGCATGGCAGTCTGCGCAGGTGACTGCGGGCTGTCTGCCGGACAGCTCCAGGCTGTTGTGGCAGTCTAAGCAGGTCAGGCCACGCTGGCGGTGGATGTCTTGCACCAAGTTGTGCTGCTCCACGCCGTAAGGCCGCAGAAAAGGCTCGTGATTCGCCTGCGGGGAACGGAAATCGCTGCCGTAGTCATGCTCGTACATTCCGGCGAAGTCGCTGCCCACGTGGTTGCCGTAGTGGCAGCTCAGGCACTGCCGTTCTCCGGGCAGACTAAAGGCGTGACTGTCTAATTTGCCCTCTGTCGTGCGCAGGTGACAGGCCGCGCAGCCGACAGCCCGCTGCGTGTACGGATAGCTGTCGCCCGCTGTGTGCACATGGCAGCGCAGACAGCGGCGGCGGAGCAGGTCGTCAACAAGCTGCTCCGTATTCTGAGGCGGGCCGCTGCGGTCAGGGATTTCCTCCATCCCGTTCAACGGTGCCAAGCCGAACTGCCTGCGAATCAAGTCGACTTCATTCTTGAGGGTAGAATGAGACGACTGAGCGCAGCTCCTGGTCTGCTTGGCATGACATCGGCCGCAGACAGCGGTCATGCCTGCCGGAGCAGTCAGTCCGTGGTGGGCGGCTTGCTTCTCTCTGCTGCGGTTGTCCCCCTGATGGCAGTCTGTGCAGGCGAAACTGTGCTTGCTGTCCAGCTTTATGTCGGCATGACAACCTGCGCAGCCCGGCTGAGTGACTTGAACTGCTGTCGGCTCTGCTACAGGCTTGGCTGGGGCAGAACGCTCCTTCCGGTCATGGCAGCCGGACAGCAGGAGCAGGAAAAACATGAGCAGCAGCAGAAAAATCGTTCTCATAAACTTGACAGTATAGCACGAACCTGCTACATAATAAAGTCCAGAGTGCCGGGCCGTCCCGTAGGACTCGTCCGGCATGACGAGCAAGCGAGCAGGCCGACATAGCTCAGTTGGTAGAGCAGCTGATTCGTAATCAGCAGGTCGCCGGTTCAA
>DHWV01000110.1:8965-12782 GCA_002413355.1 Desulfobulbaceae bacterium UBA5173 | reverse complement strand
CGTAATCAGCAGGTCGCCGGTTCAAGTCCGGCTGTCGGCTCCAGTAATATTAAGCGGCTGTGTCTGCATCAGACACAGCCGCTTTTTTATAGCCTTTCTCATCAGTTCAGCTCCATGCCTCCTCTTGACCTGCTGGAACACTGCCCCTTGCTCGGCATCTGCGGCCGCAGCGGTGCAGGCAAAACTACACTGATTGAGGCGTTGATTCCCAAGCTGCGTGAGGCAGGCCTGCACGTGGCCGTGGTCAAGGACGGAGCGCACCGTGTCCAAGCGGATACGCCGGGCAAGGACAGCGACCGCTTCTTCCGGGCCGGTGCAGACGTTGCTCTGTTCGGCGAGCAGCACTTTGTCCGCAGCAGACAGCCGGGCGAACTAAACGCCTTGCTGGCGGCATTGTGCAGCTCGCATGATGTGGTCTTGGTTGAAGGCCATGCCGCCACTGCGGTGCCAAAAATCTGGCTGACCGGGCCGAGGCAGGAAGAGGTGCCCGCTGCGAATCAGGGGCGGATTCTTGCAGTGCTGAACAGGGAAGAGGCCTCAGCAGACAGCCTGTTCGCTTGGGTGCAGGAGATGATCGCGGAAAAAGGGCGGCAGACTCCCGTCTGGGGCTGTGTGCTGATCGGCGGCAGGAGTAGCCGGATGGGGCAGCCTAAGCATCTCCTGCTGCACAACGGCAAGACGTGGCTGGAACAGGCGGTGGAGAAGCTCGCTCCCACGGTGAGTCAGGTGGTTATCTCTGGTTCAGGGCAGATTCCCGACACGTTGGCTAATCTACCCCGCGTGCCTGATGCGCCGGGCTTGGCTGGGCCATTGGCAGGCATTCTGGCGGTGATGCGCTGGCAGCCTGCGGTCTCGTGGCTGATAACCGCCTGCGACTTGCCTGATGCGCAACCGGACAGTCTGCGCTGGCTGCTGGAGCAGCGCAAACCAGGCAGGCGGGCCGTGCTGCCGCAGCTGGCCGAAGGTGGCTGCCTTGAGCCGCTGCTGGCTTGGTATGACTTCCGCTGCCGCCCGCTACTGGAGAACTTGGCTGCATCTGGCTCGCTGCGTCTCAATCGTCTGGCAGAGCAGGCCGGGGTTTGCGCACTATGTCCGCCCGCGCATCTGCACGGCTCCTGGCGTAATGTCAACACACCGGAGGAGCTGCGCTCTCCCAGTCCAAGCCAATGTCACAGGCCGGAGCAGAGTGCGTCAGTGCGCCGACCGAGATGATATCAACTCCAGTTTCAGCAATCGCCCGCACCGTGTGCAGATTCACCCCGCCAGAAGCCTCAATCAGTGCCTGATCCCTGATCATCATCACCGCCTGCCGCAGCATGGGCACATCCATGTTGTCGAGCATGATGATCCGCACTCCGCAGCGCAGGCATTCCACCACCTGCGCCAACGTGTCGGTCTCCACTTCGATGGCGATGGTGTGCGGTACGCTGGCCCGCGCCCGCCGCACCGCCTCGCTGATGGAACCGCAAGCGGCAATGTGGTTGTCCTTGATCAGCACACCGTCGCTGAGGCTGTGGCGGTGGTTTCTGCCGCCACCGCAGCGCACTGCGTATTTTTCCAGCAGGCGCAGACCAGGCGTGGTCTTGCGGGTGTCGGTGATCGCCGTCTTGCAGCCCTGCACCGCCTCAACATAGCTGTTTGTCAGGGTGGTGATGCCGCAGAGTCGCTGGGCCAGGTTCAAGGCTGTCCGCTCGCCGCGCAGGATGCTCCACACCGGCCCGCTGATCCGCATCAGGCAGTCTCCACGGGAGAGCCGCTGGCCGTCCGCCGCCATCTGCTCGCAGACTAACCGTTCATCCAGAAGACGGAAGACTCTGGCCGCCACAGCCTCGATGCCAGCGGCAATCAGCGGCTCCCTTGCCCGAATGACAGCCGAGCCAGTTTCATGGCCGGAGAAGATTGCTTCTGTGGTGATGTCGCCATGCTCAAGGTCTTCGCGCAGGAAACCGCGCAGCAGGTCGTCAATGAGGAAAGTATCCATGCTGATTCTCCTGTGCAAAAGGCGGAATAAGAGAGGGGGACGCTGATGATTCCGGCAAAATACGGCGGTTCTCTATGCTTGTCAAGAACAATAGGAGACATCTTGGCACGATAGTGGGCAGACACAGGAGACTGCAACCGTGGATATAGCCAAAGCAACATACTTTGAAGCGTCGTATCAGTCATTTCGAGCGGAACGAGAAATCTCATGTCAAGGACGACGAGGAGATTCATCGCGGTGCTCGGAATGACATGCAGGCTCACGGTATGCTGCTTCAGCCATGAAGCCCCGTGCCGCAGCAGCGCAGACAAGCGCAAGGAGGAGAGGAGAACACCATGAATACCTCCCGTCCCTATACCGTCTGAAAAACAGCATGCATTTTGACAATCAAACAGCATGCATTTTGCGAATCAAACAGCATGCATTTTGCGAATCAAAGTGGGTGCATTTTACATCTCAAAATGGAGCCATTTTGATATACAGAATGGAGCCATTTTGACAATCAAAGTGGGTGCATTTTGATTCGCAAAAAAATTGCATGGACGTGCTTGCAAAGGAAGGACGGGAGAGAACAGCCTCGGCCTCAAATCACCCGTACAGCACCTTTGTCCGCTGAAGTGACAAAGTGGGCATAGACCTTGAGCGCGTTCGGCACCTTGCGTTGCCGCTGCGGAGTAAAGGCCTGCGCGCCCCGCGTTTCTTCATCCTTGCGCCGCCAGGCCAGCTCCTTGGCACTGACTTGCAGATTGATGCTGCGCTTCGGGATGCTGATGTCGATCAGGTCGCCCTCACGCACCAAGGCGATGGCCCCGCCGCTGGCCGCTTCCGGCGAGACATGGCCGATGGATAGCCCGGCAGTGCCGCCTGAGAAGCGTCCGTCCGTGACCAAGGCGCAGAGCTTGCCCAAGTGCTTGGATTTCAGGTAGGAGGTCGGATAAAGCATCTCCTGCATTCCCGGCCCGCCCTTCGGCCCTTCATAGAGAATGAAGACCACATCGCCTGCCTTGACTTCTCCTGCCAAGATTCCTTGACAGGCAGCCTCCTGCGAATGATAGACCTTTGCTCTGCCATGAAATTCCAGCACGGAAGGGTCAACCCCGGCGGTCTTGACAATGCAGCCGTTCTCGGCGATGTTGCCGTAGAGCACCGCCAAGCCTCCGTCTGTGGAGTAGCAATGTTCAACGTTGCGGATGCAGCCTTTCTCTCGGTCGTTGTCGAGAACATCGTACATGCTGGCCTGCGAGCCAAGCTCTATATTGCGGCCCGCTCCGGCAGGTGCGCTGGCGTAAAGCCTGAATGCTTCCGGGTTTGCGCTGCGGCTGGTGATGTCATGCTGGGTCATGGCTTCAGCCAAGCTGAGGCCATCCGCCCGAACGACCGAGCTGTCAATCAGTCCGGCCCGGTCTAATTCGGCAAGGATGCCGAGGATGCCGCCTGCCCGGTTGACATCCTCCAGATGATACGCGGACGACGGAGCCACCTTGCAGAGATTCGGCACCCGGCGCGACATGCTGTCAATGTCCTGCATGGTGAAATCAACCTGAGCCTCGTGGGCAATGGCAAGGATGTGCAGCACGGTGTTGGTCGAGCCGCCCATAGCGATATCCAAGGCCATCGCGTTGCTGAACGCTGCCTTAGTGGCGATGGAACGGGGCAGGACAGAAGCGTCGCCGCGTCCGTACCACGCCTCGCACATCTCGACGATCCGCACGGCCGCCTGCTCAAACAGAGCTATGCGGTTCACGTGCGTGGCGACCACAGTGCCGTTGCCGGGCAGGGCCAGCCCTAAGGCCTCGTTCAGGCAGTTCATCGAGTTGGCCGTGAACATGCCGGAGC
>DHWV01000110.1:6959-8702 GCA_002413355.1 Desulfobulbaceae bacterium UBA5173 | reverse complement strand
TGGCCGTGAACATGCCGGAGCAGGAACCGCAGGTCGGACAGGCGTGCTGCTCCACCTCGGCCACCTCTTCGTCCGAGACCGAGCTGTCGCCTGCCATCACCATTGCGTCGATCAGGTCATAGCCCCGCTCTTTGCCTGCGATCCTGCCTGCCTCCATCGGCCCGCCGGAAACAAAGATGGCCGGGATGTTCAGGCGCATGGCCGCCATCATCATACCGGGCGTGATCTTGTCGCAATTGCTGATGCAGATCATCGCGTCCGCTTTGTGGGCGTTGCACATGTACTCCACTGAATCGGCGATCAGCTCCCGCGAGGGCAACGAGTAGAGCATTCCGTCATGGCCCATCGCAATGCCGTCGTCGATGGCAATTGTGTTGAACTCTGCGGCAAAGCAGCCCTGCTCCTCAATCAGCCGCTTCACCTGCTGGCCGATCTCGTGTAGATGCACGTGGCCAGGCACAAACTGGGTGAAGGAGTTGACCACCGCGATCACCGGCCTGCTCATCTGCTCCTCGGTCATGCCGTTGGCCCGCCAAAGGGCACGTGCGCCGGCCATTCTTCGGCCTTGGGTGGTCTCGCTGCTGCGAAGGGGAATTGCCATGATAGTTCTCCTGAAAAGGGGGGAGTCCGCCGGAAGTAGATGAAGCCGCAGGCGCAGTTCATGAATGCCCGCGCAGTCCTGCGATGATATTCATCCTGCTCCGGCTTGTCAATGCGGAAACAGAGACGGAAGGAGGTGCGGATGCGCACGGAAGGGAAAACACGCACCGCTGGGGAACGTTACGCCTGCCCTCGCTTCTGCTTCTGCCGCGCCAGCAGCTTTTCAAAGAAGCCCTTCAGGTTGAAGGTGATGCCGAGCACAGTGATTTTTGGTTCGACAAGCTCGTTGAGCAGACCAACCCAGCCAGCTCCTCCCTGTGCTTCGGCTGCACCAAGCCAAGCAGCCTCAGTCTGAGGGTGAACAACTACGCCGCCTTGGTCAGCTTGGTGCGCAACAGCTACGCAGGCAGGCTGGTTGACATTCTGGATGTGAAGGTGGCGTAAACGCAGCCGCAGGCGGGCAGGCAGTCGCCTTGCTCCTGCCAACGCCCCAGCCCGCAAAAAAACGCTTGACAAGTCAGAACCGCCGCTTTAAGCTGCCTGTTCAGAAAATATTGTCAGGCGGCATCAAGCAGTTAACCTTAAAAGGAGAGCAGCGATGACAACTGTGCAATGGTGGCCTGAAGTGAATGCCCTGACCAGCCTGCATCTGACCGTGAACAGCTTCGCCGATTTAGTGAAGATGCTCAGGAGCGGCTACGGCGGCAGGGCGGTTGATGTGCTGGTGATGAGGACAGGGGCGTGAGGGGAGGGAAGAGTGCGCTTGGCCCCGCATGACTGCCGATGAGACCTGCCGTCACCTTCCTTGCCGGTGTGGCCGCTGGCCTTCTTCTCGCGCTGTTCCTGCGCCCCCCCCCTTGTCAACTGACAGACAGTGATCCTGTTCCGCCAGAGCAGCTTGACGCGGAGCTGGGCCGGATGCTGATGGCAAGGCAATGCAGCAAATGCCACTGTCTGGACAGCATGATAGTGGACAAGAGCGTTGAGGAATGGCCAGAGACCGTACGCCAGATGGCGGAGATGGACGCGCCCAATATCAGTGGCTTTGACGCAGCGCAGATCGTTTATTACCTGACGACGCGCGAGCAGGAGCGGCGTGTGCAGCCTGCTGGACATGAAGGAGAACGGCGGGGGCGGGGGCCG
>DHWV01000110.1:0-6723 GCA_002413355.1 Desulfobulbaceae bacterium UBA5173 | reverse complement strand
GGCGGGCGCGGGTACCGTGGCCGAGAACGGTGAATACATCCTGCCCGGCTTCCCAGGCTCGGCGGTGAGCAGCATGAACATCACGGTGAATAATTATGCTGAATTAGCGGAGTTGATCAAAAACAGCTACGCAGGCAGGCTGGTCGATGTTTTGGAGATGGGGATGTAGCATATCAAAATATCGACCATCAATCAGGTTGTCACGTAATATTCAGCACGTTACTGAATATTATGATGAATGTGCCCCTACTGCGCCGAGAGCGGTTCTCAGCGTATTGAATAAACCACACAATGGAGGTTTTCTTATTATGATCGCCAAAAAGTTTTTCTTTCTGGCAGTTGGGCTTTTCTTCTATAGCCAAGCAAACGCTGCAACATATCTGTACTTCAACAGCGAAGCGGGTGATTATATCGGCCAAGGCTTAAAACAGACGTGGACAGAAGACAACGGCACTTTTTCTGTCAGTCGCAACTATGACAATGGCATATCAGTTAGTTACCACGGATCGGACTGGTGGACTCTGAATTTTGCCGCTCCAGGCAATGCGCAACTAATAGCTGCTCCCTACGAGAACGCTGAACGTTTTCCTTTCCAGTCTCCCGCACTGCCAGGACTGGATGTCAGCGGCAGCGGGCGGGGCTGCAATACTCTCACAGGAAGATTCGACATCTTAGACGTAGAGTACGATACTGACGGTAAAGTCCTCAGCTTTGCGGCTGATTTTGAACAACACTGTGAGGGTGGCGATCCTGCGCTTTTCGGTTCCATCCGCTATAACTCCTCTATCGGAGCCGAACCACAGGTAAACATTACAGCCAATGGCAGCCGGGATCCTATCATTATCCAGTCAGGCAATAAGATCGTTCTCTCCGCGTCTGTTGAATCTGCTAAACGGGCTGGTGAAAACGCAGAAATCTGGCTGGGTATCCAAGGACCCTATGATAATCTCTGGCTCAATGGGTCTCGCCTGCAAAAACGCATTCTTCCTTACTCTGCGGGACCGTTGAGTGACCTGAAAAAAGACCTCACGCTGTCTTTGAAGGAGCCAGGTATTTACTTAGGCGTTCTTGCTCTGGATATGAATAGAGATGGTCGTCTCGGAACAGACTACACCGACTATATTGTGATCACTGTAAAATAACAGACACAATAAAGGCGGACGACGCGCTGATTAGCTTATTCATGCAGACTCCGCCCTACATTATGTCTTGCAATTCTGCTCCGGCAAGTAGGGGGTGCTTAGGCATTGCGGCAGGCTGGTGGATGTGCTGGAGGTGAAGGCGTGAACAAATATCCGCCCTGCTGTTCATGCACAGCAGGGCGGCCATTCAGATGTGTTCCGCTTCAGGGTCAGCAGCTTTGGGATAAGAGCCAAGTAGCCGGAACGAAGGGCAGATGTGTTGCAGCTCGGTGCAGGCTTCCTGAATGATCTGATCATCACTGTGACCGAGCATGTCTAAGAAGAACTGATACTTCCACCGTTTGCCCTTGACCGGCCTTGATTCCAGCTTGGTCAGGTTGATGTTCTTTGCCGAGAGAATGCTCAGGGCCTCGTTGAGCGCACCGGGCTTGTCCGCTGTGCCCAGCAGAAGCGAGGTTTTGTCGCTGCCGCTGCGGGGCTGGGCATGGCTGCCGATGACCAAAAAGCGAGTGGTGTTGCCCTGATGATCCTCGATGCCCGGCACGGCAATCTGCACCTCATAGTGCTTGACCGCCAGCTCGCTGGCAATAGCACCGATGTTGGGATTGTCCGCCGCCATCTTCGCCGCTGCCGCAGTGGAAGAAACCTCCAGCGTGGAAATGCCGGGCAGGTTCTTGCGTAGCCATTCCCGGCATTGCGCCAAAGGCTGGGCATGAGATGCCACAATCTGGATGTCCTTCAGATTGCCACTGCTGCACACCAGATTCTGCCGGACAGCCAGATGCAGCTCGCCGCAGATGCTGACCTTGTACTTCATGAACGAGTCCAAGGTCAAGGCGATAGAGCCTTCAATGGAATTCTCCACTGGCACGATGCCGTACTGCACCCGGCCTTTCTCCACTTCCAGAAAGGCATCTTCAATAGAAGCAACGGGTCGATACTGCGCCGCAGGCCCGAAATACCGCACCGCCGCAAGATGCGAGAAGGTGGCTTCCGGCCCCAGAAAGGCCACTTCCACGTCCTTCTGCGCCAAGCGGCAGGTAGTCATGATCTCGTGGAAGATGCTGCGCAGGGCGTTCTCCGGGAACTTCTGCTGATTTTCCGCCAGCAGGCGTTTATAGACTTCACGCTCCCGGCGGGGATCCCAGTTAGACAGATTAGCCTCTTTCTTCAGCCTGCCGATGGTCAGGGCGCAGTCAAGGCGTTCCTGAAGCAGAGTCAGAACAGTGCTGTCTATTGCATCAATCCGCTGCCGGACTTGGGCGATGGCTTTCTTTTTTTCATCCATTGGTGCAGTGTGCAGCGTGTGCTGCTGTTGAAGTTTATCTAATTCGACAACGCAACTTCGTTGATGTCTTCGCCGTCTGGCCAGCGTGTGCAGGTGTTCTCCCCTCTGATCATAATGCTTCGCTTCAGTGAATACGCAAGCAGCAACGCGGCGTATTGTTTCGCTCCAGTAGAAGAATTTTCGTTTTTGATTATCCAATACTCTTGATTGGCTGCACAAGCAGGCTTGTTTGTATGCGTCCCATCAAGAATAACGTAAATCAATCCATCTGATTGGCGAACGTCAATAGTCTTGACCAAACCTGTTTGTTCTCCGGCTGAAGATGAAGATGCTATTGCAAGCATGGTGATACCAAATAGAAGATATTTTTGTTTCATACTTTTCATTCTAATGAGACCTGCGTCAACACAGCCATCGTGCCATCACCACATCCTGTTGATTCATTAGTTCCAGGTACGCTGGATGGAGTGTACCAAACAGCAATTTTCTTCCCGGCAAGTTTTGCACCGATAATCATACTCAACATCAATTTTCCCTGATTTGTTGTGACGCTGAATTGAAAATGTCGGTTGTAAGAAGAGCAGACATTTTGTGCTGTTCCAATAATTCCAAAACGACACACCTCGTTTACGACATGAACTCTGCCAACATTTAAATCACCTGCATATTCATCGGCATAAGCTGAATTTAAAAATAGCAATGATGCCACAACAAAAAACAGTATTCTCTTCATGACACATCCTCCTATGATTTGCTTGCAAGGTTCTCAATGAAGCAACAATTCCACCGCCGGAAGAAATGCTTTGTTCTGGCAATTCCCGATCACCGAAAAATCTCCGTACATGCAGTTATTGCTGCTGTTCGATTCAGCATTTGCGCCGGAATTGACGCAGACTTTCAGCGTATAGTCGCCTTCACTACACGGAGCCGCCAGCGTTGCGGTGCGTGAAACGGTCTGATTGACCGCCAAAGCAGGAACCTGCATCTGGCAAACAGCCCCAGAGACGGCTTGCGCCGCTTTGTTGATGTAATAACAAGTAGCTGTGGTTGCAACGGAGGCCAGTGTTCCTTGATTGTAGAATCCAGCCGTTACGCTTCCTGAGTCTCCTGCGTCAAACTGATAGGGGAATTGCAGGCTGTATACTGTCAAGTCTGGTTTGCCCGTTGTTGTCACAGCGATCTGCACGCCTGCGGAGCAATTGTTCGTTGCGCTGCTTTCGCTGCTGACCGCATCGGCGCAGGCTCCGAGCCAGTAGGTTCCCGCTGCGGCAGGCGCGGTCAAGGTTGTGTTCTGCGCCGAAGTCTGGCTTGCGCTCAACGCGCCAACAGCTGCGCTGCCGAGGGCGGTGTCCGCCGCGCTGATTGCCGCATCGGTTGAGCGGTACCAGCGCAGCGTGGTTGCGGCGGACGAAGCCGTGCCGCTGTTTTTCACCGTGGCGGAGAAGGTGAAGCTCTCGCTGGGCGCAAGCGAAGTCTTGCTGGCAGACGGATTGATGACGGTCAAGTCTGGCGCAGTCGGCGGGCTGGTCACAGTGATCTGCACGCCTGCGGAGCAGTTGTTCGTTGCGCTGGATTCGCCACTGACCGCATCGGCGCAGGCTCCGAGCCAGTAGGTTCCGGCTGCGGCAGGCGCGGTCAGGCTTACGCTCTGTGCTGAAGTCTGGTTTGCGCTCAACGCGCCCACGGCTGCGCTGCCAAGCGCGGTGTCCGCCGTGCTGATGGTCGCGTCGGTTGAGCGATACCAGCGCAGGGTGGTTGCGGCGGCGGAAGCGGTGCCGCTGTTTTGCACTGTGGCGGAGAAAGTGAAGCTCTCGCTGGGCGCAAGCGAGGTTTTGCTGGCCGACGGGCTGATGACGGTCAAGTCGGGCTTTGCAGTTGCAGTGACGGTGATCTGCACGCCAGCGGAGCAGTTATTCGTTGCGCTGGATTCGCCACTGACCGCATCGGCGCAGGCTCCGAGCCAGTAGGTTCCTGCTGCGGCAGGGGCGGTCAAGGTCGTGCTCTGCGCCGAAGTTTGGTCTGCGCTCAACGCGCCCACGGCTGCGCTGCCAAGCGCGGTGTCCGCCGTGCTGATAGTCGCATCGGTTGAGCGGTACCAGCGCAGGGTGGTTGCGGCGGACGAGGCAGTGCCGCTGTTCTTCACTGTGGCTGAGAAAGTGAAGCTCTCGCTGGGCGCAAGCAAGGTTTTGCTGGCCGACGGGCTGATGACGGTCAAGTCTGGCTTTGCAGTTGCAGTGACGGTGATCTGCACGCCAGCGGAGCAGTTGTTCGTGGTGCTGCTTTCACCGCTGACCGCATCGGCGCAGGCTCCGAGCCAGTAGGTTCCGGCAGTAGAGGGTGCGGTGAGGGAAATGTTCTGGGGCGAGGTTTGCCCCGCGCTCAATGCGGCGACCGCTTGGCTGCCGAGCTGCGTGTCTGCTGTGCTGATCGTTGCGTCAGTTGAACGGTACCAGCGCAGAGTTGTGGCTGCTGAGGCTCCGGCTCCGTCGTTTTTTACGATAGTTGAGAAGGTCAGATTTTCGCTAGGAGCAAGCGCGATCTTGCTGGCAGATGGACTAACGACGGTCAGATCAGGCAGCGGGCTGTCTTCCATGATAATATCGTTGATCACGGACATGACTGCGGTAAGCTGGTCAGGTGTCAGGCCGCACTGCACTATTTTTGGCGAATTGGTCAGCAGCGGATTGGTGCCACCTGCACTGTCGATAGCGTAGGCATAAACTTGATGCTCTACGCCGTCGTTTAATGAATCTGGCAGGGCAAAGGAAAAGCCGTGGTTTTTATCGGCGTAAGAAAGATCGCCACGGTAACTATCGGCTAATATACTACCTATAAAGGTGCCGGTGCCAGCAGGCCCGTCTTTGTAAAAATGAACAGAGATGGGAGACGCGGTGTCAGGGTCTTTTGTCCAGCCAGAGAGGGAATCACAAGTTGCACTGTCGAAAGAGCCAATTGGAACATTATTGGCATACCTTGTAGCCATTCCAGACTTATCAAGATTACTCAAGTGATTACGTTGCCCTATTAAATTAAGATAGCTGCTATATGCTAATATAGGCTCAATCGTGTTGCTACCATTTTTTGAAAAAGAATTTTTTCCATAGTGCATAACTGAATCGAAATCATAAGAACCATAATTAATTGTTGAGTCTAATTCAAAATTATACTCCATACCTGTTTGTATATTTCCCCATAAGATATTTACATAACTGTCTCTGTCAGATCGGCTTTGTTCGTGGCTTAATCCAAGAGCATGACCTATCTCATGAGCAATAATATACTTATATGTCCAGTTGTATATACCCATATCTTGTTTACCGCCAATCATTCCAACATAAGACCAATTTCCATCATCATCCTTTACATAGATATAGTTATCCTGCGTGGTGCGTTCAGTAAAGGTTAAGTCTGCAACAGTAGACCATTCTTGAGCTGCGTCAAGCCATCTCTGACGATTTGTGGCATCCACGCTGCTGTCAAAAACATAATAAACAACACCTGTTGTCCATTTACTCCCTGAGAATCCATTGTTTCTTATTAACGAATTTGCCTGAAACCGCATGTCATCTATCTGCACGTAATCCGTACCTTGTTCAACTTGCGACAAGATTTCACTTAACGGCTTCTGCTGAAAAATATATTTTTCACTTTTTGCCAATTTCAGCTCTGCTGAATCAGGCAAGAAAACACTTGCCTCAGTGGAAAATGCAATAAATATACAAGATAGAATTAAACATGACGCTATTTTGTAATGAAAAAACATATTTTTCATGAAGTTATGCTTCTAATATCTAGTGGTTAATCTGTATAATGCTACCTATCTGTAATAAACTTCCACTATTTCGCAACCGTTGACTTGGAGGTCAACTTTTTTCTTTGTCGTGACTGCAAGCAGGAATACGGCCAGCAACGACTTTCCGCCAATCGCTTTCTCTGAGAAAAAGAGCGTAGGATTTCCTGGATTAGCAGTTTGACAGGCAGGTACCACACCTGAAGATACCCATACATAATGGATATCGCTGTTTTGATAACTGCCAAGCCGTGTTATTTCAACATCGCTTACCACATCATTGGCATAGGCTTGATTGCAACATGTCAACAAAATTAATAAAAAGAGAAATATCTTTTTCATATACCTTGACCCGCTTTAGAATGTCGTGTCTATATCCACTGTCAACCGATCAATGCTTAACATTGCCAGCAAAAAGAAGCATGTCATCAATAATCGGTTTAGTTTTCTGATCATTTCTCCCTCCAGAATTTAGATATAGGAGTTACGCACTTGGATTTACA
>DHWV01000065.1:4243-8898 GCA_002413355.1 Desulfobulbaceae bacterium UBA5173 | reverse complement strand
CATAAACAGTAACATGTTGTAATCTTGAGCTCCATGCTCTCCTCCGTGTGTGGTTATATTTGTGTCAGACAGGAGAAATATACCATACGCGGAGAATCATGGATTTTTAAAAATTTATAAGTCACAACTTGGGTTATTATTAAATTTGTTAAAATTTCGTCATGGATCTCACAGATAAGCAATGGAAAAGGCTTGAGCCGATTATTTTGCAGTCGGTGTGCAAGAAAGATACCCGTGGCCGCAAGCCACGTGATCCGCGCGAGGTGCTGAACGGGATTTTATGGGTGCTGCGCACCGGCGCGCCGTGGAAGGATTTGCCCGACCGATACCCGTCGCCCCAGACCTGCCACAGACGATTCCAGCACTGGACGAAGGCTGGGGTATTTTGGCGTATTATCGAGGAACTGGCGGCAGACTTGCAGGAGCGCGGCCGAATTGATCTTCGCGAGGCGTTCATTGACGGCAGTTTTGTTTCCGCAAAAAAAGGGGCGATGCAGTCGGGTGGACAAAACGGGGCGAAGGGAGCAGGATCATAACGTTATCTCGAAAACGCATTGTTATTGAACATATCTTCCGTAAACTCAAAGTGTTCCGCATTTTGAGCGAACAATATCGCAATAGAAGAAAGCGTTCCGGGCTTCGCTTCAGTTTAATCGCCGCCGTCTATAACATGGAGTTAAAAATTGTTGGCAAATAACTTATGCAAGAGGTCTATTCTACCTGCGCATCACCGCGCTCGACAGCCGGGCGTGCTGGCCAAGATCGCGGCCATCCTCAGCGAACACGGCATCAGCATTGAGTCGGTGATTCAGAAAGGCCGGCGGGAGAACGAGCCGGTGGCCGCCCTACAAGAGATTGACAGTCTGGACACCGTGGCTGCGCCCACCGTGCGGATCAGGATGCTGGGGGAGGAGTAGGGCGGAAGGGCGGGACTGTGCTGCTCCGCCCATTAGAGTTAGAGTAATCCATCACTTCAGCAGCAGTTTGTACACAACAGGTAGCACCCTTGATGGCTCGCAGGCATCGCCGATGCCGTCACCGTCGCTGTCCTTCTGGTCGGGGTTGGCCACGAGCGGGCAGTTGTCGGAAAGATCTTTGATGCCGTCATCATCCATGTCGTCCACGCCGGTGGGGACAGCATCCCTAAAGATATAAGCCGCGCCTTTCCCTGCGGCAGCCCAGAAAACCCCAACCAGCGCAGTGCCTCCATTGGCGGATAAGGACAGGCAGGAACCGAACTCTTCAAAGGCCACGCCGTCATTGGCAGTAAGTTTGGTCTGCTGTGTCCCTGTGCTGGCGGAGAAAATATAGGCCGAGCCTTTCCTGTTGTCATCACCGTAAGCACCGATCAGGGCGGTGCTACCGTCAGCAGACAGGAAAACGGCATAACCAAACGAATCATTTGCCATACTGTCAGAGGCGGTCAGCTTAACCTGCTGGCTCCACGTGCCGTCATTAGCGCGAGTGAAGAGATACGCTGAGTTATCTGCCGCTGATCCAATCAACGCTAATCTGCCACTTGATGACACCGATACGGACACCGCAATGCCGACTCCGTCCAGTTTAGCCTGCTGGCTCCATATACTGCCGACACGGGTAAAGACATAGGCCGAGCTGTTGAACGTCCCGACAAACGCAGTGCCGCCGTCAGCAGACAGGGACACAGACCAGCCAAAATAGTTGCCAGCAACAGCGGCGACCAGCTTGGCTTGCTGGCTCCATATGCTGCCGACGCGGGTGAAGACATAGGCCGAGCCTTGCTTGTTGTCATCACTGTAAGCGCCGATCAGCACAGTGCTGCCGTCAGCAGACAGGGAAACGGCATAGCCGAACGTGTCGCCCGCCGCGCCATCAGAGGCGGTCAGCCTGCCTTGCTCGCTCCATGAACCGTTGGCAGCGCGAGTGAAGACATAGACAGAACCTTTGCCGTTGTCAGATCTGGCAGCCCCGATCATGGCAAGAGTACCGTCTGCGGACAGGGACACCGCACTGCCGAAACCGTCATTCGCTGCGCCGTTAGAGGCAGTCAGCTTGACCTGCTCGCTCCACGTGCCGTCAGCAGCGCGAGTGAAGAAATAGGCGGCACCTTGGCCGCTGTTATCGCTGACAGCCCCGATCATGGCAAGAGTGCCGTCTGCGGACAGGGACACCGCACTACCAAACTGCTTCAAGGCTGTCTCATCCGCAGCCAGCAGCTTCTGCACCGTAGCTGGGTCAATAGCCGCCTGCGCCGCGCTGACAGTCAGCAACAGCACGGTTAAAAACAGCAGGCATCTTATCAGTGTTTTCATCGTCTCCTCCTTGTGGTGTGCAGAACCTGCCAGCAGGATGCCGGGCAGGCATGTGTCGCTCATAGTATCTCCTAACCATCCGCTGTCAAATCAAAAAAGGCAAGAGTAATCAGTTTTCCCGCTTACTCTTCCGAAGCTGCGGCAGCACCTTTTCAGAAACCACTCTCCTGTCTGTACAATGACCACCTTCCTGCGCTTAGACAAAGCTGTTGACAACCGCGCCGTGTCGCTCCTGACTGACGACAGCCTGTTCAATGGCCGGGTCATCTGCCACCAGCATCGCGACGGCTACCGCTTTTCCGTGGATGCGGTGCTGCTGGCCCATTTCTGTCGTCCGGCGGAACGCGATAGCGTGCTGGACATCGGCTGCGGCTGCGGGGTGATCGACCTGATTCTCTGTCATCGTTTTCCTGAGCTGCGCCTCACCGGCTTGGAGCTGCAACCGGCCTTAGCCGAGCTGGCGCGGAACAACGCCGCAGCCAACGGCTGGCAGGAGCGTTTTGCCGTGCATGAAGGTGATCTCCGTCAGATCAGGACAGCCGTTCAGTCTGAGTCGTTTGACCTTGTTGTCAGCAATCCGCCCTATTACCGCCCCGGCAGCGGCAGAATTAGCCAAGCGGGCGAGTGCGCCTTAGCCCGGCATGAGTTAGCTGCCGCCCCGGATTCCGTGCTGGCCGCTGCGGCTTTTGCGGTGAAAAACCGTTGCCCGGTTTGCTGCATTTATCCGGCGGAACGTCTGCCAACGGTCTTTGCAGCCATGCAGCGCAATAGGTTGACACCTAAACGCCTTCAGCCGGTGTACAGTTCCCCTAAAGATGCTCAAGCGCGCTTAGTGCTGATCGAGGCGATAAAGAACGGCGGCGAAGGGCTGTGCTTCCTAGCACCGCTGTATTTGTATCAGCACAATAACGGGCCGTATTCGCGGGAGCTGGAGGAAATGTATCAAGACTGAGGTGCAGAGCCTCAGCTTTTCTGGTTGACAACGCAACCCGCTTGAGTTGTCTCTTTAAGGCTGCTATGCTTTTTATGACGACGGGCCGCCCGTTCTGTAACGGCCTGTTGAACAGTATTCAATTCAACTTTGGATTAAAGCAACCACCATGGACTGTCCGTTGCGGTAGCCGCCATCTTGATTCATTCGGATTCGGGATGGTGGCGACAAGGAGAACATCATGAGCCTCACCATTCTGAAAGAACTCTTCGCCAGATTTCTTCAATCCCGTCATATCGCCCGGCATTTCCGCCGCCGTCGGCTTCTGCTCGACACCCTGAACCAAGGCGGCAGGCGGGATGTGCCAGCGAGCCTTACCGCAATTCTGACAGAAGCCTCAACCAGCGATGCGGAAGCCCTGCTCCGGCAGCTTGACAGCCACAACGACGGGCTGTCCGAAGTGCAAGCGGACACGATCCGCGAACGGCTTGGCTTCAACGAGGTCGAACACGAAAAACCTCTGCCCTGGCACCTTCATCTGTGGCACTGCTACCGCAATCCCTTCAACCTGCTCCTGACCCTGCTGGCGGTCATTTCCTATCTGACTGAAGATAGCCGGGCGGCGATTGTCATCAGCCTGATGGTCACGCTTTCCACCGTGCTGCGTTTTTGCCAGGAAGCTAAATCCAACAAAGCCGCTGATGCCCTCAAGGCGATGGTCAGCAACACGGCCACGGTCATGCGGCGGGACATCTCCGAAGATGCGGCCCCGCTCTTTGAAGAATACTATGGCGCGCACCTGCATGTGAAACCGGCTCGGCGCATAGAGCTACCGATCAAGCTGCTGGTGCCCGGCGATGTGATCATGCTGTCGGCGGGTGACATGATTCCAGCAGACTGCCGCGTGCTTTCCGCCAAAGATTTGTTCGTGTCGCAGGCGGCCATGACCGGCGAATCCATGCCAGTGGAAAAATTCGCCAGCCAGCGCGAGGCGGTGGCAGTCAGTCCGCTGGAATTCGACAACCTCGTGTTCATGGGCACCAACGTGGTCTCCGGCTCGGCGGCGGCAGTGGTGATCAATACCGGCAGCAGAACCTATTTTGGCATACTGGCCAGCAGCCTCACTGCCGCTGACCGCACGCCGACCTCCTTCCAGTCCGGCGTGAACAGAGTGAGCTGGCTGCTCATCCGCTTCATGTTCGTGATGGCTCCGCTGGTGCTGCTCATCAACGGCTTCACCAAAGGCAACTGGATGGAGGCACTGCTGTTTGCCCTGTCCATCGCTGTCGGGCTGACCCCAGAAATGCTGCCGATGATCGTCACCTCGACCTTGGCCAAAGGCGCGGTGTTTCTCTCACGCAAGAAAGTGATTGTCAAGCGGCTGGATGCCATCCAGAATTTTGGCGCAATGGACGTGCTCTGCACCGACAAGA
>DHWV01000065.1:3065-3992 GCA_002413355.1 Desulfobulbaceae bacterium UBA5173 | reverse complement strand
TGCTCTGCACCGACAAGACCGGCACTCTCACGCAAGACAAGATTCTTCTCGCCCGGCATATCGACATCTCCGGCGACGAATCGGACTCCGTGCTGGAAATGGCCTATCTTAACAGCTACTACCAGACCGGCCTGAAAAACTTGCTGGATGTGGCCGTGCTGGAACATACCGAAATGCGCCGTCAGCTCAATCCGGCGAAAAATTACCGCAAGGTTGATGAAATTCCTTTTGATTTCAATCGCCGTCGCATGTCGGTGGTGGTAAGTGAACGGGAAGATCACCATGAGCTGATCTGCAAGGGAGCAGTCGAGGAAATCTTGGCCGTATGCAGCCGGGTTCGGCATGGCGAGGCAAATCTGATGCTGACCCCGGAACTCTTGGCCGACATTCGGGTGGTGACAGCGCAGCTCAACGCGGAAGGACTACGGGTGGTTGGCGTAGCGGCCAAAGAGTTGCCACCGCGCAAGGAAACCTACAGTATCGCTGACGAGGCCAATCTGGTGCTGATCGGCTATGTCGCCTTTCTTGATCCGCCCAAGGAATCCACTGCCCCGGCGTTGAAAGCCTTGGCAGAACATGGAGTGGCCGTCAAGGTGCTGACCGGTGACAATGAATTAGTCACCAGCAAAATTTGCAGCGAAGTCGGCTTGCCGCAGCAGGGCACCTTGCTGGGCGGCGAAATTGAGCGAATGAGCGATGCCGAGCTGGCCTTGGCGGTCGAAGAGTGCAATGTCTTTGCCAAGCTCACGCCAGCGCATAAGGAGCGCATCGTCCGTCTGCTGCGGGCTAATGGCCATGTGGTCGGTTTCATGGGCGACGGCATCAACGATGCGCCAGCCCTGCGCCGGGCCGACATCGGCATTTCGGTGGACACGGCAGTGGATATCGCCAAGGAGGCGGCGGACATCATCCTGCTGGAAAAAAGCC
>DHWV01000065.1:0-2821 GCA_002413355.1 Desulfobulbaceae bacterium UBA5173 | reverse complement strand
CTGGAAAAAAGCCTGATGGTGCTGGAGGAAGGCGTGCTGGAAGGTCGCCGCACCTTTGCCAACATGCTCAAGTACATCAAGATGACGGCCAGCTCGAATTTCGGCAATGTGTTCTCGGTGCTGGCGGCCAGCGTCTTTCTGCCCTTCCTGCCCATGCTGCCGATGCAGCTCCTGATGCAGAATTTGCTGTACGATATTTCGCAGATCGCCATTCCCCTCGACAATGTGGATGAGGAGCTGCTGCGCAGGCCGATGCGCTGGCAGCCGGACGACATCGGCCGCTTCATGCTGTTCTTCGGCCCGGTCAGCTCCATCTTTGACATCACAACCTTTGTCATGATGTGGTTTATATTCGGCGCAAAAACACCGGAGCAGCAGACCTTGTTCCAGTCAGGTTGGTTTATTGTCGGCCTGCTGACACAGACCTTGATCGTGCACATGATCCGTACACCCAGGCTGCCCTTCATTCAGAGCCGCGCCTCCGCGCCCCTTCTGATCATGACTTCCATCATCATGGCTGTTGGCATTTTTTTGCCGATGGGACCGTTGGCACATTATTTTAAGCTGCAAGCCCTGCCGCCGCTGTACTTCGTCTTCCTCCCGCTGATTCTTCTTGCCTATATGGGGCTGACGCAAGTGATGAAAGGCTTCTACAGCCGCCGCTTTGGCTGGCAATAAATAGCTCCGTGATGAATGTTTTTACCCGCCGCCTGCATGAGCAGCTGCGTCAATTGGATGAGCAAGGACTGCTCCGCGCTGTTGTGCCGACGCAGCCGCTTGGCGATGGCCGTATTCAAGTAGGCAAGAAAGAATATCTGAATCTCGCGGGCAACGATTACCTGGGCCTTGGCAGCAATGCCGCGCTGCTACGGGATTTTTACGCGCACCTTGCCGCTGGTGATTTGTTAGCCCGATACGGCGCAGGCAGCGGTGCATCCCGCCTGATGACTGGCAGCAGCAGCCAGCAGCAACTACTGGAGGAGAGTCTGGCGCAGCTATATGGCACGGAAAGCGCGCTGGTCTTCAACTCCGGCTGGCAGCTCAACACCGGCATTCTGCCCGCCCTGGCCCGCAAGGAGGACATCGTTCTTGCGGACAAGCTCTGCCACGCCAGCCTGATTGACGGGCTGCGGCTGTCTGCGGCCAAGCTCATCCGCTACCCGCACCTTGACTGCGAAATACTGGAGAAGCTGCTCCGCCAGCACTGCGGTCCGTCACGAACAGTCTTCATCGTCACGGAATCCATTTTTTCCATGGATGGCGACTGCGCTGACCTGTCGCTGCTGGCGGCCCTGAAGGACAAATACGGGGCGGTGCTGTATGTTGATGAGGCACATGCGGTCGGCGTGCGCGGCGAACGCGGACGTGGGCTGGCGGAAGAGCAGGGCGTGCTGGAGCATATTGATCTGCTCATTGGCACTTTTGGCAAGGCATGGGCAGGACAGGGCGCGTTTGCCGCGTGCAGCCATCTTGTCCGCGATGTTCTCGTCAATACGGCCCGCTCGTTTATTTTTACAACCGCTCTGCCGCCAGTCAGCATCCATTGGCTCAACTTTATCCTGCCAAAAATTACCGCGATGCGTGAAGAACGTCTGTGGCTGGTCGCATTGGCTGAAAAGCTGCGCGGCGGGCTGCGGCGGCAAGGGCTTGCCACCGGTGGCTCAAGCCAGATTGTGCCGGTGCTGATCGGCGACGCAGCGCGGACAGTTGAAGCGGCCAGCCTGCTGCGCGAGCACGGCCTCTGGGTGAACGCTGTCAGGCCGCCGACCGTGCCGCAGGGTACTTCTCGGCTTCGGCTTTCCCTGAACGCGGTGCTGTCCGCAGAGCAGCTATCTGCGCTGCCGGAGCTGATTGCCGAGGCGGTGTAGCCATGAAAACTTGCTGGCTCAGGCGTGAGGGAAGCACAGACTGCATCCTGTTCATGGCCGGGTGGGGCATGGGGCCAGAACCGTTTGCAGATGTGGATTTTGGCCAGACTGATGTCCTTATGACCTATGATTACCGCAGCGTGGATGACAGCAATCTCACCGTCCTTCCTCAGGACAGTAGGCTGCATCTGCTGGCTTGGTCCATGGGTGTCTGGGTGGCGGCATGGCTGGCGAGGCACGGACCGCTGTTCTCCACGCTGCGTTTCTGCACGGCGACAGCAGTCGGCGGCACGCTCCGCCCGATAGATGACCGCTGCGGAATTCCGACGCAGGGCCTTGAAACTATGCTGGCGAGCTTTTCTCCAGCAATATTGGAGGATTTCTACCGTTCGATGTTCGACAGCGAGGCAGCGACAAAACGTTTTTTGGCCTGCAGACCACAGCGGTCTTGGCAGGAGCTGCGCGAAGAGCTGCGTCATCTGCGCGAAGCCAGCCAGAGCGGAGAGGGAGACCTCATAGACATCTTCAGCCGTAGAATCGTCACCAGCCGCGACCGCATCTTCCCAGCCCGCAATCAGCTCAGGGCTTGGGGCAAGAACTGCTGCGAGGTGCGGCAGCTACCACACTGGCCGTTTTATCAGAAGGTTGATTTAACCTAATGTGCAACTCTTTTCAGTTTGCAAGCCTGACAGTTAACTGTCTGAAAAAACATAAATTGGTTTGAGCAGCCGCTGTTGAAAACAGCAAAGATCGCATGAATCTATCCCCAAAACATAGCTGAAGCAGCATAAATTGAACCTGAATGTCATTCCGAGCAACGCGAGGAATCTCCTCGTCGCCCTTGGCGTGAGATTTCTCGCGTTGCTCGGAATGACAGATACGACGATTCAAATTATGTTGCTCTGGCTATACGAGTACAAACGCGTTTCTATAGCTACAGCAATATAAAATGA
>DHWV01000064.1 GCA_002413355.1 Desulfobulbaceae bacterium UBA5173 | reverse complement strand
CGCCGTAGAGCGTGCAGTAGCCGACTGCCATCTCTGACTTGTTGCCGGTGGAGAGCAGCAGTCTGCCAAACTTGTTCGATACGGCCATGAGCAGGTTGCCCCGAATGCGGGCTTGGATGTTCTGCTCAGTCAAATCCTCGGCCAGCCCAGCAAAGAGCGGAGCAAGGGCGGATTGATAGGCCTGCATCGCTCCGATAATCGGTAGGATCTCAAACGCGCAGCCAAGATTTTTGCCCAGAGCTTGTGCATCGTCCGTGCTCATTTGCGCCGTGTGCGGCGAAGGCATGGCAATGCAAAGAACGTTCTCCGAACCAATGGCCAGCGCGGCCAGCACCGCTGTCACGGCAGAGTCAATCCCGCCGGATAGCCCGATCACCGCCTTGCTGAACCCGGTCTTGCGCAGATAGTCGCGCAGGCCAAGCACCAGAGCGGCTTCCACTTGGGCAATCGAATCCTCTGGCGCAACGCAGGCAGCAGGTTCATGCAGCAGTTCTGCCGTATCCACGATAAGCATGTCCTCCCTGAACCCGGCAGCGACGGCGCAGATATCGCCCCGGCTGCTCACTGCCGCTGAATGCCCGTCAAAGATCAGGGAATCCTGACCGCCCGCTTGATTGACATACAGCAGGGGCAGTCCATGCCGCTGACAGAGGCTGGCGAAGAGTCGCCTGCGTTCGCTAAGTTTACCGTGATGATAGGGCGAAGCGGAAATGTTGATCAGAACATCCGCCCTGCTGCCGTCACGCAGCAGCTCTGCGACCGGATCGCGGCTGTACGGGCCGGGCCAGATGTCTTCGCAGACGGTCAAGCCCAGACGCAGGCCTTTGAAGGGCAAGGGCAAAGAAGGACCGCCCGGCTCGAAATAGCGGCTCTCGTCAAAAACATCGTAGGTTGGCAGGAGCTGCTTGCGCACCCGCTGCACCACCTTGCCGTGATGGATAAGCAGGGCAGAGTTATGCAATGGCTTGCCCAGCCCTTGCCGTTGCTCCACTGCGCCGAGCACCACACCGGTCTCACCAACAGCGGCAATCAGCCTGTCCAAGGCTGCATCGTGGGCCTGAAGGACATCGCGGCGTTCGAGGAGGTCTTGGGGCGGATAGCCGCAGAGGGCCAGCTCAGGGAAGATGGCCAGTTCGCAGCCTGCCTGCTCCGCCTGCCGGAGACGGTCAAGCAGCAGGGCAAGGTTATGCTCGTAATGGCCGATAATCGGATTGGTTTGAATGAGAGCGATGTTCATAGTTCAATGCCGTTGCTTCTGATACTGCCGCACTGCATGGTTGTGTTCCTCCAAGGTGCGGGAGAACTGATGGCTGCCGTCGTTTCTTGAGACAAAGTAAGAATACGGCACGTCAGCCGGGCGCAACGCAGCCTCCAAGGCGGCTTTGCCCGGATTGCAGATCGGCCCGGCAGGTAGGCCGCTGATGACGTAGGTGTTGTACGGGCTTGCCGCCAGCAGATCAGCTTTGGTCAGGTTGCCGTTGAAGTCCTTAATGCCGTAGATGGTTGTCGGGTCGGATTGCAGACGCATCCCGCTGTGCAGACGGTTGTAGAAAACCCCGGCAATGGTCTTGCGCTCGCTGTCCGCGCCCGTCTCTTTTTCAATGATGGAGGCCAAGGTAAGCAGCTCATGCAGGCTGCGGCCCGCTGTCTGCGCACTTGGTGGAGCCGCTGTGTTCAGCTCCTTCCAGACTGCGAAGAAACGCCGCACCATGCTGGCAATGATTGCGCGTTCGTCTGCCTCGCCGCGCACAAGGCTATAGGTTTCCGGGAACAGGTAGCCTTCGAGCGACTGCGCCTCTACGCCGAGACTCTGCATGAATGCTTTGTCCCGGCAGAGCTGGAGAAAGACCGCGTGGTTAGCCCAGCCCTCCTTGGCAAAGATAGCGGCAATCTGGGCCATGGTCAGCCCTTCTGGCACAGTGACCTTATGCTGAATTGGCTTGGCCGTGTGGAGAAAGCGGATTAGCTCCAGCGGCGTGAGACCGAGCGGCACGCTGAATTCACCTGCCCGCAGCTTTGGTGGGTTCGTGCGCTCGATTGTCCGCAGCAGCAGGACCAAAGCAAGAAAGCGGCGGTCATTGCGGATAAGGCCATGACTACCGAGTATTGCGCTGATCTGCCGAATGCCTGCTCCCTTGGGCAGTTCCACCACCACCTCGCCGCTACCGGGTGCAGGTGTGAAGACGTAGTAAGCAAACCAGCCTGCCGCAGTCAGGCTGAGGAGAAGAAGCAGGGCAAAAACGACGCGGCAGAAGGAGCGCATGGAATGCTCAGCCCTTCATCAGCAGGGAAATGCAAGCAGCGATGAACAGAGTCAGAGAGATGAAGCCGTTCATAGAGAAGAAGGACATCTCAATGCGGGACAGATCGCGGGGATTGACAATCAGGTGCTGATAAAACAGGGCTGCGCCGGTCAAGACGATGCCGAGATAATAGACAACGTTGAGTGATTGCAGCCAGCCGGTCAGGGTGAAGAGGGCAAAGGCGAGGACATGAAAGAAGATCGCCAGCCGGAAGGCGTTCTTTCTCCCCAACGCAGCGGGCATGGAATGCAGCCCGGCGTGGCGGTCAAACTCTGCGTCCTGCGAGGCGTAGATGATGTCAAAGCCAGCTACCCAGAAGAGCACACCAAGCGACAGCACCCACGGATAGCCGGACAAGCTGCCTGCCGCTGCCGCCCAGCCGCCTATCGGTGCAATGGCCAAGGCAACGCCAAGGACAACGTGGCACAGCCAGGTGAAGCGTTTGGTCAGCGAGTAGAAAAAGGTGAGGGCCAAAGCGAAAGGCGAGATAACCAAGCAGAGCGGGTTGAGCATGGCGCAGGCGGCGAAGAAGAGCGCGGCAGCGGCGGCGATTAACAACCATGATTCGTTCAGCGAAACCTGTCCGGCGGGAATAGCCCGGTCTTTGGTGCGGGGATTGGCTGCGTCAAAGCGATAGTCAGCGATGCGGTTGAAGGTCATCGCCGCAGTTCGTGCTCCGACCATGGCCAGCACCACCCAGAAAAAGACCCGCAGAGAAGGGATATCCCGCCCGGCAAGGAAGGCACCCATCAGCGCGAAAGGCAGGGCAAAGACGCTGTGCTTGAACTTGATCATTTCAAGCAGAACAAGCAACTTGTTCATGGTCAATTGGCAAAGGTGTTGCACTTGTCCATGTCGCCGCTCTCCAAGCCGGTCTTGAACCACTGCGTCCGCTGCGCCGCGCTGCCGTGGGTGAAGGAATCCGGCACCACACGCCCTTGCGCCTGCCGCTGCAAGGTGTCGTCGCCGACCGCGCTGGCCGCCGCCAACCCCTCTTCGACATCGCCCGCCTCCAGCATTTTCCGCTGGCTATCGGCGTGATACGCCCAGACTCCGGCAAAGCAGTCCGCCTGCAACTCCAGCTTGACCAGCAGCTTGTTGCTGTCTGTCTTGCTCATCTGCCTGCGGGCCGTTTGCACCTTGCCAGAGATACCGAGCAAGGTCTGGACGTGGTGGCCGATCTCGTGCGCAATGACATAGGCTTGAGCGAAATCTCCCGGTGCTTTAAAGCGGTGCGCCAGCTCATCGAAAAAGCTGAAATCAAGATAAACCTTGCGGTCGCCGGGGCAATAGAACGGCCCGGTTGCAGATTCCGCAAAACCGCAGGCCGACTGCACCGCATTACGGAAAAGAACAAGGCGTGGCTTTTCATACGTTTTGCCTTTTTTGCTGAGAAGTTCCTGCCACGTGTCTTCAGTGTCCGCCAAAATGACCTTGACAAAGTCAACCTGCTTTTCTTCCGCCGCATTCTGCCGCACTGGCCCGGCTTTTTTGCTGACCTGCGCGGGCTGATGCAGGCCAAGCACCGAAAGAACACTGCCGAGATTGCCGGTCATCAGAGCAAAAATGCCGACGAGCACCGCCGCAACCACCGTGCCTTTGAAGCCGAGAAATTTTACGGCCATCGGCAACAGGTTCAACATGCCTCCTCCGCCGCCTGAGCCTGCGCCGCCGGAGAATTCCGTGCCCCGCTCGTCTTCCACATTGTCGCTTTTTCTTCGCCCTTCCCAGTCCATAGCGATCTCTTTTCAATGATGTTTAATAGATCCTTTTCGGGAAAATTACCAACGTTGCTGATTATAAAAGAAGATTCAGGATGGCAGGGAGTGGCAGGCTGCCGCATCTCACCGTTGCCAAATGAAGAACCAGCGTGTTCTGCAAATCAACCGTGTCGGCTACGATATAACTGTCATTATCTATTGCGCGTACCGAACTGTTGATTCTCAAGATCATATCTTCTCCATATGCGCTGAACGTTTCATGCTTCAGGTTGTCGTCTCGTTCTGTAAAGTCGCCAGAAGGATTTGAAGTCTTGCTGATTCCCTCCTTGCCCGCAAAAAAATATTCACGGAACAGCTCTGTTGCGCCTTTAGCATAGCCCCGCCAGTCCGCAGTCATAACCGATATCTGACAACCGGTTGGCACATGAATAGGCACGGCAAAGCTGCAAGCGGCACGTTGCAATTTGCTGCTGGCGTTCTCCTGAGGATTGGCGGCATCATACGCGCTGAACAGGATGGACAGGGTATCTGTGCCTTCACCAGAGAAACGATATGAGCTGGGCTGACAACCTGTTCCTGCGAATTCCACAGGTGCTTTAAAATACACTTGCGCATCAGCATTGGCAGCTGCAAGAATGATAACGGCAGCTAACACGAGCGCAATTATTCTCTTCACAGTAATTTTTCTATCGAGAAAATGTAAAAAGTCTCTGCCTTGCTTGACAGAGACTTTTTTTGTTAATTCAAGAACAATTTTTTACGCAGGCTGCTCGAAGCAGCGCAGCTTGTTCCTGATTATTTCATCGGCACGCGCGCGATGATAAATGGAAAACCAGCTTAACTTTATTGTGCAGGTCAATTGAATCCACGGAGATATAGGAAGGGTTACCCGCAGCTCTCACTGAACTGTTGATCCGCATAGGCACTTCCCTGGCGTTGCACGGACTCCACGTCGCATGTTGCAGATTGTCCGTTAATGTATAGTTACTTTTAGGGTTTGATCTTACCTTAGGTCCTGTCTGGCCGGCAAAGAAATATTCACGAAACAGTTCCGTTGAGCCTTCGGCGTAGCCTCTCCAGTCCGCAGTCATATTGGACACCTGAAAACCTTGCGGCACATGGACAGGCACGGAGAAGCTGCAACCAGTGCGCTCCATTTTGCTGGCGGCTTTGGAATTCGGCTTCGCGGCATCATACTTGTCAAACATGACAGTCAACGTGTCGGTGTTTTCACCGGTGACAGACATTGAGCCTGCCGGACAGCCTGTGCCCGCAAAATTCATAGGTGCTTTGAAAAAAACAGAATCAGCATGAGCTTGACTGGAAAACAGTGCCACTGCCGCAGCGGCAAGGGCAACTTTTAACACTTTCATAGCACACTCCATTGAAAGAAAAATTTAGTGATATCCTTATAACTATGAGGCAACATCAGCATATATGCAGTTCTTGCCCTTGTCAATTTTTTTATGCTGTTTTTTCACCATTCATCCCCCAGATAAGCCCGGATTAGTTCTGTCATTTCGAGCGGAGCGAGAAATCTTCAGGCGAGATTCCTCGCTGTGCTCGGAATGACCTTGATAATTTTGCATCCTTCTTCAGCTTATCCTCCAGCCGCTTTATCGTCCACTCCAAGCGTTCCTCAATCGCCCCTTCTTGGCCGGGTATTTTGCAAGGTTCGAGCTTGATGCTTTGCAGCGTGTTCAGGTCATCCTTCGTGCCGGTGTATTCCAGATTCCACAGGGCAAGATCAATGGCCTGAAACGCGGTGTAGGGAAAGGGCGAAGGCAGGTCATCCGGGTTGAAGCTCTGGTGGGCTTGGATGATTTTGCCGATCAGGGCGGCATCGGCTTTGGCGGCAAGGGCGCGGACAGCCCCCTGCCGCACTTGGTAAAGCGGGTGGCCGAGCAGCTCAATGCCGCGTGTTTCCGGGGCGATGCGGGCCAGCGCGTTGCCGAGCAGGTATTCCCAATGCTCTTTCGGCCAGCTTTTGTCCTCCTGCTTCAGCTCATTCTGTTCCGTTTTCTGTCGCTCTTTACGCCAAACCGCCTTTTCCTGCTCCAGCTCCTTCAGCTCGTTTTCCACATAATCTTTGGCAGCGGGGTATTCCATGCGGCCAAGCCAGTGCAGGCAGCGGTAGCGCAGCGAATCATCCTTCTTTTTATCCAGCTTGGCCAGGAAATCAAAAAGTTCTTGTCCGTATCTCCCGGCTGCGCCCAAAGCATCAAGGGCTGCTTGCCGGGCAGCAAAGTCTTTCTGCTCGGCAGAAACCAGCGTGATCAAAGCCGCATGGACTTTCTGCTCAACATCAGGCAGATCGGCAGGCTTTTTCTCCCCTTGAAACGAAACAAGCTGGCCAAGTGCCTTGATTGCAGCCCGCCGCAGCTTGACATTCGGCTGATTGAGCAAAGCCAGCAGTGGTTCCGGCTTGATCCATTCAGGATGCAGCTCGGCAAGAAGCCCTGTTTGTCGAACCGCTTCCTCTTTCACTTCACGGTTGGGATCATTGATGAGCGTGACAAGCAGCGTGGCAGCCTGTTCAGTGGCAATGGCGCAGAGCAGCTGGGCCGCTTGTGTTCGTTGCGAAGCATTTTGTGCAGCAAATTTCTCCTGCGCTTTATTGAACGCACGTTGCCGCCACGTTTCCAGCTCTGATGCCGAAGAATTCATCTGGGCCAAGGCGAAAGCCGCTGTTCGCTGACTTTCCCAATTGCCACGTTCAAGCAATTTGAATCGGATGATTTCAGGTGCGGCTTGAGTTGTCCGAAGTCGCCCCAATGCGGCAACAGGGGCTGTTCTGACAGTACTGCCCTTCAGCATTCCCATTAAGACAGGCACTGCTGAACTGTCTCCCAATCTGCTGAGAGCTTCCGCCGCAGACTCCCGCATGTACGAATACGAATTTTGATCCGCGATGATTTTGACCAGCATAGGCGCAGCCGCGCTGTCTCCCAAATTGCCGAGGTATGCCGCCGCAGACCACCGCACATCCGCATCACTATTTGCAAGGAGATTGAGCAGCGCAGGAGCTGCTCTCCCGTCACCCAAACTGCCGAGAACTTCTGCCGCATTCAACCGCACATTTGGATTTTCATCCGCGAGAAACTTGACTAACTCAGACACAGCCGAGGTGTCGCCCAGATTCCCGATAGCTTCTGCTACAGCCAGTCGCACCTCCGCATCTGCATCCGAGAAGAGCTTGAACAACACAGAAACAACAGAGCTGTCGCCCAACTTGCCCAAGGCTGCCGCCGCACTGATCCGCACGTTTTTATTGGCATCTGCAAGGAGTTTAACCAGCTCAGAAACAATAGAGCTGTCGCCCAAATTGCCCAAGGCTGCCGCCGCACTGATCCGCACGTTTTTATTGGCATCTGCAAGGAGTTTAACCAGCTCAGAAACAATAGAGCTGTCGCCCAACTTGCCTAAGGCTGCCGCCGCACTGATCCGCACGTTTTTATTGGCATCTGCAAGGAGTTTAACCAGCTCAGAAACAATAGAGCTGTCGCCCAAGTTGCCTAAG
>DHWV01000039.1:8153-9608 GCA_002413355.1 Desulfobulbaceae bacterium UBA5173 | reverse complement strand
TGTCATCGTCAAAATTCTGGAGTAAGATCCGCCTATTCAGGCTCTGTGTGGTTCTTGCAGCCTGAACTGCGTTTCGGTTCTGCGTCAGCAAATCATGCAGGCTGCCGCCGTGCGTTTTTGTCCGGCGGCAGTTTTTGCTCTGTCTCAATCCAAAGGCTGCGACAATGAGAGATATCATCACCCTTGCCTGCAAAGACTGCAAGCAGCGGAATTACACAACGACGAAAAACAAGCGCACGATTCCGCACAAGCTGGAGCTGAAGAAATTCTGTCCGTTCTGCAAGGTGCACACGCCGCATAAGGAAACAAAATAAAGCGGATGTTTTTTTGCGGCAGGTGAATTTTTGCCGCAGAGTCAGGTCGCATGAGGAACCGCGCAGGTCAGTAGCTCTAATGGTAGAGCATCGGACTCCAAATCCGAGGGCTGGGGGTTCGAATCCCTCCTGGCCTGCCATCTTTTTTCAGTTGCCGGGTGTTCTTTTCAGAGAAACATGACAGACATAAAAAAGAAAAGCGGTGGGCAGGACGATAGTCCGGCTGCGCCGTCGCCGTATTCTCTTGTCGGCATTCGGCAGTTTTCTCAGGAAGTCGCCGCTGAATTCAAAAAAATTGTCTGGCCCGATCGCAAGGTGACAATGGGCCTGTCCGGTTTTGTCATTCTGCTTACCGTCGTTCTTTCCATTTATCTTGGCACAGTGGACTTTGTATTGGGCAAGCTGGTCAGTCTCGTGCTGCAGCAATAGGTTCACATCATGGCCAAACGATGGTACATAGTGCATACCCATACCGGGTTTGAGACGAAGGTGAAGGCCACGCTGGAGGAAAGTATCCGCCAGTCCGGGCAGCAGGAGGAGTTCGGCGGCATTCTTGTCCCTACCGAACAAGTGGTCGAGATGGTCAAGGGCGAACGGAAAACATCCTCCCGCAAGTTTTTTCCTGGCTATATTTTGGTCAACATGGAGATGAACGAGCGCACGTGGCATACGGTGGTTGAAACCAGCCGTGTCACCGGATTCGTCGGCATCAACTCCAGCCAGTCTCTTGCCGGTCAAGATATTTACAAGCTGATTCCGGCACTCACCGACCAAGAAGCGGCCAAGATCATTCAACGCATCGAGCAGGGATCGGAAAAGCCGATTCCAAAAGTTATTTTCGAGGTTGGCGACGTGGTACGGGTTACAGAAGGGCCATTCGCCAATTTTGAAGGCACGGTGGATGAAGTGTTCCCGGACAAGGGACGGGTTCGTGTCATGGTGTCCATTTTCGGACGTTCAACACCTGTTGAGCTGGAATATATGCAGGTGAGCAACAATTAGATTCCGCCCTCGGGGGAATGAATCATGAAAAAGGTACAGGCATACATCAAATTGCAAATCCCGGCGGGCAAGGCGAATCCTTCGCCGCCCATTGGGCCGGCCCTTGGCCAGCAGGGCGTGAACATCATGGAGTTCTGCA
>DHWV01000039.1:911-7908 GCA_002413355.1 Desulfobulbaceae bacterium UBA5173 | reverse complement strand
TTCTGCAAGGCGTTCAACGCCCGGACGC
Source organism: Desulfobulbaceae bacterium UBA5173 (assembly GCA_002413355.1). GTDB lineage: Bacteria > Desulfobacterota > Desulfobulbia > Desulfobulbales > Desulfobulbaceae > Electronema. The sequence goes on along the minus strand of DHWV01000039.1, from coordinate 7,880 downwards.
AGGCTGAAGGCGATATGATCATCCCGGTGGTGATCACCGTGTTCAGCGACCGCTCTTTCACCTTTATCACTAAAACTCCGCCTGCGTCGGTGCTGCTGCTGAAAGCGGCAGGTTTGCAGAAAGGCTCCAGCAATCCGAAGAAAGACCGCGTTGCTGAACTGCCTGCTGAAAAAATCCGGGAAATCGCAGAGAAGAAGATGCCGGATCTAAACGCTTATGATGTTGAGCAGGCTGTCAAAATCATCAGGGGAACAGCCCGTAGCTGCGGCATCACCGTTGTCGGCTGATTGAACTGGCATTTCACAATTCGTCAAGACCTGTCCTTCTGACCGCAGGACAAGGGAGAACTGAGCAAGGTCTGAATAATCATGCCCAAACATGGAAAGCAGTACCGGCAGGCGGCGGAAGCCATTGACCGGAACAAGCAGTACGAGTTGCGCGAGGCCGTTGAGCTGGCGATCAAAAGCGGATGTGCAAAATTTGATGAGTCCGTGGACATCGCAGTCCGGCTCGGCATTGATCCCCGCCACGCTGATCAGATGGTGCGTTCTTCCGTTGTCCTGCCGCACGGCATCGGCAAAGAAGTGCGCGTGCTGGTCTTCGCTAAAGGCGAGAAAGAGGCTGAAGCCTTGGCTGCCGGAGCAGATTACGCCGGTTCCGACGAGATAGTGAAGAAAATTCAGGCAGGCTGGCTGGATTTCGACAAAACCATTGCCACCCCGGACATGATGGGCGAGGTGGGCAAGATAGGCCGCATCCTTGGGCCGCGCAATCTGATGCCCAACGCCAAGCTTGGCACTGTCACGTTTGACGTTGCCCGCGCTGTCAACGAAACGAAAAAAGGCAAAGTGGACTTTAAGGCCGACAAAGCTGGTGTTGTTCATGCTGTAGTCGGCAAAAGGTCGTTCAGTGCGGACAAGCTGTACGAGAACATCATGATGTTCATCGACAAGCTGATTCAGCTCAAGCCGTCCACCAGTAAGGGTATTTATGTGCGGGCAATCTGCCTGTCCACCACTATGGGGCCGGGTGTGAAGATTGATCCGGTGCAGGCACGCTCGCTGGTTAAAAGTTGACAATTCCAGGCATTTCATTGCGGAATGCCGTTTTTTTCATACACACAACTCACACAAAAACTCTGGGAAGGTCGAAGACAGCAGGCACAGTGCAGTTTAATAGCCGCAAGGCTGCCCGCCGAGACCCGCCGATGTTCTTTCCTCCCGCCAAGGGTGGGCTGAACACCTGCATGTTCTCGCCGCAATCCTGCTGTCTCCGCCAGTCCCGTGTTTTCCTTTCAAGGAGGTGCGCCCGTTGAATCGCGAAAGCAAGGTTCAGAAGGTTGGTGAGCTGAAAGAAACTTTCAGCAGAGCCAAATTTGCCGCCGTGGCCGAGTATCAAGGCTTGAAAGTCACGGAGCTGGAAAAGCTGCGCGTCAATTTGCGCAAGCAGAACGCCCAGCTGCAGGTTGCCAAAAACACCCTGCTCAAGATTGCCGCTCAAGACACAGCCTACGAAGCTCTCCAGCAGGACTTCGGCGGTACCACGGTCGTGGCTTTCGGCTTTGAGGAGCCGGTGGGGCCGGCTAAGGTGCTGGCTGAGTTCAGCAAGGATTTTGACAAGCTGAAAATCCGTTCAGCCATGTTTGAAGGCCAGCGGATGAGCGCGGAGCAGATGATCGCTCTGTCCAAGCTGCCTTCCAAGGAGCAGCTTTTGGGACAGCTCTGCGGCGTTCTGGCAGCGGTGCCGACCAAGTTGGTCCGCACGCTCAATGCCGCGCCGAGCAATCTCGTCTATGCTCTGCAGGCCATCAAAGAGCAGAAGGAACAGCAGGACAACTAACCCTACGATTTTATATCCGATGAGGAGGAATGCAAAATGACTGAAGCTATTCAGCAAGTGATTGCGCTGGTTGAGAAGATGACCATTCTGGAAGTTGCGGATTTGGTCAAGGCTCTGGAAGAGAAGTTTGGCGTGAGCGCAGCCGCGCCGGTTGCAGTTGCCGCCGCCGGTGCAGCTCCTGCCGCTGCTGCGGTTGAGGAGAAGACCGAGTTCGACGTGATCCTGACTTCCGGCGGCAGCGAGAAGATCAAAGTGATCAAAGAAGTGCGCGCCATCACCTCCCTCGGCCTGAAGGAAGCCAAGGATCTGGTCGAGGGCACCCCAGCTCCGATCAAGCAGGCTGTTTCCAAAGCTGAGGCCGAGGACATCAAGAAGAAAATCGAGGCCGTCGGCGGAGCAGTGCAGATCAAGTAAAAGCCTGCTGTTGGCAGGTGTCCGCCTTGGCTGTCAGCTCTCGCCAAGGACGACGGCGCAGAATATCCCAGTAACGCTATGGGGGCAAAAACCCTCGTGGCGTTGCTGCGTTTTTTTTGCAGGCGGGACAGAGAGCTGCACTTCAGTTTCCACCAACGGCCAGAGCGGGTCAGGCAGAGCTGTGTTTTTTTGCGCTGCGGACTGCATCAAGAGGGGATCATGACGAGAATACGCAAAGGGTTTGCCAAAACACGTAAAGTTGTAGAACCGCCGCATCTCATCGCCATGCAGCGGCATTCCTATGATCGCTTTCTGCAAATGCGCCTTGTTCCGTCGCAGAGAGAAGAAATAGGTTTGCAGGCCATTTTTAAAAGTATTTTCCCCATCAGCGATTTCAACGGTCTTTGCACCCTTGAGTTTGTTCATTATTCCTTCGGCGAGCATAAATATACAGTGCAGGAGTGTATCGAACGCGGCATGACGTTTGAAGTGCCGGTCAAGATCACTGTCCGCCTGATCACCTTTGAAATTGACGAGATCACCAAGGTCAAGTCGGTACGCGACATCAAGGAGCAGGAAGTTTTCCTCGGCTCTCTTCCGCTGATGACCGATGACGGCGTGTTTGTCATCAACGGCACCGAGCGGGTGATTGTCAATCAACTCCAGCGTTCGCCCGGTCTTTTTTACACGCACGACGGCGGCAAATCGCACATTTCCAGCAAACGGCTTTACTCAGCCCGCATCATTCCGGTGCGCGGTTCGTGGCTGGATTTTGATTTTGACATCAAAGACATTCTTTATGTCCGTATCGACCGCCGCCGCAAGCTGCTCGTCACCACCCTCCTGAAAGCGTTGGGCTACACCGACGAGGAGCTGCTGCGCGAATTCTACAAAGTGGACAAGGTACGGCTGGAGGACGGCAAATTCTCCCTCCTTTTTCAAACGGAGACGTTCATCGGCCAGCGGTTGAGCACCGACCTGATTGACCCAACGGATGGCAGCGTCATCGGTAAAGAAGGTCGCAAGATTTCCAAAGCATTGGCTAAACGGATGGAGAAGGCGGGCATTCAGTCGATGGAAGTATTCGCTGATGATCTGCTGGGCCGTTTTTTCGCCGCCGCCTTGGTGCATCCTGAAACCGGCGAAGTGCTCGCTGACTGCAACGAACCTCTGACCGAAGGCCTGCTGGAGCAGATCAGAGAGTGCGGGATTCAAGAATTTTCGCTGCTTTTTATTGACAACGTCACCGTTTCGGAGTCCTTCCGCAAAACCTTGGCCTTGGACAAAGTGCGGGATACCGCCCAAGCACTGATTGAGATTTATCGCCGGTTGCGGCCTTCCAGCCCGCCTACCGTAGAGATTGCTCAAGATTTTTTCAACAAGCTCTTTTTTGATTCGGCAGCATACGATCTCTCCGAAGTTGGCCGCTACAAGATCAACTCCCGCTTGGGCTTAGACACGCCCATTGAGCAGAAAACTTTGACCAAAGAGGACATTATCCTCAGCGTCAAGCAGTTGGTGCGGATCAAAGACGAGCTCCAGGAAGGCGACGACATTGATCATCTTGGCAACCGCCGGGTGCGCACGGTCGGCGAGCTGTGCGAGAGCCAGTACCGGATGGGTTTGGCCCGGATGGAGCGGGCGATCCGCGAGCGGATGAGCCTTCAGGAAGTTGACACCCTGATGCCGCACGATTTGATCAATCCGAAGCCAGTGAACTCGGCGATCAAAGAATTTTTTGCCACGTCCCAGCTTTCTCAGTTCATGGATCAGACCAACCCGCTTTCTGAAGTCACGCATAAGCGGCGGCTTTCTGCGCTGGGGCCGGGTGGTCTGACCCGCGAACGGGCTGGTTTTGAGGTGCGGGACGTGCATCCGACCCACTATGGCCGCATCTGTCCGGTTGAAACGCCGGAAGGGCCGAACATTGGGCTGATCGTCTCCTTGGCCACATATGCTGAGGTCAATCCTTATGGTTTTATTGAAACTCCGTACCGCTTGGTCAAGAACCGTCAGATCAGCGAGGAAATAAAAAATTTCACCGCGCTTCAAGAGCAAGGGTATGTAGTCGCTCCCGCCAATGCGCCAGTCAGCGGCGAGGGTGCCCTTGTCGGCGAACATTTGATAGCCCGGCAAGAGGGCGAAGTTGTCACTGTGCCTGCAGATGAGGTCACGGCGATGGACGTAGCCCCGAATCAAATGGTTTCCGTCGCAGCCTCCCTGATCCCGTTTTTGGAGAATGACGATGCCAACCGCGCTCTGATGGGATCGAACATGCAGCGCCAAGCCGTGCCGCTGCTCAAGCCCGCCGCGCCGCTGGTCGGCACCGGCGTGGAGCGCAATTTAGCCTTGGACTCAGGGGCCTGTCTGCTTGCCGCAGGTACCGGCGTGGTCGAGGAAGCGGATGCAAACCGCGTGGTTGTCCGCTACGATGAGCCGGGCACAGACGGTTTTGAAACCGGCATTGCGGTCTATCATCTTTCCAAATACAAAAAAACCAACCAGAACACGTGCTTTAACCAAAAACCGCTGGTGCTGCCAGGGCAGCGAGTGGTGAAGGGCGACGTTCTGGCGGACGGCCCTTCGACTGAGCTGGGTGAGCTGGCCTTGGGCAAGAACGTGACCATAGCCTTCATGCCGTGGCGTGGCTATAACTTCGAGGACTCGATTCTGATCAACGAGCGACTGTTGAAGGAGGACACCTTCACCTCAGTGCACATTGAGATTTTCGAGACCGTGGCCCGCGACACCAAGCTCGGCAAGGAGGAAATCACCCGCGACATTCCCAATGTCGGCGATGACGCGCTGCGCAACTTGGACGATTCAGGGATCATCCGCATCGGCGCGGAAGTCAAAGCCGGCGACATGCTGGTCGGCAAGGTGACACCGAAGGGCGAGACCATGCTCTCACCGGAGGAGAAGCTGCTGCGGGCCATTTTCGGCGAGAAGGCGGGCGATGTCAAGGATTCCTCCCTGCGGGTGCCTCCCGGCATTGAGGGCGTGGTGATTGACGCGAAGGTCTTCTCCCGCAAAGGCGTGGACAAGGATGAGCGCAGCCTCCTGATCGAGGAGGAAGAACTTCGCAGCCTCAACCGAGACATGGAGGACGAGCTGCGCAGCTTGAAAAATGGCGTGCGCAAAACTTTGTACGGTCTGCTTGCCGACCGCACCGCCAAACGCGACATTCGCGATCGGAACGGCAATGTCATCCTGCCGCTGGGCAAAAAATTGACTGCTGAGGCGATTGCTCAGGTCGAGTTTGACCAGCTTCGCGGACTTGATTTTTCTGAGCGGGGCAAATACGAGGATGAGCTGGAGAACATCTTCAGCAACTATTCCCGTCAAGCCCAAGAGGTGCGCTCCCGCTACGAGGGCATGGCCGCCCGACTGGAAAAGGGCGATGACCTGCCGCCGGGCGTGGTTAAAATGGTGAAAATTTATGTGGCCACCAAACGCAGGCTGGCGGTCGGCGACAAAATGGCGGGCCGCCACGGCAACAAGGGCGTGGTTTCCCGGCTGATGCCAGAGGAGGACATGCCGTTCTTTGCCGACGGCACCAGCGTCGATGTGGTGCTGAACCCTCTTGGCGTGCCGTCGCGTATGAATGTCGGCCAAGTGTTGGAATGTCATCTTGGCTTCGCGGCCAAGCGGCTGGGCGAACAAATTCAGCGGCTGGCCGAGGCCAAAGAGCTGGAGCAGGTTAAATCTCGGCTGCAAAGTCTGTACTCTGAAACCGAATTTCAAGCGATCACGAACGGTCTCAGCGACGAGCAGTTACTCGACAGAATGCGCAAGGTCGGGCGGGGCATCCATGTCGCTTCTCCGGTTTTTGACGGTGCTTCCGAGGCGGAAATCAGAAAGATGCTCACCGAGGCAGGCGTGGATGAAATTGGTCAGTCCACTCTGCACGACGGCCTGACTGGCGATATGTTCGCCAATAAGGTGACGGTGGGCGTGATGTACATGCTCAAGCTGCACCATCTGGTGGACAACAAAATTCACGCCCGTTCCACCGGCCCGTATTCGCTCGTGACCCAGCAGCCGCTCGGCGGCAAGGCTCAGTTCGGTGGCCAGCGTCTCGGCGAGATGGAGGTCTGGGCGATGGAGTCCTACGGCGCGGCCTACACGCTGAAGGAGTTCCTCACGGTCAAGTCAGACGACGTGGAAGGCCGCACCTCGATGTATGAAAAAATCGTCAAGGGCAGCAACTTCCTCGACGCAGGCCTGCCGGAGTCCTTCCATGTTTTGGTCAAGGAGTTGAAGGGGCTGTGCTTGGATGTAGAGCTGCTGGCCGACGACGAATAACTGCGCTTGGATGAGCCAAAGCCCAGCCTGCGGAATCTTAAAAACCGTCAAAGGCTGTTTGTGAATGTTCGCAAAGCGGACAAAAACGTGCTGCGGCAGCTTATTGCGCGAATTGAAAATTTGAGAACAGGCGTCGGCGCGGTCTTAGTGATCGCTCGATGAGCAGGCAAGCATTCGGGACGCAGACATAAGTGCCCCCGAGTCAGCTGGCACATCAACACGCTTCAGGATAAACACCAGAGGGGGTGCGCTTCGTGGAAGAACTGTTCAGCTTTTTTGACAAGCCGAAAGGGCCGCTTGTCTTTGACAAAGTCAAGATATCCCTTGCCTCGCCGACCAAAATTCTCGAATGGTCCCACGGCGAAGTGAAGAAGCCGGAGACCATCAACTACCGCACCTTCAAGCCGGAGC
>DHWV01000039.1:0-671 GCA_002413355.1 Desulfobulbaceae bacterium UBA5173 | reverse complement strand
TTCAAGCCGGAGCGGGACGGCCTCTTCTGTGCCAAAATTTTTGGCCCGGTCAAAGACTACGAGTGCAACTGCGGCAAGTATAAGCGCATGAAGCACCGGGGCGTGATCTGCGAGAAATGCGGGGTTGAGGTCATTCAGTCCAAAGTGCGCCGCGAGCGGCTTGGCCACATCAAGCTGGCCGCGCCGGTGGCTCACATCTGGTTTCTCAAGTCGCTGCCCAGCAAGATCGGTTCGATCTTGGACATGACTCTCAAAGAGATGGAGAAGATTCTCTATTTTGAATCGTATGTTGTCCTCCAATCCAGCATCGAGGCCTTGCCCAAGGGATTGCTCCTTAACGAGGAGCAGTACCGCGAAAGTCTGGAGCAGTATCCAGGCGAATTTGAGGTCGGTATAGGCGCAGAAGCGATCAGTGCAATGCTCAGAGATCTCGAGCTGGTCGAGCTGGCCATCCAGCTCCGCAAGGAGATGAAGGACACCGCGAGTTTGACCCGGCGGGCCAAGCTCGGCAAGCGGCTGAACGTGGTCGAGGCGTTCCGCGACTCCGGCAACCGGCCGGAGTGGATGATTCTGGAAGTGATTCCGGTGCTGCCGCCCGACTTGCGCCCGCTGGTGCCGCTGGAAGGAGGGCGTTTTGCCACCTCTGATCTCAACGACCTCTACCGCCGGGT
>DHWV01000045.1:6033-6219 GCA_002413355.1 Desulfobulbaceae bacterium UBA5173 | reverse complement strand
TTGCACTTGGAACTTGAATTCACAGCTTGTTCTTTGAGCAGTGCTTGCCCGCCGCGTGACCACATCCCTGCGGAATTCTCTCCTCTGACCAGTCGTTTTGTTCGAATTCGGCGTGATCAGGCTTCGGTGGTTTAACCTCGCTCATCCGCAGCTTGAGCCATTGCAGCACCTTGTCCAGCTCTGCCG
>DHWV01000045.1:0-5671 GCA_002413355.1 Desulfobulbaceae bacterium UBA5173 | reverse complement strand
AACATCGGGTCATAGCCGAAGCCTGCCTCACCCTGCCGCTGCTCTGTGATCCGGCCTTCGCAGCGGCCCTCCCAAGTCAGAGCCGGGCCGTGCGGCACGGCCAGAGAGAGAACGCACTCAAAGCGGGCAGCGCGGTTCGGCTTGCCCTCCATTTCGCGCAGCAGCTTGTCGCAGTTGTCCCAATCTGTAGCTTTTTCGCCGCTGTAGCGGGCTGAATACACGCCCGGTGCGCCATCCAGCGCATCCACAACCAAGCCGGAATCATCAGCCAAGGCAGGCAAACCAAGAATGCGGGCATAGTGCAAGGCTTTTTTATAGGCATTCTCGTCAAAGGTCATGCCGTCCTCGACTGCCTCCGGCACCGGCCCGAAATCCTTCAGGCAATGGATTTCCACGGGGAAATCTTTGACCAATGCCTGCAATTCCTTCACCTTATTCTGATTACCGGTGGCCAGCACAATAATGTTGTCCATAAATCCTCTCCTGCGGACGGATCTGCCGTGCCGCCCTGATGATGAAAGCATGGGAAAACAGCGTTCTGTCCGCTGCGCAGCCTGCGGCGTGCCGCCCCATCATACCTGATGCGGATTGACTTTGCACCGGGTTCAGGTAAAATTTCCCTGCTGCCAAGCGTGTTCGCCGCCTTTCCCTTCCTTTTTCAGGAGCTGAACAGTGAAGAAAATCATAGTCCTCATTCTGCTGCTGGCCGGAGCCGCCGGGACGGTCTTTCATTATGTCCGCCATGCCGCCGCGCCCGCCGCCGGAACTGAGTACTACGCCGACTATCTGCCTGCTGATGCCGTGGCCGCTGTCACTGTGTTGGATATGCAGGGCATGGCCAAAGCCTTCCCTGAATCCGCATTAGGCAGATTTCTTGCCAAGCCGGTCATGCGGGCGATCATGGCCGAACAAGGCGCGGAGGAGGAACGTTTGCGACAATACGAAGACTTTTATGACGGAGTTGCTGATATCATCACCAATCCGTTCATTCAGCAACTGTTCGGCGATGATTTGACCTTTGCCCTGCTTGCCCCGGATATGGCTCACCTGAAAACTGAACCAGAAGCCGAAGGAAAACGGCGGATAATCGCCTTTGGCTCTTCGGCGATGGCCGATTTGGTGGCCAGTGTGGCCTGTCTGACCTTGAGCGGTTTCAGCAAGGAGACGGTCAACGGCTTGGAACTGACCCGAATTTTGCTCGACGACAACGAATACCTCTACGGCTATGCCAAAGACGGAGTGATCATTGTGGCCTTCAGCCCAAAGACAATTGCCGACGCGCTCAAGCAGAAGACGGCTGGTGGCGGCCTGAGCGCGAATCCTGCCTTTGCGACGGCAAAAAAATTCTGGGCGGAGTCTGGCGATGACCGCAGCTATGGGAAATTATACGCCAACCTACAGCAGATCAACAACGTTGTCGCTGCTTCAGGCAGACCGGAGGCGGAAAAAGCTGTCGCTTATTTGCAGGGCATCAGAAACCTGAGCACCATTGCGGTCGAGCATCAGGGTGATGTGCAGGTCAGAAGCCGGGCGGATTATGAGCCGCAGCAGCTACGTGCGGACAAGAACCTTGCTCTGCATGTGCTGACCGGGAATACGCTGCTCTATAGCTGGTTCTCTGGGTTGAGCCAACACCTTTTTTCCTTTGTCGATCCAGCGCAATATCAGGCGATGGACGCGGCGGTGCGGCAGCAGCTTGATTGGTCGATTCAGGACGTACTGGCGGCTGCCGGGCCACAGGCAGGGCTGACAGTCAGCGAAGTGGTCAACGTCGGTCTTTTTCCCTTGCCCAAGTTGGTGCTGTTCGCCCAGATTCAGCAGCCGAAGATGGCTCGCAAGCTCGTTGACCGGCTGCGGCAAAAAATGGCTGAACGCGGTTTGTCCGAAAAAGTCACGGAGTCAAACGGCCATCCGATTTACTCTTGGAGCCTCCTGCCCACGGAAGCCGCCCATCCTGCTCTTGCCTTGACCGACACAATGCTGTATTTTGCCAACGGTGAAGCCGTGCTGAAAGCTCTGCTGGCGGAAGAGGACAAAGGACTGCCGTCGCCGGCACGCGATCTGCTTGGCACTGAACTGTCAGCGCAGTTCAGCACGGCCAATTCGTCAGCCTTCGCTGTCCGTCCTGCCCTGTTGGCCGCTGAGGCGCAGAAGGTGGCTAACTGGGCGGCGATGGCTTTTTCTGCCACAGGCAGCCAATCAGCGAAACAGCTGCGGGAAGCACTTGTCAAGCTGATGCAGTCGCTCGATCTTGCCGCAGGCTGGGCCAAGGCTGAGGATGATCATGCAATTTCGATTCTGGTTTTCAGAAGAAAAGCGGTATAATAAAAAATGAAGGCAGGGTGTCCGTTCCGTATGCTGTGCGGACGGAGATAAGAATATTTCTCAGAAAGGCCCCCTGCTTCTTGACAGCCGTTCTTCCAGCAGATATTTCATAAGATGGAGGAACCTGAACCACACACCGTCGCGCAGATATCATGACAGCATCTAAACATCGTTATCACATTCTTTTCCTTCAGGTGCTGACGGCCTGTTTTCTTGCCGTTCAGGTTCAGCCTGCGGCAGCGGCACGTTTTCTCGGTGGCAGCAGCAAAAAGCGTCCGCCGTCGGCCGCCACCCAAAAACGGCAGGCAGCCCCAAAAGTCAAGGCGGCAAAAAAACAGGTTGCGGCCAAACAGCGTCAGGGAGCGAAAAAAAACAAAGCGGGGCGCACCTGTAGATCCGTTCCTCTTGTCCATCAACCACGCGGGGAATCGGCTGAACTGACCGCCGCCCGGCAGTTCCGGGATAGCATCAGGGCTGCCATCAGCCGGGCTGAGGCAAAATTTGCCCCACCAACCGATGACTCCGGCTTGCAGATCACCTCCAAGAGTGTGATTATTTTGGATGCCCGTACAGGTGAATCAATTTTTGCCAAGGCTGCTGACAATCCTCGCCAGCCTGCCTCTACCATCAAGGTACTGACCGGCTTGATTGCCATCAAACGACTGGAGGAAAACGAGCGGGTCGGAGTCAGCAGCCACGCCGAGGCCATGCCGCGCTCCAAAGTTTATCTGAACTCCGGCCAGAGCTACAAGGCCAACGATTTGATCAATGCTGTGCTGTTGGAGTCAGCCAACGATGCGAGCGTCGCTTTGGCTGAAAAAATTGCGGGCAGTGAACCGGCCTTTGCCAATCTGATGACTCTGCACGCCCGGCTCTGGGGTGCGGAAAATACGATCTGCCGCACTGCTTCCGGCCTGACCGCCGACGGCCAGCAGACCACCGCCCGTGATCTGGCGCAGATTTTTCGTCACGCCATGCAGGATCGCGATTTTGCTGAACGGATGCGGATGACTAAAACGGTCACCTCAGATGGTAAGCTGCTGAAAAATCACAACAAGGCTCTTTGGCAAATGGACGGAGCTATGGGCGGCAAAACCGGCTATACCAGCAGTGCCCGGCAGACCTATGTCGGCCAGTTCAAGCGCGGAGATGATGTCCTCGTCGTTGCCATTATGGGCAGCTCCACCATGTGGAGCGACATCCGGCGGCTGGTTGACTATGGCTTTCAGAAAAAAGAGCAGCTTCGGCAATTGGCACAGCTCGGCAAGAGCAGAGGCGCGGAAGTACGGTAGGTGTTTTTTTTGCTGACAATACAAATGCTCCTTCCTGTTGTCGGGAAGGAGCATTTGTATTTCATGCCTTGCGGCAGAGGCGGCCAAAACCGCCGGGGATGGTGCCGGAAGCCCAGTAGGCGCGGCCCTGCTTGAAATCAACAAACCATTGCCCGCCTGGCTTCCGCACTGCATCAACAAAAATGAACGGCTGGTCAGAAGAAAAGGCGGGATGCAGATGCTGGCCTTTGACGTTCAGCTCCGGCTGCATCAACGACAGAGCTTCGGCCAAGGTCGGCAGCCGCCAGTCGTGATATCCGGCAAAGCCCTCCCGGTTCAGCTCATCAATTGCCTTGCGCAGCATCCGGTTGCTCATAATGTCCAACCCGCCGCGCTGCCAGATCAATCCAGTGACCTTGTCGCTCACGGTCAGCCCATCGCCATTATCGGCCAGCCAAGCACGGTGCTGGCCCTCCGGGTTGCGTTCATGGTCTAACAGATTCAACGCGCGGATCAGCTTGTCCGCCTCCTCCTCTGTTAGTTCGGCCGGGCTGTCCGGCAGGATGACTGACTTCAGATCAGCAGGCGGCGGCATCTCCGATCCTGGCAGACCCGCAGGCCCCAAGCGGTCGATACGGTCCTTGCTCTCCACCGGTACCACCTTGGAGTTGTCCTTGCTGGTCATTACATTGTCGATCAGCCATTGCTTCAGCTCTTCGTCAATCGCCAAGGTGCGCTCAAAATAGGCTACTTTGCCATGCTTTCCGACACAGCGGCGCAGCAGCTCCGGCGGGGCGAGGATTTCCGCCACAACTCTAGCATATTTTATGCCGCGTTCCATCAGGCAGAGCTTCGGTTCCTTGCCCCAGGCATCGATGAAAAAATAATAAATCCGCTCCTTGCTGCTGCGGACGCGTTCTTTGCCGCCCCAGCTTTCAAAGGTGCCAAAGGTGTATTCCGGGGTCATTTCCCAGTCAACGGCAGTCGGATTTCCGGTCAGGTGCAATGCGTCAAAAAGTCCCATAACGTCTCCTTGGGGTTGAATGAACAGGGCGCAGTCCCTGAATTTTCGCGGGGTGTCAGGATGAATTATAGCGGAAAAATTGACCAGTTGCCAGAGACGAAAGATGAGCGGGAACATTCCAGATGAAAAAAATATCCCCGGGACAGCATGTTTTGCTGCCGGGGACAGATGCTGCGGAACGAATGCTGGCTGATCAGCTCACCTGCACCTCAATCTGCTTCGGTTTGGCCTTCTCCAGTTTTGGAATGGTCAAGCTGAGGATGCCGTTCTTACAGGCTGCCTCGATCTTTTCGATGTCCACATCCTGCGGCAGCGTGAAACTGCGGACAAAGGAGCCGTAGGCGCATTCGATCCGGTGGCGTTTTTCATCCTTGATCTCCTGTTTTTTCTCGCCTTTGACAATCAGCACGCCGTTATTGACATGCACCTGCACATTGTCTTTCTCAACGCCGGGCAGCTCCGTTCTGACCACAACACTGTGATCATTTTCGACAATATCGACTGCTGGCATCCAGTCTCCTGATTCCATATCCTTGATGTTAGCACCTTCTCCTGACTTTCTTGCCGACTTGCCGTATCGGTCGAGCAGCGATTCCATCTCACGAAAAGGATCCCATACAGACAGGTTCATAGTATCCTCCTTTCATACTCTCCGAACGAGAGCTAAATAAAATGCATGATGTTTTTTTTCTAAGGCTCAAGCCTTCCCTTTTAGCCCGTAAGATAAGCATCAGAAAAACTTTGTCAAGGAATCGTGTCTTTTTTAGTGGTGAAAAATAGACCTGTTGCATAAGTCATGCGCAATCAACTACTCGCTCCATGTTATAGGCGGCGGCGATTAAACTGAACGCTTTCTTCTGCGCTCCTTCAACATACGAAACACTTTGAGTTTACAAGAAATATAGCCAAAGCAATATAAAACGACTATGTTGTACTTATGGGATACTCAATAGATTTTCGACGGAAGGTCTTGGAGATCAAAGACCGGGACAGGCTGAGTTGTGAAGAGACGGCAAGCCGTTTCGGCATCAGCAAATCGAGTGTGAGCCGT
>DHWV01000008.1:2147-7792 GCA_002413355.1 Desulfobulbaceae bacterium UBA5173 | reverse complement strand
TTTATGCAACTGCGTAACTCCTAAATTATATGAAATATCGACATGACCAAGATGATCCCGAGGAACTGTCTAATTATACAGACAAAATTGTATTTTTCTTTTTTGTTTATTTCCTGCTATCTATATTTTCGTTCTTAATATTTCATTATGCTGCCGAACAACTTTTATCTGTTATTCAATATTACTTATATAGATATAATTTATTATACCAATCGCTTGGTTACACCTGTTCTGTAATTTACTTTGGATCTATTTTGTATCTCGCAATAAAAAAGATGCCTGAATGGTATTCATGGTATGTTTATAACAAAATAAAAATTGGAAAATTAAAAGAATTAGAACTGGAAATAAAAATGCAGGAGTTGCAAGGTCAAGTAACTAAATATGATGGTATCGTATTTGAAAATCAAAAAAATGAAGATTATTCAGTGCATAATGGAGGGTATGTTACCATAGAAGTACCTGAGGAAAGAAAATCTATATTTTGTGATATATTAAGAGGTTTTGAAGATTACGCAGCTCTCAAGGGATATAAAGTTTCTGTTTCCATAGATGCCAGTGAGATAGGAAAAATATCTTTCAAGATCACTGTGCATGAATTTGGAATTACAGGCAGCAGGAAAGCGATCAAGAAAGATTTAGATGAATATATAGAAAAAATAAAAAATGGTGATCTTGACAGCCTTCCAGAGGTAATAGAACCGATTGAACATGCAAAACTCCTTATGGCTATGAAGAATAGAATAATTTTTCTTCAGCAAAACTACGAAATACAGAGAAACATCAGGGAATTTTACGAGAAGTTTTTTGAACGCCTTCCCCTTCAAAGCATATCTCATGCAAGTCAACCACTTCTGCATATCACAAACACCGGAAGTTCGGAAATGGATCAGAGAAAATATGTTGCGAATAATTCAGCGAACGTGATGCAAGGCGACAATCACAGCAATATCTTCAGAGCTGGAGATATACAAATTGGTTCCACCTACACGGAGAAGAAAGCTCAGGTAGAGAAAGTCGAAGAATTGATTGCCGAGTTGAAGAAGAGCGATCTCAAAGGTCAGCAAGACGCGATACGGCATATCGAAAATGTGAAAGAAGAACTTGCTGACTCAGAGAGTCCAGATAAAAGCCAGATTGGAAAATGGTTGGGCAAGGCTGGCAGCATTCTGACCGTCGCCGAAAGAGGTTCAGCATTGTTTTTGAAAGCTAAAAGCGTTTTTGATTCCTTTGGCATTTCCCTTTAAATCATGCTCAAAGTCAAACCCCACATCGCCGCGCTGTCCACCTACAAGCCGCCGTGGTCGCACATTGACCGCACGGCCTACCTGCGCTTTGATCTGAACGAGAACACTCTGCCGCTGCCGGGCTGCGTGAAGGCGGCTCTGCACGACTGGATTGACAGCGACCGCATCCCGCTTTACCCGGACTGCGCCGCGTTCCTGCCCAAGCTGGCCCGCTACACGCAGGCCGCGCCGGAGCAGCTCATGGTTGCCAACGGCTCGGATCAGGCTATCGAGGTGGTGCTGCGGGCTTTTCTCGGCGAGGGCGACGAGCTGGTGATGGCCCAGCCCGGCTTTCCGATGTTCACCCAGATTGCCGGAGTGATCGGCGCGAAAGTGACTGGTATTCCGTATGATGCGGCAATGCGTTTCCCGCATCGCGACTATCTGGCGGCGATCACTCCGGCCACCAAGCTGGCGGTGCTGGTCAACCCGGACAATCCCACCGGCGCGTCGGTCTCCCTTGAGCTGATTGAGGAAGTGCTGCGGCTGCGGCCTGATCTGCCGGTGATTGTGGACGAGGCGTACTTTGAATTCACCGGCACGACCGCGCAGGGCCTGCTGGCGGACTATCCGAACCTGATCATCCTGCGTACCTTCTCCAAAGCCTTTGCCCTTGGCGGCCTGCGCTTGGGCTACAGCATCGCTCATCCTGCTCTCACCGCCGAACTGCACAAGGTGCGCGGGCCGTTTGATGTCAACTCCTGCGCCTTGGTTGCCGCCAGTGCGCAGCTTGACGATGCTGCCGAGGAATGGCGGCGTTTTCCGCAGGAGACCATGCAGATTTCCAAGCCGTATCTGGAAGCCTTTTTCCGCGACAACAAGGTGAAGCAGTATCCCGGCGCGGCGCATTTCATGCTGGTTTCGCCGGAAGACCGCGACGGCGCAGTGTCTTATCTGAAGGAGCGCGGCATCTTGGTGCGGCCAATGGTCGCCCCGGCGATCAAAACCACCTTCCGCATGAATGTCGGCACCTTGGAGCAGACCAAACACTTTGCCGAGGTCTATGCAGACTATCTCCGGCAGAAGCGGTGATCATCATCCGCAGGGGCGGGCCCCTTGCCTGTCACCTTCCTTCCGCGTTCGGTTCCGCCCGCCTCCCCGCTGCACCGCAACAATCCCATTGACAAACCAGCTGCCGCGCTTTAATTTCTGCTGCTGAAGCAGCACCATCCTTCCGCATCTCTCCCCACCCTCTCACCGGAGAACAATCATGCTGACTATTCAATGGCGGCCTGCACCGAATGCCCTGACCACGCCCAAGTCCTACCGCATCCAAGCTGTGCCGCGCAGCACGGACGGCTACGACGAGATGGCGGCGGATATGGCTCTCTCCCCGCTGATGAAGTAGCGGGGAGACGACCTGCTGCCGTTTTTCCTATTTTTGCCCAAACTCCCGCCAGTGCCGCCGCCACCCATTGATATGCCGGTAAAAATTCAAGCCCAGCCGCCGAAGAATGATCGGTGGCCACGTGCCCATCTCCAGCATAGCGGGATTCTTGCGCATGGCGACAAAATTGTGCCACCGCTCTTTCAGGGAAAGATTTGCCTCGGTGCGGAAATCAGTGTACTCAAACACGCCGAAATTCTCCAAGTGATACAGGCTTTCAAAGAATTCAATTTCCTGTCGTGTCGGGAGAAAAACCATCCGAGCATGGCGGCGGGCGAACCATTCCAATCGAGGCAAAACCCAGCCTAAGCGGAGAAAGGCAGCGTTCAGGCGTTTGCTTTCCGCCAGCATTTGCATCTGCAACGGCTTAATCTTTGCCTCAAACAAGGCTCGTTCTTCAGGCATATCCAAAGCCATGACCATTAGCTCTCCGTCTGCTGTCTGGATACGCTGGCGAATTTCCCGGCGGTGATTATCTGGCAGCCAGATAAATTCCTCATCCGTGAAATAACCGTCCGCGCTGCCGTGCGATGCGCCGAGCATCATCTCAAACAGCGAACGGTTATTGTTATAGACATTGAAATAGGGCAGGGGGCTGGTGTTGTCAAAAAGCAAACCCTGCTTGCCGTTGCCCGGCTGTTTAACTGCTGCATCCAAGAATCCAGCATAATATCCCTGCATTTTTACTTTACCGCCGAGGATATGCCAAATATTATCTTGGATGGAGCCTTTCCAGCCAACATCCACTATCGTCAAGCCATCGCGTTCGTAATCAACGCCGAAGGACGTTAAATAGGCGAGGAAGTTTCTCCGCTGCTGACTGCGGCGATGCTCGTAAAGATCGCGGAATGCGTCGCAGGCCAAAAGCTGCCGGAAAGCAGGCTGATTGGGCAGATCAGGCAAACGGGCTTGAAAATCAATTCCGGCCTGCTGGCAGAGATCAGCGGCTAATGCCTCCTCGATGTTCAGGCTGAGAAGAAAATCACGCGGCGAAATGTTGCGGTAGAAGTAGAACAGACGGCTGAAATCCTCTTCGTCCAAGGGCTTGAGCGAGGCCAGAAAGGCGGCCTTGCGCGAGACCAGCAGATAATGGCTGCGCACCACCGGCCTGCCGAAAAGATCGGCCTGCATCTGGTCGAAAAGGATTTTCAGAAATTCTCCTTCCTTGGAGAAGAAGAAAACGTCCTGCGCCTGCTGCTGAAGCAGGCTGTACAGGAGTTTCCAGGTGAAAAGCCACAGACTGGTACCGGTCTCTTTAAACAGACCGGAGGTAGCCGCTGCTGTGTCAAATCGCTGCCTAACCCAGCCGGGCGCATCAAGCTGGGCAGGATCCCACTGGTGATAGAACGCTTTTTGCGCCGGGTTGAGCAGATGCAGGCAGCGCAGACCCTTTTCCTGTGCCTTGGCCACGTCGGAGTGCGAATTATCCCCGATCATCAGCAGCTCATCGGGCTGACAGCCCAAGTCGGCGCAAATTTTTTCGTACAGCCTGCCCGACGACTTGGCCAAGCCATGGTCAGCGGAGACGTAGATGCGCTCAAACTGCCCGCTCAGGCCAAGATTGGCCAGCATTTCGGTGAAGCAGCGGCCCGGTAGGTAAAAATCTGAGACAAGAATTGTGCGCAAACCGTACTGCCGAAGCCAAGACAACACCTGCACCGCCTCGACACAAGGCCGCTGCACAGCTTTTTCCACTGTGGTTTCAATACGCAGAATCAGTTCAGCAAAACTGTTTGCATCGTTCAAAACAGGTATGTCGCCAAACTGCTTCAACAACTGTAGGCGATAGGCGTGGGCAAACGGCTCCATATAGAACTCCAGCTCGCCGCCTGATGCCGTGCTGGCCGCAGACAGCTCCCGCTCAATCTGCTGACGGAGGGCGTAAAGTTGCTCCGGCGGTAGTTTACTGCCCAGCAGTAGACTGTGCAGGCGGGTGGCGAGCTGCTTGGTGAACTCCGGCTCAATCTCGCGCACCGCCAAGGTGTCGAAATAATCAAAGCAGAAGAATTTGACTCCATTCTGCGCCTGCTGCTGAAGGTGCTGGCAGATACGGGAAGGCGCGTCTGTGCCGATGGTCCACGTTGCAGGTGATGTCATTCCGCTCAATTCGCTGCCGGATTCACAGGAGTCTCCGCTGCCGCACTGTCCTGCGGCGGCTTGACAATAGAGGTGGTCGCTGAAGTCAAATTCAACGTTTTGCTGATTTTTCTGCCCATTTTATCAATAGCCGCGCTGCCTCCTGAAATCACACCGCCGGTGATGATGACATCAACAAAGGAAAAAAACATGCTGCTGTTCCCTGGGGCTATATCAACCAAGCCGTTGAGCGCGCGAACACCGGCAAGGCTGATGACCAAACCAAAGACAAAGCTGATCCAGTAAGCATATTTTGCCGTTTCGATGCGATATTCATCCAACTCGCATTTTTTTTCTCTGAGCAGCGTTGCCTTGTCCGCTGCATCAAAAGATTCAATGCTTTCCATTGCGTGCTCTATCTGCTGACGGCCAGGGGTCCGCATGGGGACAAGGATCGCCTCGACAGCCCGCTCCATGAACACGGAAACCACAAACATGGTCATGATGGTTTCCAGCAGCTTGGACTGATCAAGCCCTTTGAAGGGCAGGGCGGATGGCCCGATAAAATACAACGCAGTCAAAATATTGCTGAAAATGAGCAGGACGATCAGCGATTCTTTCGTGCCGCGCCGTTGTTCTTTGAGCATGTTGGTCAGCATGTTTTCCTCCGTTTTGTGCGCATGGAATGATGAATGCTGTCATAGCGATCACAGCATCTGGCATGTGCTCAAGCATAGCACAAATCCGGCGGCGGCGGCAGATCAATTGCAAGCGGGCATAAAAAAAGGTCTGATTCGTTAATACGAATCAGACCGGTATGTTCTCTATGGTGCCGAAGGGGAGAGTCTTTCCAGCAACCAGCATGGCTTTGTATTTTATTGCGAAGCTGCGGGTCT
>DHWV01000008.1:549-1863 GCA_002413355.1 Desulfobulbaceae bacterium UBA5173 | reverse complement strand
ATTTGTACGATACCCCGCCCCTTGGCGGCGGGGTGATTTATTCTATATTTTTCGTTACCTTCGGTACCAAGCATGTATCTGCACTCTGTACCATTCAAAATATACCATGCTTGCCGAGCAGGGGCCAGTGTATTCTCTCTTGAGAGAGGAAAGCAGGTCAGCCGTCCGGCTTGAACAGGTTTCTGCGCAGATACTTACAGCCAGTTTTCGAGCCTCAGTCCTTCTATTCTGCCAAAATGCCGAATATTTCCAGTAACAAGAATCAAATCTTCAGCAATAGCGATTGAAGCAATCTCAAGGTCGGCAAGATCAAGCGGCTGTCCCTTTTTCTCCAATTCAGCCCGAAGCCGCCCGCAAATGCAGGCTGCTTTGGTGTCAAAACTGACCACATTCACGGAAGGAAGCAGAATTTGCTCAAGGTTGTTCAGGTGATATGCTGGACGGCTGCTTTTCATCGCCCCGTAAACAATCTCTGAAACCGTGACCGTTGAAATGTGCTGCTGATGCTTAGGAATCAGTGCCAGCCGTTCAAGCAAGCATTGAGAGGGCTGTTTTTTCAGCACATTGGTTATTATATCAGTATCAAAGAGATACATTTTGCCGAGTCCCGGAATCAGTGCGCAGGCTGGCTGTGTTGCTGATCAGCTCTTCCACTTCTTCAAAGCCGTTCCATTTTCCAACTATTGAGGCCAAGCCCTGCCGTTCTTCGCTTTGTTCAATCAATTTTAGGTCTTCCAAACTGACCAAAGCCGCCACCGGCTTGTTTCTTCTGGTGATAATAAATCGTTCATGCGCATAGGATGTTTTCGCTAACAGTTCGGAAAGACGGCTTTTTGCCGTGGCTACGGATACAGCAGGCATGGTATTTTTCCTTTGGCTTTAAATAGTCATTATGATCTTTATGACTATATGGTAGCCGGTTTTCAATTTAAGATCAACTTCAAAAATAGAGGTGGAAGTTCAGATATTCCGATCACCCGCCCGCCATATATTTTTCACTCTCTGAATTCGACTCCCAAAACAGGATACGAATTAGGACAAGGGTAACTTTGCGGCTTTCTGGCGGCCATAAGGAATGATACGGGTGGTTTGATTCCGGCCTTCCGATCAGCCCACTCGGCCTCTTGTTCAATTTTTTGTACGCCATGCTTTAAAGCAATTCTAAAGATAAATAATTGAGTCTTCTGAATCTTTATAAAGAAAGTTTTCTTTGCATCATCAGATAAAGATGCAAACCTTTCCAAGGTATCTAAATCTCTTCCGTCAATGATATCTAAAATATCATCCTTGATTTTATTGCGAAGCTGCGGGTCT
>DHWV01000008.1:0-193 GCA_002413355.1 Desulfobulbaceae bacterium UBA5173 | reverse complement strand
CCCCTTGGGGCGGGGTAATTTATTCTATTCTTATCCTTTATCTCTCTCGTCTCTTCTAAATAAAAAACTCCCTGAAAAAGTTCATTAATGTCAACCGAACCACTTGGATAAACTATCAAATTCTGAATCCGTGTTTTTTGAGTTATTGAAAATCGTTCTACAGGCAGTATATACATAGGAGTTACGCAGTTGG
>DHWV01000035.1 GCA_002413355.1 Desulfobulbaceae bacterium UBA5173 | reverse complement strand
ACCAACTGCGTAACTCCTATTTCTTATTCATCTGTTTCATTATTCTCATCTTCATTATCTGCTTCTTCTCTTTTTTCGCATGGTTGCGATTGATGTGGCAGCACCTGAAACTAGCATCAAGAGCACGTATCTGTTTACCATGATTCGGAAGATGAAATTTGCAGTAATTACTGTCAATTTCAGCAGGTCTAAAACATGTTAGACATTTTTTGACTTTGTCAATCATGGCTATATACTCCATATTTTAATAATAGTATAAACTATAAAACACAATATTGACAAAACAAGAAAACATTGTGCGCATAATAGACTGGTTATCTTTTTCTCGTTAGCTTGCCTAACTGTTAAGTTAGTACAATCCCAGAAGTTACCCTGATCAGTGAGATAAGCAAAAATACGACCGGAAGAGAAATCATCAGATTTTATCAAATCTCTAACTAAGGTACCTGTCAGCTCACCATAAGGAGCTTTCTGAACAGAACGAAGCCTCTGTACAAATAATGCTGAAAGAATGCTAAAAACAAGTAAAACTATAGAGGCCGTAAGTAAGCATTGCTCATAATAGTAAACTAAGGGAGTGCGAATACAAGCGAACATTCCTGCTAAAAAAAATCCAGACACCGTAATGACTCCTTGAGCCTTCGATTCCAAACTTTTCCATATATCCATTAGTTCTCGATATTCTTTCTGGTAAGCATCTAAGGCATCATGTAAAAGCATCTCTTTTGGTTCCACCTTGTTGATTCTCCAGTTAATGAGGACTCTAAAAGGTATATACCCCGGCCCTTCAAGACCGGGACACAGGTTTAGCCATCTTCACATCTAAAAGCCTGCCCTGATAGGTGTTGCGGATCATCTCAGGCGTTGAACAGGCCACGTTTTTTCACAAGAGCGCATGTTGTTGCAGATAGCTGCGGATCAGCTCCGCGTCCGCATCCATCACCTCGCAGCGGCTTTCGAGCGTGGACAGGCCAGCCAGCGCGGGCGGCAGCTCAACGTCCTTGCCAATGGCCTTCTTCACCGCGTCGCCAAACTTGGCCGGATGCGCGGTGGCCAGACAGACCACAGGCCGGTCTTGCTTCAGCTCCTGCGCGGCTTTCACGCCAACCGCTGTGTGTGGATCGAGCAGATAGCCGTGCTCCTCATAAACCTGGCGGATGGTGGCGATGGTCTCTTCTTCAGACACCGCGCGGGCGGCGAAGTCGCGGCGCACCTCTTCAAGGCAGCCGGACAAGTCCATCCGCCCGGTGGCGGCGAAATGCTCCATCTCCGCCTTGACTCTGTCGCTGTCCTCGTTGAAGAGATAATACAGATAGCGCTCGAAGTTGGAGGCGATCTGGATGTCCATCGAGGGGCTGGAGGTAGGCACCACGGCCCCGGCAATCGAATAATCGCCCTGATTGACAAAGCGGGCCAAGATGTCGTTGGCGTTGGCGGCGAGGATCAGCCGCTTGATGCAGCCTTTCGGCAGCAGCCGCTTGGCCACGTAGCCTGCGAAGATGTCACCGAAATTGCCGGTCGGCACGGAGAAGTCCACGGACTCAAAGCCGCTCTTGCGCAGCTTGAGATAGGCGAAGATGTAATAGACGACCTGCGCCAGCACCCGCGCCCAGTTGATCGAGTTGACCGCGCCGAGATGGTGCGTGTCGCGGAAATCCAGATCGTTGAACAGCGTCTTGACAATGGCCTGCGCGTCGTCAAAGGTGCCGCGCACCGCGATGTTGAAGACGTTCGCGTCCGTGACCGTGGTCATTTGCAGGGCTTGGATTGGGCTGGTGCGGCCATGCGGGTGGAGGATGAAGATGTTGATCCCCTTGCGGCCCCGCACGCCGCAGATCGCCGCGCTGCCGGTGTCGCCGGAGGTCGCGCCGATGATGTTCATGAAGCCGCCGCTCTTCTTCAACTCGTACTCAAAGAGGTTGCCGAGCAGCTGGAGTGCCACGTCCTTGAAGGCCAGCGTCGGGCCGTGGAACAGCTCCAAAATGTGCAGCCCGCCGACCTGCCGCAGCGGTGTCACCTGCGGATGACGGAAGCTGCTGTAGGCCCGGTCGATCAGGTCGTCAAGGTCAGCGCGGGGCATGTCGCCGGTGAAGAGCGACAGCACCTCCAAGGCCAGATGCTGATAGGAAAGAGTCTGCCAAGCGTTGAGCAGGACTGGGTCGATAGTGGGAAGGGTTTGCGGCAGGAGTAGGCCGCCGTCGCGCGCCAAGCCCATCATCACGGCTTGGTCAAAAGGAACTGGCGCAATGCCGCCGCGTGTGCTGATGTAGTTCATAGGGATGGTTGATTGAAAATGATTCAAATCGGGCGGTGTCCGCCCTTCCCTTCATACCCTGTCAGGCCGGGAAAGGCAAGCGATACGTTCCCTCTGATTATCTTCTCTCCCCCCTTGCCCTCTGCCGCGTATTCGTGCTAAAGTCCTGCATTAACCGCCAACCAACGTTTTCTCTGGGATAGACCATGTTGCCGCACGATGCCTGCATTGCCGAACTGATCAGCTTCATCCGCACTTCGCCCACTGCCTTTCATGCCGCTGCTGCCTCTGCTGCTCTGCTGGCCGGACAGGGCTTTGTCCGGCTTGACGAGCAGGAATGCTGGGGACGCTTGCCTGCGGGCAAATATTATGTTCTCCGCAACGAATCCAGCCTGATCGGCTTCACGTGGCAGGATACGGCTGCGGCCTTCAGCATCATCGGTGCGCACACGGACAGCCCTGGTCTCCGGCTCAAGCCGAACGCGCTGCGCAGAGAACAGGGCTGCCTCCAACTCGGCGTGGAAATCTACGGCGGTGCGCTGCTCCGGCCTTGGTTTGACCGCGAGCTGTCGCTGGCCGGGCGCGTGGCGTGGCAGGATAAAGACGGTGGCCTGCGTTCTGCCCTCCTTGATTTCCAGCGGCCAGTCGGCATCATGCCCAGTCTGGCCATCCACCTCAACCGCGAGGCTAACAAGCAGCAGGAGATCAACGGGCAGACCGAGATGGTTCCCTTGGTCGGCCTTGCCGGTGACACAGCCATTGACTTCCAGCAGATACTGCGCGCGCAGCTCTGCCACCAGCAGCCGGAAGCTACACCCGTCGGCATCATCGACCACGAGCTGTTCTTCTATGATGCTGCGCCGCCAGCCTTGGCCGGGCTGCATCAGGAGTTTCTTGTCAGCGCACGGCTGGACAACTTGGTTTCCTGCTTCGCCGCTACGCAGGCACTGCGGACAGCGGATTCTATCGACAACTGCCTGATCATCCTCAACGACCACGAGGAGGTGGGCAGTGTCTCTGCCGCAGGGGCCAAGGGGCCGTTCCTCCGCGATGTGCTGGAGCGGCTGCTTCCAGAAGCAGAAAACCGCCAAGCTGTTCTGCGCAAATCGTTCTTCATTTCCGCCGACAACGCTCACGCCGTTCATCCCAACTATACGGCCAAGCATGATCCCCAACATCTGCCGCAGCTCGGCAGAGGGCCGGTAATCAAGTTCAATGCCAACCAGCGCTACGCCACCACCGCAGCCTCTGGGGCCAGATTCCGTCAGCTCTGCGCTCAGGCCAAAGTTCCGGCGCAGGACTTTGTCTCCCGCAGTGATCTTGCCTGCGGCTCCACCATTGGCCCGCTGACCGCTGCCGGAATCGGTGTTGATACCGTTGATATCGGCATTCCCTCCTTGGCCATGCACTCCATCCGCGAAACCGCCGCCTGCATTGACTGCTGGCATCTCTGCCGGGTGCTGACCCGCTTTTTCCAGCACGGCTGATCTGGCACGTTGTGGCAGAAAATAAAACAAAGCAAAAACAGGATGTTCACGGGAAGCTCAAGAATACGCTGCTGATGCTCGTTGACAGGTGCCACAATTTGGTGTAGAAGCAATACCTTTGTCAATGCTGAACATTTTAAGAACTCATGCTTATTGACCGGAGCGGCAGGCCGGTTGCAGAACCTTTTTTAATTCAAGGAGAATATCATGGCTTTTTCGAGGAGAAATTTTCTCAAATACGCCGCCATGTCCGCCGGAGGCACGCTGATCGCCGACGCGCCGTTCTTCTCGGCCCGCGCTCGGGCTGAGGCGGAAGGCGGAAACGTCAGGTACGTGCCGACGAGCTGCGAGATGTGCTTCTGGAAATGCGGCGCAATTGCCAAGGTGGAGAAGGACAAAGACGGCAAGGATGTGGTGGTGAAGCTGGAAGGCAACCCGCTGCATCCGCAAAGCATGGGCAGGCTCTGCGCGCGCGGTCAGGCGGGTATTGGCCAGCTCTACGACCCCGACCGCCTGAAAAGGCCAATGATCCGTACCGGCAAGCGCGGTGACGGCAAGTACAAGGAGGTGAGCTGGGATGAGGCTCTAACCTACACGGCGGACAAGCTGAAAGAGATTATTGCCAAGAACGGCCCGGAATCTGTCTCCATGATGTCGCACGGCTCGCCCGGCGATTACTTCACCAACCTGGTCAAAGCCTTGGGCAGCGGCAACATCGCCTTTGCCTCCTTTGCCCAATGCAAGGGTATTCGCGACGCAGCGTGGGAACTGACTTTCGGCCACAAGCCTGGTTCCAGCTGCGAGCGAGTTGATCTGAAGAACAGCCGGGTCATTGTCCTGCTTGGCACGCATCTGGGCGAGAACATGCACAACTCCCAGACGCAGGAATTTGCCGAAGCCGTGGGCAACGGGGCCAAGATCATCTGTGTTGACCCCCGCTACTCCACCGCTGCCTCTAAAGCCTCGCTCTGGCTGCCGATCAAGCCCGGTACGGACACCGCCCTGCTCCTGACGTGGATTAACATCATCATCAGCGAGGAGCTGCACGACAAAGCCTACGTTGAGCAATACACAATCGGCTTTGAGCAGCTGAAAGAGGCGGTCAAGCAGTACACCCCAGAATGGTGCGCCAAAGAGACCGACCTGCCTGAGGCGGATATTGTCGAGGCAGCGCGGGATTTGGGCCGCTATGCGCCCCATGTGGTGATTCATCCGGGCCGTCATGCCGCGTGGTACGGCAATGATGCCCAGCGTTCACGGGCGATGGCCATTCTCAACGCTATTCTCGGTGCATGGGGCCGTGAAGGCGGCATGTGGCTGCCTGCCAACGGCAAGTTCGCCAGCTTCAACGATGGTTATCCCAAATATCCTGATCCAGCCAAGCCCCCGGTGATCAAAGGCGACTATCCCTTTGCCGGCGGCGAGGGCTTGACCCAGGTTCTGCGCGACACGATCATCACCGGCAAGCCGTATCCGATCAAAGCGTTGTTTGTCTGCGGCACGGACATGCTCAAGGCCCTGCCTGCGCCGGATCTGACCCGCAAGGCGATTGACAATCTCGACCTGATGATCGCGGTTGACATCATGCCTTCCGAAACCGCCATGATGGCCGATGTCATCCTGCCTGAATGCACCTATTTGGAGCGGCATGACGGTCTGTTCAAGGTCGAGGCCCGCCAAGCGGGCGTGGGCATCCGGCAGCCTGCAATTGAGCCGCTGCATGAAACCAAACCGGCATGGTGGATTGCCAGCGAACTGTGCAAAAAGATGGGCTTGACCGAGTACGCGGTCAAGGATAGCTGGGAGGCGCGGATGAAGCGTCAGGCTGCGGCATGGGGGGTTAAATACGAGGATGTAGCCGACAAAGGCTATGTCACCATTCCCGGCAGCGAGAAGCCTTACATCACCGCCGACAATCAGCCGGAATTCAAAACGACATCTGGAAAAATCGAGCTGTTCAGCGCGGATCTGGAGAAGCACAGCTTTGATCCGGTTCCCAAGTACGAGCCGACCGAAGGGCCGGAGCAGGGCATGTACCGTCTCCTCTACGGCCGCAGTCCGGTGCACACCTTCAGCCGGACAATCAACGATCAATGGCTGTGGGAGATACAGCCGGAGAACGAGGTCTGGCTGAACAAAAAGGAGGCGGAAGCTCTCGGCCTGAAAGACAGGCAGCTTGTCAAGCTGGAAAATCAGGACAAAGTGACGGTCGGCCCAGTGCGGGTCAAAGTCACTGAGCGCATCCGCCGCGACTGCGTCTATATGGTGCATGGCTTCGGCCACAACTCGCCCCGCCTGAAGCGGGCGCACCAGAGGGGCGTGGATGACCAGCAGCTCATAACCCGTTATAAAGTCGATCCGATCACCGGAGGAACCGGCATGAGGGTTAACTTTGTCAAGATCATCAAGGAGGCCTGATAAATGCCCAGATATGTCATGGTCATTGACCAGTCACGATGCGTCGGCTGCATGGCCTGCGTGGTGGCCTGCAAGCGTGAGAACGACATCGCGCTGGATCATTACCGCACCCGCGTGGTTGAGATGGTGAAAGGCGAGTTCCCTCGGCTGCGCACAGAAATGCGCTCCGAACTGTGCAACCACTGCGCCAGCCCCCCCTGCGTCAACATCTGCCCGACCGGTGCCTCGCACAAGGAGGAGGACGGCACAGTACAGATCAACCGCCACAAATGCGTGGGCTGCAAAGCCTGCATCACCGCCTGCCCCTATGATGTCCGCTACATCAACGAGGAGCATGGCTATGCCGACAAATGCTCTTTCTGCCAGCATCGGCTCAAGGAAGGCAAGGAGCCTGCCTGCGTCGCCACCTGCATCGGCAGGTCGCGCATGTTCGGCGATTTCGACGATCCGAACAGCTTGGTCAGCAAAGTCCTGCGGGAGAACAGCTGGCGGGTGCTGAAGCCGGAAGTCGGCACCAAACCGAACGTCTATTACATCAACCAGTTTCCCCGCAAGAGCTGAGGAGGAAGAGATATGGAACTGAACATTGTTGGCGCCAACGCCATCACCTACCCAGCCATGCACGTCTGGGACTGGCGGGTGGCCATCTACCTCTTTCTCGGCGGTCTTTCGGGCGGTCTGATGACCATGAGCGCGATCAATTACCTGCGCCCGAAGAAAAATTTTGACAGCTCCTGCTCGTGGCAGATTACGCTGCTGGCCCCGATCCTGCTGAGCATTGGCCTGTTTTTTCTCAACCTCGATCTGGAGCGGAAGCTTAACGCCTTTTGGTTCTACCTGGCCTTCAAGCCGGTTTCGCCGATGAGCTGGGGCGCGTGGATCGTCCTTTTCATCTATCCGCTGATGATTCTCTACGCGCTGGCCGCTCTGCCGAAAGAGGTGAAGGCGGGCATCAAAAATCGTTCCCTCCGCAACGCGTCGGATGCCATGCAGCCGCATCTGCTCAAGCTGGCCAAGGCGAACGTCATCGCCGGCATCCTGCTGGCTATTTACACCGGCATCCTCCTCAGCACCTTGGTGGCCAGGCCGCTCTGGAACTCGGCCATCCTGCCAGTGCTGTTTTTGACCAGCGGCATGAGCGCGGGCGCGGCAGTGATGATCATCGTCGCCAAAACCAAGGAAACCAAGCTGTTCTTCACCAAGGTTGATATTTGGCTGATCGTTGCCGAGCTGATCGTCCTACTGCTGTTTTTTTACGGGCATTATGTCGGCGATGCCGCTCACCGGCAGGCAATCATGCCGTTCTTCAGCTCCTCGCATGAGTTTTTCCCGTATTTCCTCAGCATTGTCGTTTTGGGCGTGTGTCTGCCTCTGGCGATTGTTCTCAAGTTCCTTGAAGTCACGGGCGAACATACCGAAGAGCTGACCACTTCCGGTCTACTTTTGATGAACGCCAGCGCAGTGTTGGTGCTGATCGGCGGCGCAGTCATCCGCTTCGCAGTGGTTTATGCGGGCCAACTGTCAGGTTACGGCGGGTATATGTAAGCAGTGCTGCTGAAGAAAATCTAGCAAACAGCAAAGCCGCATCACGATCTCTGTGATGCGGCTTTGCTGTTTGTTGTTAGCACTTTTTCAATCCCTCTGAGTAAATTCGCCTCTTCTCCGTCATCTGCCAAGACAGTATAGCTAAAGCAATATAAAACGACTATGTTGTACTTATGGGATACTCAATAGATTTTCGACGGAAGGTCTTGGAGATCAAAGACCGGGACAGGCTGAGTTGTGAAGAGACGGCAAGCCGTTTCGGCATCAGCAAATCGAGTGTGAGCCGT
>DHWV01000059.1:15882-18940 GCA_002413355.1 Desulfobulbaceae bacterium UBA5173 | reverse complement strand
TTTACCAACTGCGTAACTCCTATTTTAATCCAAAAAATAGAAAAGCAGACAGGCCGCGTCTATTTCCTCATCTGTTTTTCCTATTAAAAGACAGGCGCGGCCTATGAGGAAATAGGAAAAATATACTTTCTCATAGACGGCGGCTGCCTTGTCACACCCGCCGCCTTATTTCTCATACCTGATCTCCACATCCTTCTGCGCCTCAACCGCCGGGCTTTGATCCCCCTGCGTCGCCTCATCTCCCGCGCCTGCCTTTTTTCCGCCGGAGCACTTGTCGCCATAGCTGATTGTCACTTTGCCATCAGTGCGGACAGACGGGCTTTCGTCACCAACGGTTTTAAGATCAGCCCGACCCTCTTTCGCAGGCTGCAACAGCGGTAGGCCACTGATCACACTTCCCAGCAAACCGCCGAGTAGCGGCATGGAAATGGCGCGGTCATTCCACGTCAGCACCGCAAGGGCAAGCAAGCAGGCTGAGGAGGAAAATCACTTGCACGGCATTCAGGCCGCCCGCAGCAGTTTGGCCGCGCTGCCGCCTTTCAGCCAGTATAAACCAGAACGCCGCCGCAAGGACAAAGGCCATTCCGGCCAAGGAATTATGCAGATTCATTGCGATTAGATTGTCTGGGCGGTTCGCGAACCGCCCAGACGCTCACGCCGCGTAGGCATTCCCGCCCTTGCAGTGAATCTCAGCGATCAGTTTGGCCAGCTTGTTGACTTCACTGACATCCTCCTCGTACTTCAGCAGGTAGTCGTGCGTCTCCAAGAACGAGGTGTCAAAGCTGCCGCCCCGGAAATCCGAGTCGTTAATCAGGTTCAGATAGAAGGGAATGGTGGTTTTCGGGCCGATGATGACGAAGTTGTTCAGACTGCGGCGCAGGCGGTCAACCGTCTCATTCCACGACCAGCCGAAGACGGTCAGCTTGACCAAAAGCGAGTCATAGACCTGCGGAATGGTGAAGCCCTGATAGCAGAAACCGTCCAGCCGAACGCCGTAGCCGCCCGGCGAACGGTACACGCGCACCGTCTTGCCGCCTTCAGGCATGAAGTTGTTCTTCGGGTCTTCGGCGTTGATGCGCATTTCCACCGCATGGCCGCGCAAATGCACGTCCTCCTGCTTGATGGCCAAATCCTTGCCCATTGCCAGCTTGATCTGGGTGCGGACGACATCAATGCCAGTGATCATCTCGGAGACCGTGTGCTCGACTTGCAGGCGGGTGTTGATCTCCATGAAGTAGAACTTGCCGTTGTCAAAGAGAAATTCGACTGTACCGGCATTGAAGTAGTTCGCGGCCTTGGCTGCGCGCACCGCAGTCATGCTCACTGCGTCCTGCTGCTCTTTGGTAAGCTGGAAAGCCGGGGCAATCTCGATCAGCTTTTGATTGCGGCGTTGGATGGAGCAGTCGCGAGTGCCAAGATGGATGGTGTTGCCGCTCTTGTCGGCAATAATCTGCACTTCAATGTGCTTCGGCTTGACCACGGCTTTCTCTAAATAGACCGAGTCGTCGCCGAACGCAGCCTTGGCCTCGGCGCGAGCCATCGCATAGTGATCCTTGAGGTCTTTCTCCTGCTCGATCTTGCGGATGCCGCGCCCGCCGCCGCCTGCGGTGGCCTTGAGCATGATCGGGTAGCCGTATTTCTTGCCAAACTCCACTGCCTCCTGCAAGCCTGCCTCTCCCGCTGGCAGATTCTGCGTACCTGGCACCATCGGAATGCCTGCTTCGGCCATGATCTTGCGGGCCGTGACCTTGTTGCCAAGGTTATCGATCACGTCTGAAGGCGGGCCGATGAAGATAATACCCGCCTTTTCACAGGCGCGGGCAAACTCAGCGTTCTCCGCCAGAAAACCATAGCCGGGATGAATGGCCTTAGCCCCGCTTTTTTGGGCCGCAGCAATCACTTTGTCTATGTTGAGATAATCGCAACGCGGGCCATCACCAATCCAGACCGCCTCGTCGGCACTGCGGATATGGCTGGAGTCCCGGTCAGGCGTTTCATAGATGGCCACCGCCTCATAGTTCAGCTCCTGAATGGCCCGGATGATGCGGATGGCGATCTCACCCCGGTTGGCAACGAGTATTTTAGTCTTCAATGGTTCCGCCTTCTCGATAAATGGTAAGTATTCTTGCAGCCGGTCAACATGCGGCGGACCGGGTTCCATGCTGTCATTTGCGCAGAGTTCAGGCAAAATTCCGCTAAGGTAACAGAAATCCACGCTCTTGGCAAGCGAAAGGTCAGGGAGGGGCAAGGCAGCAGCTTGGCCGTCTGATTCGTTTTTTTGTTGACTTCCCCAGAGGGCTGTGTTTCTTTGAAGCAACTTAACATGGCCCCCTGCAACTACACAGAGAGCATCTCATGCGCATTCTTGTCACCGGCGGAGCCGGGTATATTGGCACGCACACCTGTCTGGAGCTGCTGCGCAGCGGCCATGACGTGACAGTCATTGACAACCTTTCCAATTCCTGCCAAGAGGGGCTGCGCCGGGTCGAACGGCTCGCCGACAGGCAGCTTCGTTTTTTCAAGGCTGATCTTGTCGATCCAGTGGCAACGGATGAGGTCTTCCGGCAAAGCCAAGGTGTGGATGCGGTCATTCATTTTGCCGGTCTCAAGGCAGTGGGCGAATCATCGCAGAAGCCCCTGCTCTACTACCACAACAATCTCACTGGCACGCTCAATCTCTGCCAAGCCATGCAGCGGCACGGGGTGAAGAATCTGGTTTTCAGCTCTTCCGCCACGGTTTATGGCGATCCTTCTTCTGTGCCAATCACTGAAGCCTTCCCGCTCGGTGCCTGCACTAATCCCTATGCCCGCACCAAGGCCATGATTGAGGATATTCTGCGCGACCTGCATCAAGCGGACACGAGCTGGAATATCGCGCTGCTCCGCTACTTCAATCCGGTGGGCGCGCATGAAAGCGGCGAAATCGGCGAAGACCCGAACGGCATTCCCAACAACCTGATGCCGTACATCTCCCAAGTCGCTGTCGGACGGTTGAAGCAGCTTTCAGTCTTCGGCAATGATTATCCCACCCCTGATGGCACCGGCGTGCGCGACTACA
>DHWV01000059.1:0-15628 GCA_002413355.1 Desulfobulbaceae bacterium UBA5173 | reverse complement strand
CGGCGTGCGCGACTACATCCATGTGGTGGATTTGGCCAAGGGGCATCTGCGGGCGTTGGAAAAACTGGAGCAGAAGCCGGGTGTGATCGCCTGTAATCTGGGAACGGGGCGCGGCTGTTCGGTGCTGGAGATGATCACTGCTTTTGAGCAGGCATCAGGAAGAAAAGTTACCTATACTATCGCGCCCCGGCGGCCGGGAGACATCGCCTGCTGCTATGCTGATCCTTCGCTGGCGGAGCGGGAGCTGGGCTGGAAGGCGGAATTGGGGCTTGATGCGATGTGCAAGGACACATGGAATTGGCAGGCAAAGAATCCGAACGGGTATGGAACGCAGGAGGATGGTGAATAGGTGCTGGTTAACCTGCAACTGATGACTTCCGCCGAAGATTATATCGAATTGTGAATTCAATAGGAGTTACGCAGTTGGATTTACAACCCGTTGATTTTGTTCAACTGACGTTTTATGGCACTGAAATTCAACGTGCTGTAATTATTGAACTTCAGATTTCAACTGCGTAACTCATATTCAAGTTCCAAGTGCAACTTGTGCAGAGTTGAGAAAAGAGTGAGTTGTGGTAGCATGCTGGCTCATTTCTCACCGCCAAGCAAGAGGAGCACGGATGAAAAACTACACACAACTCACCGAAGCAGAACGTAACCAGATTTACGCCTTAAAGCAAGCAGGACATAAGAAATCAGCAATTGCCTCTTGGCTGAAACAGATCAACTATCGGTCGAGAATTGCAGCGTAATTGTGGACTTCGTGGCTATCGGCCCAAGCAGGCGCAACAACGAGCTGTTCAACGCCGCAAAGAAAAAGCACAATCGAGAATTTCCTAAAAAATATGGCATGTTGTCAATTGAAGTCCTGAACAAATCAGCGGCTGGTTAGCCGCAAACAGAAATCTTCAGATCAGTCATGAACGAATTGATCAACATGTTGCCCATGACAAGCAGCAAGGCTGTCTCCTCCTCACTGCTACGCTGCAAATCCTCCAGAAAAGCCACGACCGCGTCCAGTTTTTCTAGTGGCATCGCGTCTATGATACTGTGAATCCTACTTCTTATCTCTTCTGTTGCCATATTTTTCACCATATTCCTTGTTCCAATTTTACAGATTGAGAACACCATTGTTGATATGGCAGATATTTATTTCATTCAATTAGTCTTCTATCGGAAAACGATTCTGATAAATATAAAATTGTACAAGACACAATAAAACTATTCCAATAGTGCCAACAGTAGGAAGCTCGCTCCAATGTTGCGAGTATTGAGAAAAAATATTCAAACGCTGATCTGGTGGATAGAGCAAAAAAGGACTAAACTGCGCACCTGCTAGCAAAAGAATTGTTCCTCCTCCAGTAATATAGTACCCAGGAAACAAACGCCTCTTTTTACGAGAAAGAAAAATTTCCCATGCCATATCATCAGAGAAGTTGCCGATTATTTTAATCAATCTTCTCTCTATTTGTCTGGAAAAATAGCCTGCTCGCAGCATTCTTCCTGTTTGAGTCATGTATTCAGACGATTCAATTAACGCAACAAAACAGATAAAAAACCATCCAATCAACTGGATATAATCATGATCAATTTTTGCATTACCTATATTAGTTTGCGTAAGAAAACCCATTCCAGCGATCAATGCAGCGAGAGATTCCGCTCTGGCTGTTGAATACATCTGCCAAAGAGCCGACTGAAGATCAGATTCCCTTGTCGAAGACGAAGCGAATATCTGTTTTGAATTATCAAAGGAAATAAGCAGTATTTGCTTATCTTTTATCTGGCGAAATATTCGCATTTCTTACTGTTCTGATACTGAATGAAATTCCCATTACTTCCCAATGCAAAACTTGGAAAACACCGCATCCAGCACGTCATCCGGCGTGGTCAGGCCGACAATGTCGGCAAGATGGTCAAGGGCGGTTTGAAGATCAACGGCCAGCAGGTCGGCAGGTTCGCCCGCCAGCAGGGTCGCCTCAACCTGAGCGCAGGCGGCCAAGGTCTTTTCCAGAATCAGCTTGTGGCGGAGATTGGGCGCGCAGGCCAGCCGCTCCTCCATCGCGCCGCCCTCGCCCAGCGCGGCCTGCTGAATCGCGTCGAGCAGAGCCTCGATGCCGCCGCCGCTCTTGGCCGCTGTCCGCACCTGCATTTCCTCAGCAAATTCGCGGCTGATCCGCTCCAGCAGCTCCGGCGCGGCAGCATCGAGCTTGTTCAGGACAAGGATGCGCTTTTTCCCGGCCAGCGAGCGCAGCAGCTCGCGGTCAGAGGCGGTCAGCTCCTGCGAGGCATCCAGCACCAGCAGCACCAAATCGGCCTGCTCAACCTTGCGCCGCGCCCGCTCGATGCCCAGCCCTTCCACCGCGTCGGCATGGTCGCGGATGCCCGCTGTGTCAACCAGATGCACCGGAATGCCGCGCACCGAAATCAGCTCCTCGATGGTGTCGCGAGTGGTGCCGGGCAGATCAGCGACCAAGGCACGTTCCTCGCGCAGCAGGGCGTTGAGCAGGCTGGATTTGCCGACATTGGGCCGTCCGGCGATCACCGCCTTGAGACCCTCGCGGAAAACTCGGCCCTGCTCGGCCAAAGCCAGCAGCCGCTGCAAAGGCTGCGCGGCCCGCGTCCGCAGCAGGGCCAGCAGATGGCCGCTTTCCAATATCTCGGCGGCATCATCGGGAAAATCTATCGCCACCTCCACCTGCGCCAGCAGCTCAACCAGCGCATCCCGCACCGCGCTGATCCGCTCAGAGAGCGCGCCTTGCAGATGCTCGGCAGCCAGTTTCGCGCTGGCGGCGGTGCGGGCCTCGATCAAATCCGCCACCGCCTCGGCGCGGGTGAGGTCAATCCGCCCGGCCAGAAAAGCCCGCTTGGTGAACTCGCCCGGCTCGGCTGGCCGCGCTCCGGCAGCCAGCACCTCAGCCAGAACCGCCTGCAAAACCGGCCAGCTGCCGTGGCTCTGGATTTCCGCCACATCCTCGCAGGTGTAGCTGTGCGGCGCGCGCATCAGCACGGCCATTGCTTCGTCTATAACCACGCCGCTGCGGTCAACAACTTTGCCGTAGCAGAGGCGGTGGCTTTGCCAGACAGACTGCGGCCTGTGCGGGACAAAAAGCCGCCGCAGGATGCGTTCCGCGTCCGGCCCGCTGATGCGGACAATGCCGATGCCGCCGCTGCCCGGAGCCGTGGCAATGGCGGCAATGGTCTCCTCAGTCTTCAGCAGGCTCGCCGCCACTTTGCTGCCCCTTGCCGCCTTTGCGTGGTGGAAATGGCTTCTTCTTGCCCGGCTTGTAAATTAGCACCTTTTTGAACAGGCCGTCGCCGACCGAGCGGCTGCGGATTTCCTTGTCATCTTGCAGCACCATATGCACCATCCTCCGTTCAGAAGGGTTGAGGGCAGGAATGGCTTGGGTCATACCGTCCTCACGCACCTTGGCGGCCAGCTCCAGCACCCGTTTTTTCAGCTCCTCCATCCTCCGTTCGCGGTAGTCGCCCACCTCAATCAAGAGCTTGGTACGGTCAGGCAGGAGGCGGGAGGTCATTTTTCGCAGCAAATACTGAAGGCTGTCCAAAGTGCGGCCTTCCTGCCCAGTCAGTGTCTCCTGATGCTCGCCGCTGACCTTGCAGACCACGGTCTGATTCTCCAATTCCGCCGTCACCGTGGACGGACAGCCCATCAGCTCCAGCAGCGTGGCCACGTCGTTCCGCACAGCGGCCACAGCCTCAGTAGTCGGCGGCACATACGGGCCAAGCTCTTCCGGGAGTGCAGGCTCGCTGCTGGCCTCTTCCGCCTGCTTTGGGGCTGCCGGTTTGCTTTCAGCTCGCTGCGGCTTTGGCTCAGGTTTGATTTCCGTCGCAGGCTTCTTTTTCTTTTCTGGCCGTTCCTTCTTTTTCTGGGGCGGCTCTTGCCATGGAGAAGGCTGAGTTCCCGCAGGCGGCGGTGTTTTTTCCTCAACTGGGCTGACTGCGGTAGCAGGCTGTTTTTTCCGCGCCGCCCGGATCCGTGCCCGCTTCCGGCAGAGGCCGAAGATGCCGGGCGAGCCGGTTTCCAGCACCTCAATGGTCAAGTCCTCCTGCGAGGTAGCCAACTCCTTGCAGGCATTCGCTATTGCGTCGGCAACGTTGCTGCCGTAAAAATCCTGTCCTTGTGTCGCCATGACGTGCTCCTCAATTCGGGGTGACCGCCGTTGCAGTTTCTCGGTTGATCAGTTTCTGCTGCATGATGGTGAGCAGGTTGCTGACGAACCAGTACAGCACCAGACCGGAGGCAAAATTGATAAACATGACTGTGAAAATGACCGGCATGAACTGCATCATTTTGGCCTGCTGTGGATCAGCGGTGGTCGGGCTCATCTTCTGCTGAAGGAACATCGTCCCGCCCATCAGCAGGGTCAGCACCGGAATGCCGTGCAGCACTGGAATATCAATGCCAATCATCAGGCGGTCTGGCGCAGAAAGATCATTAATCCAGAACATGAAGGGCGCGTGGCGTAGCTCAATGGCCGCCATCAGCACCCGGTACAGAGCGAAGAAAAAGGGAATCTGGATCAGCATGGGCAGACAACCGCCCATCGGATTGACCTTGTAGGTTTTGTACATGGCCATCATTTCCTGATTCATCTTCGCCGGGTCATCCTTATACTTTTCTCGGAGTTTAGCGACCTTGGGCTGAATCTTCTGCATGTTTCTCATCGACTTCATGCCCTTGTGCGTGATTGGCCAGAACGCGCCTTTAACCGCGCAGGTCAGCAGGATGATGGCGATGCCGTAGTTGCCGAAGATGCCGTGGAAGAAATTCAGCAGCCAGAGCATGGGCTTGGCAACGACATCAAACCAGCCTAAGTTGATGGTTTCTGATAAATCGTAGCCAACCTGCTTCAAATAGGCCAATTTTTTTGGGCCAAAATAGCCTTCATGCGCGAAGACAGCAGAGGCACCGGGAGCCAGTTCACTTTTGCTCTCGGTCAGCACGATGCGGACATGCTTTTCGTCAACCGGCATGACACTGACCGCGCCGCTGCCGCTGCTTTTTTCTGGAAGCAGGGCAAGCATGAAATAGCTGTCCATGTGTGCCGCCCAGCTCACCGCGCCTTGGAAGGCAAGCGGGCCTTTGCCCAAGTCTTTGGCCGGAATTTCATGAAGCTGACGATTGACATACACTGCCGGGCCGTGGAAAATCGATCCAGTCGCGCCGCCCGCCTTGAACGGTCCGGCGGTCATGGACAGGGCCGGACTTAGCTGTGCTGGAGTTGCGCCGCCGTTTGTCACTTTAACAACACTGCCGATCAGATAGTTGTCCGCATGAAAGGTCAGCGTGCGTTCGATGCGGATTCCGTTCGCCAGCTCGGCCCGCAACAGCAGGCCGCTGTCACCTTGCGTCAGATTGACTGTCGTCTTCTCCGCTTTGTACAGCGGCAGCTCCTTGGCCGCGCCGCCATCTACGCTGAACGTCATCGGCAACTCTGCCGGATTGCTGGCTGTGACCAGCTCCATCGGCGGCGAGTTTTTGTTGCGCTCAGTCCGGTATTTTTTCAGGCTGAAGCTCTTTAGGCCGCCGCCTTGCTCAAAGAATATCGCCTTGTAAAGCGGCGTGTCAACGCTGATCTCGCGGGCAGCAGCATTGACGGCAACAGGAGGTGTTGCAGATGGCGAGGCAGCGGACTGTGCCGCTGTTTCAGGTTTGGCGGCAGACGCGGCAACCTGCTGCTGCCCTTTAACGGGAGCAACCGGCTGTGGCGGGGGAAATACGTACTGCCAGCCCACCAAAATAAGCATGGAAAGAATGACGGCCAAAAAGGTCCGGGTAGTGTCCATTGTCGTGTTGTGTCGGTTGGAAAGAAAAAACTTCGAGTGGCGGCAGCCCGGCGGACAGCTCATTCAACCGGATCATAACCGCCTGCGGCAAAGGGATGGCAACGCAGGATGCGCGCTGCGGCCAGCCAGCCTCCCCGCAGCGCGCCGTGGCGGACCACCGCTTGGACCGCGTATTCGGAGCAGGTGGGGACATAACGGCAGCAGGGAGGAAAAAGCGGTGAGATGCAGAGTTGATAACCCCGCACAACGAGCAGAAAAAGCCAAGCCACCGGGCTATGCCTGCGGCTGCGCATCGCACGACTCAGGCATCCCGGTCAGCCGGGCAATGGCGGCCCGCACCTCGCTCATGCCGTTCAGGGTGAATTCGGGCCGCACGGCAACGACAATGTCGCTGGCGGCTGGAAATAGTTGCCGGTTCAAACGGAAGGTTTCGCGGATGAGCCGTTTGATCCGGTTTCGGCGCACAGCGCAGCCGGTTTTACCTGGAACGCTGATGCCCAACCGGCTGAAAGGCTGGTCGCTCGCACAGCAGACCAGCATGAAACCGTGGCCGCGCAGCCGCCTGCCGTTCCGATAGACCAGATTGTACTCTCCGCTTTTCCTGAGCAGGCAGGATTTGGGGAGAGCGAACCGCTTCATACGGGATCAGGCGGAAAGCCGTTTCCGCCCTTTGGCGCGCCGTCTTCTGATGACTGCCTGACCGTTATGCGTCTTCATGCGAGCACGGAATCCGTGGGTGCGGGCGCGTTTGATATTGCTGGGCTGGAAAGTTCTTTTGCTCATGGCAGTTCCTAATGCTGGGTTTGATCGTTTGGGCCTGAAGCCTGCCGCCGTCTGGCTGTGTTTATGCGGAAATCCCGCTGCACGGGCAATGTTTTCATGGACAGCAGCGGCTACGGCATGGCAAAATGCGGGCAGACTGAGACCGGAGTGTTGATTTGAAAAAATCTTTCATTTTACTCAGCGGCAACAGGACTGTCAAATTATTTCCTATATACTGAGAGAAGCACATCTCTGAACAACAGGAGCGCGCAGCATGAAAACAGCAGCGAACGTTTTGCCTTTGGCGGAAATGGCGGCGTATCAGGAGGGGGCAGTGGTCAGCAAGACACTCCTCAGCAAGCTGACCGGCACAGTCACGCTCTTCGCCTTTGACACGTAGCAAGGCTTGAGCGAACATATAGCCCCTTTTGATGCGATGGCGCAGATTATCGACGGTGAAGCAGAGATCACCGTCTCCGGGCAGCCTTTTCATTTGCGGCAGGGCGAGATGATCATCATGCCCGCGAACGAGCCGCACGCCCTCACACCGTTCAAAATGCTGCTGACCATGATCAGGTCGTAATAGCGGCCGCAAGCGGCGTTGTGTCAGTATCATCATCGGTTAGGAAAGCTGTCCCCTGCCGCTGTTCTGCATTTCCAACTTTGCAAGCTGTTGCAGGTCGGGTACAATGAGCAGATTTCCAGTGATGCCGCCTTCTGATCAAGCGGCCCTGCGCCTGCCGGGAATTCCGGCTTTTCCGTCTGAACAGCAACCGATTGCAAGAGGTTTTTTTGTGCAAGGCAAAGTCCTTATCGCCAACCGTGGAGAAATTGCCATCCGCATCATGGAGGCCTGCAAGGCTCTGGAGCTTGACTACGCGGTTGTTTATACTGATGCAGACCGCGACTCCGAGCATGTGCGGCGCAACCGGCTCAAAGGCCCGGAGCAGAATGCGTGGCGGGTGACCAGCTACACGGACCCCAACGACCTGCTCTCTGTGGCCGACCACAGCGGCTGCACTGCCGTGCATCCCGGCTACGGCTTTTTCTCCGAAGACTGGCGCTTCGCCCGCCGGGCGACAGTTCGCGACCGGCCCTTGATCTTCATCGGCCCAAGCTGGGAAGTGATCCGCGATCTTGGCGACAAGATCAACACCAAGCGGATCGCGCAGAAGCTCGGCATTCCGACCATTCCCGGCACCTCCGCGCCGATCTATAACGAAATGGAGGCCGAGGAGATCGCCCAGCATATTCTTGACATCCAGCGCGAGCAGAACGAGCCGAATCCTGCGGTGTTAGTCAAGGCGGCGGCTGGCGGGGGCGGCATGGGCATCGAGGAGGTCAACCGGATTGAGCAGTTCCGCCGCACCTACCGCCGGGTGCAGAACTATGCCAAGCGGCAGTTCGGCGACGGCGGCGTGCTGATCGAGCAGCGGCTCTGCGATTTCAACCACATCGAGGTGCAGCTTGTCTGCTCACGCCACGATGAGCGCATCCATTTCGGCACCCGCAACTGCACCATTCAATCGACAGGTCGCCAGAAGCGGGTTGAGGCTGCGCCCGGCTTCCACGCCTCCTGCTTCCAGTATAACTTTGACCCGGAGCAGGTCTTAGACAGCATTGTTGAGCATTCGCTCAAGCTGGCTGATTACGTCAAATACGACAATGTCGGTACCTGGGAGTGGATTGTCAGTCGCAGCGGCAGGCCCTATCTGCTCGAAGTCAACACCCGCATTCAGGTGGAAAACGACGTTTCCGCGCGAATCAGCTACCTAAACGGCAAGCACCCTAATCTGCTGCAAGAACAAATCCGCCTTGGCCTTGGCGAGCGGATGGACTATGAGCAGAACGATGTTGTCTTCAAAGGCGCGAGCATTGAACTGCGCATTGTCGCGGAAAATCCGGCCCGTGATTTTGCCCCGTGGATTGGCACCATCACCCGCTTTGATCTGCCTCAATACGAATGGGCGGCGGTGTACAGCCATGTGCCTGCCGACCGGCCTTATCCCATTCCCAGCGAGTATGATCCCAACTTGGCCTTGGCCTTGGTCTGGGGCGATGACGTGCAGCAAACCAAAGAGCGGGCGCGGCAGTTTATTGACGGCTGCCGCATTGACGGCGTGGACAGCTCCGGCGGCAGCATTCTCACCAATCTCGACTACCTGCGCAGAAATATTGACCGGCTGCTGACCTTCTGAGCCGCTGCACACGACACCATGAATGATCTCATCAAACAGCTCCAAGAGCTGGAGCAGCGCATCGGCTACCTGATCCACATCAAAGACTCGGACAAGTGGGGCAATTTGATGGAATTCCGCGCCAAGGCCGAACGGCTGCGCGGTTCGGTCTTTGACATCAGCCGGGACGAGTTCGCCGACCGGCTGGGCAGGCTGGAGGATTCGATCCGTTTTTTGGAAGAGCGCTGCGAGGAAGGGCTGACTCCGATGGAGCGGGTGCGGATCGTCCGCTCGCCGCTGCGCTTCACCCTCAAGGATATTTTAGAAAACGTCTATGAGGAGCACAAGGAATTGGGCGGCGCGGGCGAGGCAAACATTGACCCGGCAATGGTTGTGGCCAAGGCTAACATCGTCCGCCGGATCAAGCGCAAGCCGTACACCTCCTCGGTGATGGTCATTGGCCAGGAGGTCGGCAAAGGCGAGGAGTTCCGCAACGGCGGCTCCTGTAAACCGTGGGGCAACGAGAAGGCCATGCGCTACATGAAAGTGGCCGAGACCGAAGGCATTCCGATTCATTTCTATGTCTTCACGCCCGGTTCGTATCCGGTGGAAGATTATCCCGGCGCGGCCCAGCAGATCGCCCGCAACCTTTATACGATGACCAAGCTGCGGGTACCGATGATATCGGTGATCTCCGAGGGCGGTTCCGGCGGAGCTGAGGCTGTCGGTCTCAGTGACCTCCGCCTGATGTTCTCGCACGGCTATTATTCGGTCATCTCGCCCGAAGGCGCAGCGGCCATCGAAGGCCGGGTCAAGGAAGGCCGCAAGGTGCCGCCGGAGCTGGTGGAAAAATGCGCCCGCCAGCTCAACATCACCGCAACGGACAACCTCCGTCTTGGCACCATAGACCGGATCATTCAGGAGCCGCCGCTGGGGGCGAAGAGCGATGACTTCGCCTTTTTCGCCCGCATCCGCTCGGAAATCATCCGGGCCACCGATGAGGTGGTGCTGCGGACGAAAAGCATGAGGAGCTTTCGCTCCTACGAGGTAAAGCGGAAAAAGGCGGAAAGCCCGGACGAGGCTCCGCAGATTGACATTCCGTGGGAACTGGACGAGGGGGAGACCGATAAGCTATTGGAATTGCGCTCGAAAAAATATCGGAATATGAGTATGCACAGCTTCGGCGGCATCACCATGCCAGCGGAAAACTTCTTCAAGTTCTTCTGCTCCGCCACAGAGAAGTTTTGGTATACGTTCCGCTATGACGTGCTGAAAACGCAGCAGAAGCAAGTGCAAAAAACGATCAAGGAGCTGTCCGGCGAAGGCACAGCCTTGGTCAACCGGATTACCGCGCCATTCACCCGGATATTCAGCAAACAGGAGGAAAACGGCAGCAGGCCGGTGCCAAGATCATTGGCCGCTGCGGCTGATCCTCACTCTGCTGGCGACTACTGCCTGATTCAGGATCCGCTGGAGTTGACTGACACGTACACCAGCCCGCTGGCCAACGAAGACCGCACTATCACCTGTCCGAACGCGGAAA
This sequence comes from Desulfobulbaceae bacterium UBA5173, assembly GCA_002413355.1. Lineage (GTDB taxonomy): Bacteria > Desulfobacterota > Desulfobulbia > Desulfobulbales > Desulfobulbaceae > Electronema. Next base: position 5,338 of record DHWV01000059.1, on the reverse strand, counting down.
AACAGGGCTGCAAAGACCTTTGGATACCTGATCTGTACGGCGAATTTTGTGGAGTCTGCGAAAACTGCGGCCATCATTTCCCGCTGGAATATCAGTGGTATCTGAAGAATGTCTTTGATCCCGGCTCGATCCGTATTTTTAACAACGACATTTTCTCCAAGAACCCGCTCAACTACGAAGGTTTTGACGAACGGCTTCAGGCGGCCCGCTCAAAGACCGGCATGGGCTGCGCCAATCTGACGTTTATGGCGCGGGTTAGGGACATTGAGCTGGTTGTGACCATGCTCTTTTCCGATTTCCGCAACGGCACAGTGGGTTCTGCTGAGGGTGAGAAGTTTGTCCGCGCCTGCGACATTGCCCGGCGCAAGAAGCGGCCTCTGCTGGCCTATATCCACACCACCGGCGGCATCCGCATTCAGGAAGGCACCCTCGGCGTGACCCAGATGCCGAAATGCACAATGGCGGTGCGCGAGTACATCGACGCGGGAGGGCTGTATATCGTCGTTTATGACAACAATTCCTACGCCGGGCCGGTGGCATCCTTCCTCGGCTGCTCGCCGTATCAGTTCGCCATCCGCTCTAGCCGGATCGGCTTTGCCGGGCCGCGCGTCATCCGCGAGACCACAGGTATTGACATCCCGCCGGACTACCACGATGTACGCAATGCCCTCAAACGCGGCCATATTCAAGGCATCACCGACCGCCGCGAATTCCGCCGCCATCTATATCAGGTCATGCAGACGATGGGCAGTCCGGGGCTGTACTACCGATAATTTTTTCCTGCGATGCAAGATTTTCACTTGACCTTGCGGCCCGGCTGTGATATATAAAGGCAGCTTTTTTCTGGGTTGTTAGCTCAGCTGGTAGAGCAGTTGACTCTTAATCAATTGGTCGAAGGTTCGAATCCTTCACAGCCCACCAGAAAATTCAAGGAGTTAACCTGCATCAGGTTAACTCCTTTTTCTTTTGCCGTTCATTCGTACCAGCCCTGTACCAATTTTTGCAAAAGCGAAACTCCCGGCAAGGGGAATGGCGGCTATTCTACAGCTCCGGGATGCGGGCGAACAAGTCCATCAGCGGCTGGTTGATGTAATAATTATGCCGCCCGGCTTTGGCCTTCCGCAGAAAGCCCTGTTCCGTGAGCTGGTTCAGGTACTTTGTTGCGGTCAGCCGGGAAATGCTCAGGTCATTCTGAAGGTATTCAATCTTGGTGTAGGGATGCCTGAACAGGTTGTTCAGCAGGTCTTGGCTGTAGATTTTTGGTAGCTCCGCCCGGATGCGGTGTTTACAGTCCAGCATCAAGGCTTTTATGGCGTTGACCGTCCAGATGGTCTGCCGGGCCGTGCTTTCCACGCCGTGCAGCATGTACATTATCCAGCTTTCCCAGTCATCCGCATCCCGCACCCTTTGCAGCAGGCGGTAATATTCGCCCTTGCTTCTGATAATGTAGCGGCTCAGATACAGCACCGGGATATGCAGCAGCTCTTTAGCGACTAAGTACAGAATGCTGATGATTCGACCGGCCCGGCCATTGCCGTCATAGAACGGGTGGATGGATTCAAACTGATGATGAATGACCGCCATTTTCACTAAGGGGTCAAGGCCGCTCATTGCGTCATCATTGATGAACTGCTCCAGATTGGTCATCAGGCGCAGGATTTCCCTATGATCTTGCGGCGGAGTATAAACCACTACCCCAGTCTGCTCATTGATCAGCTCTGTTCCCGGCACCTTTCTGATGCCAGCGTCGTTCTGCTCCAGCTCCTTGTGAATTTCTAGAATGTAGTTGATGGTCAGTAGGCCGCTTGTCCGCACAAGGGCAAAGCCTTTCTGCAAGGCCGCCGCATAGCGGCTCACCTCTTTGGCCGCAGGGTTCAGAATCAGGTTCAGTTCTGATTTATACAATTCATCATGCGTTGTTATGATGTTTTCAATCTCCGAACTGTCTTTCGCCTCTTGCAGCGTGAGGGTAGAAATCAGGATGGACTGGTTCGGAATGGTGGAAGCCAGCCCTTTCAGTTCGGCAAGGTAACGGTGCGCTGAAGCTGTTTTCTTCAGAATCTCCTTGGGTTCCAAGTCGTTGGCAGGAGGCAGGAGCGGCAGGGCAGATACAGACATGATATTTTTTACAGTTCCCATGTATAGAAAAATTGATTTTCTATACATTAGCCGGTTCTCATGTATAAGAAAACAGTTTTTCGTATCTATGTCGTTCTGGCTTGATCAGCAGTTTTATACAAAAGAGGGGAAGATCATCTTTTTTTTTCGCCATACTCCTCAAGCAGCATAATATGGCCGAACTGCTTCACCTTGGCAAAATGCCGCCTGTCGTTGGTCACGAAAACACCGTCATGCAGAATTGCCAAGGCATGATACAGGCAGTCTGAAAGCTCAGGCCAGCCGCTTTTTTTGTTTCCTGTTCTGGCCAGCTCCACCGCCTTCATGCGCAGTGCACAGCTTGGCACAACAACATGCAGCACCTTCTGTCGGGCCAAATTTTCAAGGTGCCGCAGGTGGGCCTGCACATCCGCAAGGCTCTCCATATTGCCGCAAAGCACTTCCGTGATTTCATCAAGCAGCAGGCAGGGCACAGCAAGCTGAATCCGCTCAAGCACAGCATCCCGGATGATCTTCTTGGAAATCTCCTGCAAAGGCCGAGCGTATATGTGCTCAAGAAAAACATTCGCATCCGGCACATACAGATCAGCGGCCATACTCTTTGCCCGCCTGCTTCCGTTTCCGTTCGCGCATGGTTCGCAGAAGAGCGGTCGGCTCATCATCCATCGCCAGAGCCGGGAGGCTGTCCAGCTCCTCAAGCAATGCCTTTTGCCGCGCCGAAATCCCGTCTTCCTTCTGGGCAGCGGACGGCTCCACCGGCACAATACGGGCCATTGGTTTTCCCTTCCTGACCACCGTCACCGCATCGCCTTTATGGAAAACTTCATCCAGCAGGGTGCCAAACTGTCGGCGGGCTGCTGTCACGTCCATCACTCGTTCCATAACGTTTCTCCTGTTGAACCGAACTACAGCAACTCTGTAAGTTACCATAGTTGCAAAACAGGCGGGTGTCAATGTGTTGGAACGAGCAGGCAGAGGCGTTCTACCTTGGCCACGGCTTCGTTGAATTGCTCATTGAGCCGTCTGGTTAGTTTGGCGTGTTCAAGCTTTGGTTAGTCGCTTAAAGGAATGCACTTGCAAACTTTCTTGAACGCGCCTTGCAAAAGCTCCACCAATACGCTCACCATATAGGTTAATATGGAAAATTGCTGACTAAGCTGTTGCACCCAAAACCACCTGGAATATCTATACCTAAATTTTTCTTGAAAGGCATGAGTGTGTAACCAGATGGGCAAAAATTTGAACGTCTTGAATGATAGCAATCAAAGTAAAGTTGGTTCCATTGAGTACCATCCATACAGACTACCTCGTAGTAATCGACGGGATTATCAACCACAGATGAACTCATACAGCCAATACGATGAAACATCAGAGCGTTTCCGGTCTTTCCACGCAACTTAGATAAATACTTTATCTCTCCGATAGAACCATTAACCGGAATTGGATTCTCCAGAGAACCAAACACGCCTCTACCATTAGGTAACTGGTCTTTACCTCACACTAAATTTTCATTTGTAATTCTTATAACCTTTTCAGTAAATTGACAGCATCAGCACTTAGCAGCCGCTGGTACGATTTCAACATCTTTTGACGGTCGAACTTAACCTCGTACTTCGCACCTCGCACCAAATTTTTCAGCGTGACTGACCGGCCCGGCCTGCCTGAAGCGAGCTAAACGATTCTGTACCGATTTGCTAAACGCTTTTGCACCAAAACCTTCCATCTATATGGTTGCAGAAATTTCAAGAAAAGCATCCGCCAATTGCGTCGATGTTCCGCCATCTAGCAGATAAATCTCGTGCAATCTTGCCGCAGGTGCAGAACTGTATTGCCTCGCTTTAAGCTCTAGAGTAGAAGCTCCACTCCATCCGTCAAGAATGTATGTAACTGACAGACGTTCCTCGGAATATTGCGGCCATCTTTTGACAAACGGAGTGCTGGTCAAGACTCCGTTACGATACATCCTGACATATATACTACTATCAGAACCTGCATTACGAGCATGAAAAGTAAATTGATACTTTATCTTCTGACTTATAGAAGATGGTGTAAAAGAAACACTACTTCCAGGTATTGTCGTATATACATCAGATAGCGAGAACGCCGCAGAAGGAGAATATTTTGTTAACACATAGGTTCCTCTTCTTGCCGCAAGAGTAATGACATTATCAGCAGCTTGCATTGCCGCGTCGAATGCTGATTTATACCCTGTTTCTCCAGATGCAGGAAGGTAAAATCCAGCTAAACCGGTCGTGTTCGTTCCCATAACATCACCTTTTGAATCAAGAAAAAGTTATTTCCCACATGCCAACCAAGATTTGACTGGCTGTCTTCGATCCTGTTGTAAGTATCCTTGATACCATATTGCTTCCGATAAATAAACCTGCTTCACTATAAGTACCAGACCAGCTATTGATAAACGAAGCCATAACTTGCCATGATGCGTTATCTCGCTGAAATGAAGGGTGATAATCTGAAGCAACCTCTGCAATTAAAGCAATGTCTCCAGCAGAGGGTGGTGTGTTTCCTGTCCCAATCGCCATCCGCACATCTTGCAGGCTCTGCTCTCCGGCAAGGATTGCTGCAATAGCAGCAGGGCCGGAAGCAACAACCAAGTTGCATTTCCATCCGGTATCAAAAACCGTCCTGCCAGCATCAAGTGTTACAAATCTAGCAATACCCGCTATTCTTATTCCGTGATTCACTTTAGCTTCCCCAAGCTGTGGTGTTCCAGAAAAGGATGTTCCATCCGCTATACACTGCATCCCAAAAACCTCCCCAAGGTGATACATCCCATCCTAGTCCAAAAACAACACTGTCACCTAACGATAGAGATTCATTAGCTGAAAAAGAACCTGATGATTGATATCCAATCATCTCAATTTTGAACGTGTTTATTCTCCCAGAAGAAAGTTCTCCGAATGTTCTTGTTATATTTGATACTCTTCCGATATATGCGGAAGTTCCACAATATGATGTATACATAGCAACCCTATCATACATTTCAACTGGAAAAGCATCAAGATAAGCATAAAAAGATACAACTTGCCTTGGAAACTTCTTTTCATCAAGAATGAAGTTTGCAAGGTCTTCAGCCATTGATTTCTTGTTAACTAAATAATATTCCAACTTTTTCTCATAATACCCTATGGAATCAGCAGATGACCGATCTGTGCATAAATAAGATTTTGTATATAAATAGGAGTTACGCAGTTGCATA
>DHWV01000103.1:5247-5431 GCA_002413355.1 Desulfobulbaceae bacterium UBA5173 | reverse complement strand
GCCACGGCCATGCCGTAACCGGGAATGATCACCACCGTGTCCGCCTGCTCCATGATCTGAGCTGCGCTCTCCGTGCTGTCGGTCTTATACTCCTTCTGCTCACCGCCTGCCGTCGCCTGCGTTACCTGACCGAACGCGCCGAACAGCACGTTGAAGAAGGAGCGGTTCATGGCCTTGCACATGA
>DHWV01000103.1:0-5007 GCA_002413355.1 Desulfobulbaceae bacterium UBA5173 | reverse complement strand
GCCTTGCACATGATGATCGACAGAATGAGGCCGCTGGAACCATCCAAGGCCCCGGCGGTGATCAGCAGTTTGTTGTCCAAGACAAAGCCCATCGCCACAGCAGACAGCCCAGCATAGGCGTTAAGGATAGCGATGATCGTGGGCATGTCTGCGCCGCCAATGGGGATGATCAGCATCACACCAAAGATTAAGGCGATGAGGATAATCAGCGGAAAGAGGCAAGCAGCCAAGGTGCTGGCTGGGTTGAGCACAATCCACAGGCCGATGATGAGGGCCAGTAATAGGGTGCCGATGTTAACGAGGTTCTGGCCTTCATAGGTGACAGGCCGCTGCGGAATCCACTTGATTTCCTGTAGCTTACCTGCGGCCATCAGGCTGCCGGTGAAGGTCAGGAAGCCGAGGATGATCTCGGCGATGATGGCGACCATGCGGAAGGTAGTGAGCTGCTCCGGCCCTTCACCCAGCCAGAGATAATACTTAGCCGTACCCACCAAGCCTGCGGCCAAGCCGCCAAAGGCATGGGACAAGGCCGTCCGCTGCGGCACAGCAGTGAGCGGCACCAGCGCGAGCGGCCAGCCCACCGCTACACCGGCTAAGAGCGGGACAATGATCCACAGATGATGCACAACCGTAGGCTGCGCCCACGTGGCAAGGATGGCAATCACCATAGCCGCCACGCCGGAGAATACGCCGCGCCGCGCCGTCATCGGATGGTTCATCCAGTGCAGCGCGAAGACAAACAAGATAGTGGCAATCAGATAGGCTGCCTGCGTCCACGAAGCGGTCATGGCTCGTCTCCTTCTGTCTTTTTGGCCGTGTCCGTCTTATACATTTTGAGCATCCGGTCGGTAATTAGGAAGCCGCTGACAATGTTGGTCATCGAGGCGAACAGGGCAATTGCACCGAGAATGCGGATGGGGGTCGGATAGTCCGAGCCAGCCACAAGGATGGAGCCAACTACCGCAATAGCCGAGATCGCATTGGTGATGGACATCAGCGGCGTGTGCAGCAGCCGCGACACGCGGCGGATGATGCCTAAGCCGATGAAGGTGGCCAAGGCAAAGACAAAAAGCAGCGACCAGTAGTCCACTGGCGCGACGGCATGGCCAGCGGCCGCGTCTGCCTGCGCCGCTCCTATGGCCAGCAGCAGCCCGGCTGCACATGCTGTCCGTACTGCCTGACGCAGCCTGTTCGTGCTCTGCCGCGCAGAGCATTCCTCTCGTGTGCGCATTATGTTTCGATCTCCTTGTGTCAGTAAATTCATCGCCCGTAGAATTCTGCCTGGGTTACTCAACCCAGCTCCACTGCATCGCCCGTAGTTTTCACTCCGGGATACTCAACCCGATTGCTCCGCATCGCTCATCCCTTTTCAGGACTGAGTCCGGCAGCGCGTCCGTCAGGTCATGGTCAAGAGAAAGATCAGGCCGACCGCTATTCTGTAATAGCCAAAGTGCTTGAAGCCGTAGCGTTCCACCAGGCGGCGGAAGACGAGCACCGTGATCCCGGCCACGACAAAAGCAACTGCTGAACCAAGCAGAAGTAGCTGCACTTCAGCACCGGAAAAGGCGAGCGGCGTTTTCAGCAACTTGTAGCCTGTCGCGGCGCACATGGTGGGCACGGCCAGCAGAAACGAGAACTCGGTGGCCTGCTTCTTGTCCAAACCATTGAAGATGCCGCCGATGATGGTGGCCGCTGCCCGCGACACGCCAGGAATCATCGACACGCATTGAATCAGGCCGATGAGAAAAGCATTCTTATAAGAGATCATCTCCAGCGTCGGCGTTGCAGAATCCTTTTGCGTCACATGCCGGTCAATAAGGATCAGAACAACTCCGCCAACAATCAGCGAGACCGCCGCAACAGCAGGCTTGTCGAGCAAGGTATTAATGCTGTCATAGGCCAGAAAGCCAATCACAGCTGTGGGCAGAAATGCTGTGATCAGCTTGAGATGCAGGCTTATGCCTTTGAGGAACTGCTTGGCGTAGATCAGGACGATGGCGAATACCGCGCCGAGCTGAACCACTATTTCAAAGGTCTTCAGAAATTCGTTCTTCTGCATCTTCATCGCGGCAGAGGCAAGCATCATGTGCCCGGTTGAGGACACAGGCAGAAATTCTGTCAAGCCTTCGATTACTGCAAGCACTGCTGATTGGGTCAAGGTCATGGGCAAGACTGTTGCTCCTGTTTGATAGTGTTCAAAGCCAGTTTGCTGTACTTCATGCCTTGGGCGGCGCAGCACTTGGCTTGCGGTCGTGTAGGTATTCGCTGACATTCTTAGCAAGCGACACGAAATCAGCCGGGATCATCATCACGGTAGTGCTGTTGTTCTCTGCACCAACCTCTGTCAGCATTTGCATCCGTCGCAGTTCGAGTGCTAAAGGATTATTTGCCATCTGCTGGGCTGCTTCCGAAAGCTTCTTCGATGCTTCTAGCTCCGCCTCAGCTTTGATGATGCGGGCGCGCTTCTCGCGAATCGCCTGCGCCTGCATTGCCATCACCTCCTGCATCGCTTCAGGCAGCTCCACATCCTTCATCTCAAAACGTTCTACCTTCACACCCCATGAGGCGGTGGAGTCAACAAGATTCTGATGCAGCAGGTGATTGATTTTGTCCCGCTCTTGTAGCACTTCGTCGAGATCATGCTGGCCAATGGAGTTGCGCAGGCTCGTCAGGGCAAGCTGATAGACCGCTGTCGCTACGTCCGCAACCTCAATAACTGACTTGGCTGCATCGGTAACTCGATACCAGAGCACGGCGTTGAGCTTGACCGTGACACTGTCCCGCGTAATGGTTTCCTGCTGCTCAGCAGACATCGTCCGTGTGCGGATGTCAATCGTCACCACCCGTTCGATCCCAAGCGGCATAACCCAGTACAGTCCCGGCCCACGCAGGCCAACATAGCGGCCAAGCCGGAAGACCACTCCCCGCTCATACTCTTGAGCAATACGGAGTCCTGTCAGCAGAACCACAACGATTGCAACAACGATAGGTACCATGGGGATTCTCTCCTGTGCCTTTATGAGTAAGTATCTCGCAGAATACAATAGAATTTACTGCTTCCTCAGCAAAAGGCAAGCTGGAACTCCGCCCCCCTCATCCATTTTACCGCTTCTCCATCGCCGAAAAAGAGCAGCACACTCATGAAATTTTTTTTCACGTCCATGAGATGAAGGTCACTACACGTGTGCCAGCAAATTTTCACACTCATGCCAGCAAGCCAGCATGTCCATGCAAGGCAGGCTTCCATGCTCATGCGAGATCATCTCACATGAGCATGGGGAGTCTTGGTGGGAGGTGTGGTAGATTCACCAACAAAGCATGAAACCGGACAAGGGCAGTCCTTGTTGCTTGGCTTGGGATTAGCTACTCTTGAACAGGGCGGCGGCTCTCATCCTTACTTGTTGGCGATGCTTTTATACATCTCGCTGACGATTTCGCCCTCATGGGTGATCAACGCGCCTTTTATGATCTCATCGTTACGATTAAGCTGGAAGACCTTAGCCTGCTTATCCCAGAAGTGCTCGACAAAGTTGCCGATGTTAGCGGAATACATCTGGCTGGCAGTCTCGGCGAAGCGGCCTGGCAGGTTGCCGAAGCCAATGACTTTCACTCCGCTGACCTCAATGATCGTATCCAGCTCCGAACCTTCAATGTTGCCGCCGCTTTCCACAGCCATGTCAATCAGCACCGAGCCGGGCCGCATCCCGGCCAACATGTTCTGATCGATCAAACGCGGTGCACGGCGGCCAAAAAGCTGGGCCGTGGTGATGACCACGTCAGCACGGGCGCAGGCTTTAGCCATGCCCTCCTTCTGCACGGCGAGCTGTTCCGGCGTGAGGGCCTTGGCATAGCCGTCCTTGGTCTGGCCGGTTTCACCAAGATCAATCTTGACGAACTTTGCGCCCAGCGATTTGACTTGCTCCTCGACCACAGGCCGGGTGTCAAAGGCTTCAACCACCGCGCCAAGCCGTTTGGCCGTGGCGATGGCCTGCAAACCCGCCACACCCACCCCGATCACAAAGACCCTGGCGGGTTTGATCGTGCCTGCGGGCGTAGTCATCATGGGAAAAATCTTGTCCAAATGCTCGGCGGCAAGGATCGCCGCCGCATAGCCGCCGATGTTGGCCTGCGAGGACAGCACGTCCATCTTCTGGGCCACAGTGCTGCGCGGAATCATCTCCAAGCTGACCGCCGAAATGCCTGCCCGGCGCAGCAGCTCGACCAGCTCTGCCTCATTGAAGGGATCAAGATAGCTGACGTGAATGCAACCTTTTTTCATCAGCTCAATCTCGTCCGCAGGCGGCTTGCGCAGGCGGAGCACCATGTCGGCGGACTGAAGCAGCTCGCGGCGTGAGGTGCTGACTGTAGCCCCGGCCTTTTCATACTCTGCATCCGTAAACCGGCAACTCAGGCCCAGCCCGGACTCAATCAGTAGCTCCGCGTCCAGCTTGACCAGCTTTTCCGCTGTCGCCGGAATCAGGGGAACTCGTCGTTCGCCCGGATAGCTTTCCTTTATAACCGCAATTCGCATAAGCAGCTCCCTGGTTAATTATCAACAATTTTGATGCAAACTTGCCTGCGGCAAGGCCGACACGTACCGTTTTGGCACCGCCTCAGCAGAAAAGGCAGTTATTGTTTACACGAAAAAAGAAGGAAAGACTACGAAAAAACAACAAGGTGGTATGAGGCAGAGGCCTTACTGTTCCGACCATTTCTTGAAGAAGCCGCTGCTGTCTCCAGTCTTCGGGCAATTGAAGGTACGATCCAGATTTTAAGCGTGAAGCCGTGCGGTTAGTTGTGGAAGACGGTTTGAGTATTCGCGAGGTTGAACGGAGCCTTGGCATCACGTATGACGTGAGCGCGATATTAGACCTCTTGCGTAAGTTGTGTCCCGTATGGCAATCTATGCACATGAGATATGATGAAACAGTGCAGGGTCTCAGCAATGAGGATTTCAGGCGGTCAACAGGGGGGGGGGCAGCGCAGCACATTTGATACTATGCTGAA
>DHWV01000095.1:2005-16946 GCA_002413355.1 Desulfobulbaceae bacterium UBA5173 | reverse complement strand
GACGCGGCCATCAATCCGGGCAACTCAGGCGGACCTCTGCTGAACATCAAAGGTCAGGCCGTGGGCATCAACACCGCTATTTTTTCGCGCACTGGCGGCTACATGGGCATCGGCTTTGCCATCCCGGTCAACATGGCCAAATCGGTGGAGGAGCAGCTTCGCAGCCACGGCAAGGTGGTGCGCGGCTGGCTGGGGCTGATCATTCAGGACATGGATGAAAATCTCGCCCAATCCTTTGGGGCAGGCAAAACTGAAGGCGGCATCTTAGTATCGGAAATCACTCCTGGTTCGCCTGCGGAAAAGGCTGGCCTCAAGCAGGGCGATATTGTTCTTTCCCTCAATGGCAGCAAGCTGGCCGATGTGACTGATCTGCGCAACCGGATAGCTATGACCGCGCCGGGCAGCAGCATCACCTTGGAGATCGTCCGGGACGGCCATAAGGAGCAGGTGAGCGTGGTGATCGCAGAGCAGCCTTCGGATTTCAGTGAGAGCGTAAAAAATAAAATCAAGCAGTTGAGCGGCTCGGTGCTCGACAAGCTGGGCCTCACGTTGAAGGAACTGACCCCGGATTTGGCCGAACAGTTTGGCTACAGCAAAGGGCAGGGGGTGATTGTCGCTGAAGTCGAGGAAGGCAGCCCTGCTGGCAATGTCGGCATTGAACCGGGCCAGCTTATCGAGGAAGTGAATAAAATTCGGGTGCACAGCTTGGCCGAACTGAAGGATGCCCTTAAAAAAGGCGGCGACTCCAAGCAGGTGCTGCTGCGGGTGCGTTCTGGCGAGTACAGCAAGTACGTGGCTCTGAAATACGAGGACTAAGCGCGGATTTCACCGCGATCCATTTAGGGGCGGGCACTTTGCCTGCCCTTTCTTCTTTTTGCGCATCATGATGTTCACTTCCCTTGAAAAGCTGGCGATCTTCCTTCGCACCTTCGCCGCTGAACGGAACTGGGAGCGATTTCACAGTCCGAAAAATTTGGCAATGGCCCTGAGTGTTGAAGCCGCCCGGCGGAAGGTGGGTTTGAATGCGAAGAAATATCTGGCAGGGCAATGCTGGGACAGAGCTGACCGCCCAGCGGAGCCTCAGTTGTGACCGTGTTCTGCCGCCAAGCCTTCGCTGTGTTCCGGCCTGACGAAGAGCTGGCTGCGCTTGCTCCGCTGGGCAGCGGCAGGGTCAACGACACGTGGCTGGTGACAACAGCAGCGGGCGCAAAATGCGTCCTTCAGCGGCTGAATCCAGCAGTGTTTCCCGATCCCGCCGCAGTACAGGCAAATCTTTGCCGGGTGACGGAGCATCTCCGGGGCAATCTGCCGGAAGCCAGCGGCTTCAAAACTTTTTGCGTCTTCAGCAGTCCGGGTGGAGAGACAGCGTGGGTTGACAGCAACGGCGCATGGTGGCGGCTGCTCTCGCATCTCGACGGCACTCAGGCACTGGAGGCGATCAGCAGTCCAGCGCAGGCTCAGGCACTCGGAGCCGCACTTGGCATCTTTCACCTGTTGCTGGCCAGCCTGCCGCCTCCGCCACTGGCTGACACGCTGCCCGGCTTCCACAACACGCCGCTGTATTTGGCACACTATGATGCCGCTCTTACAGGCGACTGCCTGCCAGAGGCTGCGGACTGCCGCGACTTTATCGAGCAGCGCAGGGCGGACATGCGCCTACTGGAAGATGCCCGTCTGCGGGGTGAAATCACCGAGCAGGCTGTCCACGGCGATCCCAAGGTTGGCAATTTTCTCTTTTCGCAGGACAGCAAGCGCGTGGTCAGTCTGATTGACTTGGACACGGTTAAGCCCGGCCTGCTTCTCCACGATCTCGGCGACTGCCTGCGCTCCTGCTGCAATCCCAAAGGCGAGGACGTGCAGCATCTGGACGAAATTGTCTTTGACCAAGTGCTGTTCGCGGCCGTGCTTACAGGTTACTTGTCCCACGCTGCTCATCTGCTCCAGCCCGGCGACCGGCGGCTGATCGTGGACAGCGCACGCCTGATCAGTCTGGAGTTGGGTCTGCGCTTTTACAGTGATTATCTGTCAGGCAGCCGTTACTTCAAGGTTGATCACCCGGAGCAGAACCTTTTTCGGGCCAGAGTGCAGTTTACGCTGGTGCGCTCGGTGGAAAATCAATATAGTAAACTGAAAGCCATTGCGGCAAACTGCGAAGGCTGATGATCTGCCTGCGCCTTCGGCTCAACAAAACGGAAGGGAAGAAATCATGAAAAAGATGCTGCTGTGTTGTGGCTGTTTGGCCGTGCTGACCGCATCCTGCGCCAAAGACAAGCCGGAGGTGCCAACTCCGCCTAAGACCATCGAGTTACGCTATAATGCCGCTGCTGAGGAGGACGGCTTCCGCATCCAGTTTGCCGCTGTCACCAGCGACTCACGCTGTCCGACAGGAACGCAGTGCTCTTGGGCAGGCAATGCAGAAATTGTGCTGGAGCTGACCGGAGACGGCAATCAGGCGGCGATTCTCAACACCAATTCGCAATTTCAGCAGACCTACCGCTACAGCGATCACAATATCACGCTGAAGGAGCTAAAACCGCATCCTGAAGCCAACCAGACGATTGACGTAAATTCTTATGTCGCCGTGCTGACGATTGAGAAATAAACGCAGTGCGTTACGATAATACGAGGGGACTGACGCTCTGGTTCAGCTCAAGAGAAATTATGCAGAATGCGACTGGTGGGCGAGGCGGGATTCGAACCCGCGACCTTTGGCTTCGGAGGCCAACACTCTATCCATCTGAGCTACCCGCCCTCGGGTGAATGCCACTTTGCAATCAAGCGGCAGCGGACACTATAGTATCATTCATGCAAGGGTGCAAACAAAAAACTGCGCTTGGCTGGAATTCCCTTCTTCAGCCACCGCTTTTCTTCCGTCTTTCCAATGCGCATGGTGAAAAAAAGACTGCTTGAACTTGCCTTCGTGTTGCTTTTTTTGCTGCTGGTAAGTTTCGTCCTTTGGCTCACAGATGCAGACCGCCGAATTTTTTCCCTGGTTCCCCGCGATCTTTCGATTGCCGCCGTGCTGCCTGCTTCTAGCTGGGCTTGGCCTGCAGGCAATCTTTTTCCGTGGAATATTCTGTACCGCTGGGCGGCAGTACCTGCCGTGCTGCTTGCTGCCACTTCCCTGCTTATCTTTCTGACCAGTTTTTTTTTCTATCAATGTGTTCCTTGGCGCAGGCAGGCGGGCTTTGTCCTTCTTTTTCTCGCGCTTGGCCCTGGTCTTGCAGTGAATTTCCTTCTGAAGGAACAGTATGGACGAGCGCGGCCCAGAGAAATTGTCGAATTCGGCGGCAGCGAGCAGTTCACGCCCTTTTGGCAGCCGGGCAAGGCGGGTACGAACAGCTCTTTTCCTTCTGGTCATGCGGCGATCGCGTTTGCCGTCATAACTCCATGGTTTGTGCTGCGAGAGCAGCAACGGCGTGTGGCGGCAGGCTTTCTGGCGTTAGGGCTGTTGTTCGGTTCCCTCGTTGGAGTCGCCCGCATTCTCCAAGGCGGTCATTTTCCCAGCGACATACTCTGGGCTGGCGGCTTGCTCTATCTTATCGGCGGAATGCTGGCCCTGCTCATGGGGATTGACAGAAACGACAGCAATGTAATGCCAGAATAAAAAAGGCAAGCTGACTGCTTGCCCTCTGGCGATGTTGGCGCAATATTATTTCTCCAGCAGTTTGCCGATATTCTTCACCTGATCAATCTTCTCCTGCACTGCGACTGCCTCCCGCACACCGGGCAGCTTCTTTGCAATGCCCATGCCGGTTGCATCCTCGACCTCGTCTATTCCGTTTTTGAATGAACGGATCGCTTTGCCCAAACCTGCGCCGATCTCCGGCAGTTTTTTACCGCCGAAGAGCAGGAAGGCAATGGCGAGAATCACGAATAACTCAGGGGTTCCAAGTCCGAACATGACGGCTCCGCGCTTGTGAAAATGTTATCATCCGAGCTGCGCTTCAGCTTTCCCTGCCTTTCCCTTCTCCCTCAATCACCTTCGGCTCATCGTCCGATTTTTTGACGCTGTCTTTAAAATTTCTGATTCCCTTGCCGATGCCGGAACCAATCTCCGGCAGCTTACCGGCTCCGAAAATAATGACCACAATCACCAAAATAATAATCAATTCAGGCATTCCAAGTCCAAACATACATCACTCTCATGGGCAGATTTTTCTTTGCTTAAAACAGCAGCGGCGGACAAGGCGACAACCTCCTCCACAGTAGCATCCGTCCTGTCCGCTGTCAACAACGGACTGTCGTCATGTGAGAGCCACGTCATTCCTCAGGGATTACATGCAGCGCACATGTTTTTGACATGCGGCAATATTTCATCTCCGATGATTCAACGAAATCAAGCTGTATTCTTTAAATATATTGAACACAGCCAAATGGTGCAAGAACATCACCCGGCGGCGGCCAAGGACGGTTTATTTTTACCCTGCATTCTACGAATCTGCCTCCATTGCGCATTTTCTTCGTCACCGCCCTTGACGAAGAGCTGTTCATTGATTAATACTACAGGATTAACGCGAGAGTGGCGAAACTGGCAGACGCACTGGACTTAGGATCCAGCACCTTCGGGCATGGGGGTTCAAATCCCCCCTCTCGCACCAATTCCTCAACGAACACAATCCCATATTCAGAAAATAGGCGGCATGAGCCGAATGTGCGCCTGTCTGGATTGAGATAACTTCTGCCTAGGGCAGGCAACCCGAACTAAGGTATTTGAGTCAATGGAAATTGCAGTTGAAGAACTCAGCGAGCTGACCCGGAAGGTGACAGTCACCGTGCCTGCGGAGGCTGTGCGCGACGAGCTTGACAGTGCCTATGGCAAACTGAAGAAGGATGTTCATCTCAAGGGATTCCGCAAGGGCAAAGTGCCCATGACCATACTGGAGAAGAACTACGGCCCCAAGGTGCAGGCCGAAGTTGCGGAAAAGCTGGTGCAGGATACTTACTTTGACGCGGTCGAAGAAAAAGGCTTGGACGTGGTCGTGCATCCTGAAATCCGCGAGACCCGTTTTGCCGATGACGGCAGCTTTGTCTATGTCGCGCATGTCGATGTCAAGCCGGTCTTTGAGATCAGTGAATACAAGGGCGTGGAGGTTGAGAAGCCTGCGGTGCATGTGACCGACGCTGATGTTGACCGTAAAATTGAGGAGCTGCGCCGCAAGTATGCTGTACTGAAAACTGCTGATGACGACCACGGCATCACCGAAGACGACATCGTCACGGTGGACTTTCAGGGCTTTCACAATGAAAAGCCGATGAAGGAAGTGCATAACGAGAATTATTCCATCGACGTGGGAGCTAAGCGGCTGGGCGAGGAGTTCGAGGAGCAGCTCATCGGCTTGAAGAAAGGCGAATCTGCCCTGTACGAGACGGAGTTTCCGGCGGATTATCCCAATCCAGTCATGGCGGGCAAGAAGATCGAGTTCAAGGTGGACGTGAAGGAGATCAAAGAGCGGGTCAAACCAGCCCTTGATGACGAATTCGCCAAGGATGTCGATGCCAAATACAGTAGCTTGGCTGAACTGCGGGCTGCGCTGTCGGATGACCTGCGCCAGCAGCGCGAGGCCGCCCTTGAGGGCGACTTGGCCGACCGTCTGATGCAGAAACTGATTAGTGCAAATCAGTTCCCGGTGCCGGAGCGGGCGGTTGCCTACGAGGTGGAGGAAATGATCAACCAGACCGAGGAGCGGCTGAAACGCGCTGGTTTGACCTTGGAGACTGCGGGCATCAAGCGCGAGGAGCTGGCCAAACAGAACCGCGAGGCCGCTGAAAAGCGGGTGAAAGGTGATTTCCTGCTCAAAAAAGTGGCTGAGCTGGAGGAAATCAAGCTGGCGGACGAAGACATGGAGCGCGGTTATCAGCGCATCGCCAAGCAGTACAACATGAGCCTCCCGGAAGTGAAGAAATACTTCCAGCGGCGTGAGGAAATCATGCCGTTCATTGCCGAGCTGCTGAATGAAAAGATCCTGCGCTTCCTGCTGGATGCAGCCAAGATCACTGAGGCTGCGGCCCCGGAAGTAGCGGAGCCGCAGGCGGCGTAGACTGTTTTTTTCTTTTGTCAGACAGCCGGACAGACTGCTGCGCGCGCTGTCCGGCTTTTGTTTTTTAATAAGGAGCGATCATGAATCTTGTCCCTATGGTGGTTGAGCAGAGTCCGCGCGGCGAGCGGGCTTTTGACATTTATTCCCGTCTGCTGCGTGAGCGCATTGTTTTTCTCGGCACGCCGGTCAACGACGACGTGGCCAGTGTCATTGTCGCCCAGATGCTCTTTCTCGAAGCCGAAGACCCTGACAAAGATATCACCTTTTACATCAACTCACCCGGCGGCTCCGTGACCGCAGGCATGGCGATTTACGACACCATGCAGTATATCCGCTGTGATGTCTCCACGCTCTGCATGGGTCAAGCTGCTTCAATGGGTGCGCTGCTTTTAGCCGCAGGCGCGGCGGGCAAACGTTTTGCTCTGCCCAATTCCCGGATTATGATCCATCAGCCAATGGGCGGGTATCAGGGCCAAGCCACGGACATTGAGATTCACGCCAGAGAAATCCTGCGGATGCGAGCTGATCTCAACAACATCCTCGCCCATCACACTGGCAAGCCAGTGAAGCAGATCGAGCAGGACACCGAACGCGACAACTTCATGACCGCTTTGGAAGCTAAGGAATACGGCCTGATCGATAAGGTGCTGGATCGCAGAGAAGAAGGCGGTAAGGGTAAGAAGGAGGAGCGGGCATGAGTGATGAACTTTCCGGCAATCCCGCTGGATCGCGCTCTTGCTCCTTCTGTGGCAGAGAAGAAGCAGAGGTTGCCCGGCTAATTGCTGGCCCTGATGTCTATATTTGCAGCGAGTGTGTAGAAATCTGTAGTGGCATGATGAAAGAGCCGGTCGATGGTAAGACTGTGCCTGTTGTCGAGCCGCCCCGCTTGCTCAAGCCGAAAGAAATCAACGCGCATCTGAATGAGTATGTGATCGGCCAAGACTTTGCCAAGCGGGTGCTGGCCGTGGCTGTGCATAATCATTACAAGCGGATCAGTTCCCGTACTGCGGGCAAAAATGATGTCGATGCAGTGGAAATCCAGAAGTCGAACATCGTCCTGATCGGCCCGACCGGCAGCGGCAAAACGCTGCTTGCGCAAACCTTGGCCCGCGTCCTCAACGTGCCGTTCAGCATCGCCGACGCGACCACGCTGACCGAGGCTGGCTATGTCGGCGACGACGTGGAGACGATTCTGGTCGGCCTGCTTCAGGCGGCGGATTACGACGTGGAGCGGGCGCAGCGTGGCATTGTTTATATTGACGAAATTGACAAAATCGCCCGCAAGTCTGACTCGCCTTCGTTGACCCGCGATGTGTCCGGCGAAGGTGTGCAGCAGGCTTTGCTCAAGATGATCGAGGGCACCACCGCCTCGGTGCCGCCCAAAGGCGGGCGCAAGCATCCGCAGCAGGATTTGATCAAGATTGACACGACTGACATCTTGTTTATTGTCGGTGGGGCCTTTGTCGGCTTGGACAGAGTGATCAAACGGCGGGCAGGGAAAAAATCCATCGGCTTTGGTGCGAAAATTCGCTTAGACGAAGAGAAGAGCGAGGGCGAGCTGCTGGCTGAAGTGCAGCCGGAAGACCTGCTCAAATTCGGCCTGATCCCAGAGCTGGTGGGCCGTCTGCCGGTTATCGCACCGATGCGTGAGTTGCGCGAGGAAGACCTGATTCGCATCCTCAAAGAGCCAAAAAATGCCCTGACCAAGCAGTACATCAAGCTCTTCGACTTGGAAGGCATCACGCTCCGTTTCACCGAAGAAGCTCTGTCCGCTGCTGCTAAAAAGGCGATGGAGCGCAAGGCTGGAGCGCGCGGGCTGCGCTCGGTGATGGAAAGCGCGATGCTGGACGTGATGTATGAGCTGCCCTCGGATGACTGCGCGGTGGAATGCGTGATCAGCGAGGAGGTGATCAGTAAGGGTGAATATCCTGCTGTAACCCGTGACGAAACGCGGCGGAAAGCGGCCTGATGAAAGGTCATTGTTGCATCACCTGTAAGGACAAAAAATCTTTTGCCTCTGTTGCTAAAGAGCTGCCTGAGCGGAGTCGAAAGCGGTTTCGGCTCCGTTCAGTGGCTTCAAAATCATGGGCAATGAAAACAACCTTTCCGCTGCATTCATGAGCGGCAATGAACCATGACAGAAATGCAGCCGGGACTCTTTGGCCTGAATAGGAGCAATAGAGATTTTACCCAAAAGGAAGCATGGGGTAAAAATCAATTTAACTCCTCATTTCCTGCGGCACTGTGCTGCTATCTCGCATCAAAAAAGATAGCAGCTAATTACCTCTGTATTGATCATGGCAAATTCACCCAAACGTTTACAACCATAGATCAAGTCTTAGGCATTGATCCCCTTGGTGGTCAAATTTATTTTGCTTTTGAAGCACAGCATTCTCCGTACCAGCGTTTTCTTGTTGGAGTTCTTCCTCGGACAGACTTGGTCATTCAACGCGCTGACACCGGCGAGTGTTTAGCTGGATTAGAAGTTAAACTGACCGCGCTGCCTGACAACACAACTTGTGATTTGCTTGAACGAGACTATGGCAGCGAGATTGTTGTCCGTCCAGACACCATTGCGTATCTTGCTTGCAGCGTGGCATCAGGCTTGAAAAATACCCTCTCTGAAAATATTCCTGAATTCAAACTGTGCGATTGGACACAGCCGAGAGAGATACTTGCTGAAATTCCGCTGCTCATTGAAACGGTTGAGAAAATATCTTTCAGCTTGGAAGCGCAGCAAAAGCCGTTTCTCATTCAGCCTGTATGGAAAACTGTTGGCAAATCGCCTGAGCTTGCAGAGAACTGCTTGGATGTTTTCGTGTGGAGCGATGCGGCATTTTGTTATTTCATCTCACAGATAGCAAACAAAAATAAAGAAGCGAACGGAATCAACAGACAGACACGGACTGCGGTCTGGCTGTGTAAGATGTTGCATGATATCAAAAGTAATGGCCGATTCAATCATGAGCTGATCGTTGACACACTCTCATATAATACAAAAAATGACAAAGCGTTTGCTTCTGCTGGGAATATAACGAATAAATATATGCGATGCAGGCGGTTGGAACAGCCAATAATCACGAATGGAGAAATAAAAAATATCATTCTTGGCGGCGGGCAAAACCTGCTCAGTCCTGAAAGAAGATTCGATGCTATAATTTTTAATTCTCCCGGATTGTTTCTATGAGATGCGTTGACATTTTTTCCGGCTGCGGCGGTCTTTCTCTTGGATTCAAGAATGCAGGATATGATGTTGTTGCTGCTTTTGATAACTGGGAAAAAGCTGTCGCAGTGTACCAGAAAAATTTCATCCATCCTGTTTTCTTGCACGACCTGAATGATGAAAATTCTTCCATACGGAAAATCGAACAATTTCATCCTGAAATGATCATGGGTGGGCCGCCTTGCCAAGATTTTTCGAGCGCAGGCAAGCGTGACACCAGTCAAGGCAGGGCAGATTTGACGTTCAAGTTTGCAAACATTGTCTGCGCAGTCAAGCCGAAATGGTTTGTCATGGAGAATGTTGAGCGAATCAAAAAAAGTCACGTGCTGTCTGAAATTATCGAACAACTCCAAGGCACAGGCTACGGACTAACCTCAGCCATCCTTGATGCTTCGCTCTGCGGGGCACCTCAGGCGCGGAAACGTTTTTTTCTCATCGGCCAGCTTGGCGGCAGGCATAATGCACTGACAAATATTATGCAAAACAATTTGTCAGATCAACCAATGACCGTCAGAGAATATTTAGGCAATTCTCTGGGGGTGGAATATTATTACCGTCATCCACGCAATTACAACCGGCGGGGGATATTCAGTATTGACGAGCCAAGCCCGACAGTGCGCGGCGTGAACCGCCCGGTCCCGAAAGGATATAAACTGAATACGTGCGATCCTGCCGGTGTCAGTCTTGATGCAATTCGTCCGCTGACAACAATCGAACGGAGCTATATCCAGACTTTTCCAAAATCGTTTCAATTTTCAGGGACGCAAACTGATCTGGAGCAGATGATCGGCAATGCTGTTCCAATCAAACTATCTGAGTTCGTCGCCAAGTGCATAAATGAATACCTCAAAACAGGCGAGCACAGAACATCTTTATTTGACGGAATTCTTCCATTCAAGTTGCATGACAAGCCACTGCGTCGATGCTTTCAGTATCTTAGAGCTGGAAGCCCTGTTTGATGAACAAGATATTTTAAGATCGATGCGCAGCTTCGCCGTAGCCTGATTTTGGCCAAGCGGCAGGCCAGCTTGCGGGCGTGGAGCATTGCCTTGAGCAGCTACGCCGGATGAAGGAGCAGGAAAACGCTGCGGGAAAGCAAAGCAATCCCGAAGTTCCATAGCTGTCATCCTGATCAACACAAGGATCAAGCTGGCATCCGCAGCGGCTTGGCCTCATCAATCAGCATGATTGGGATATCATCCCGGACTTCATAGACAAGCTGACAGGATAAACAAGCAAGGCCGTCCTGCTTTTCGGTGAACTGCACCGGCCCTTTGCATTTTGGGCAGGCTATAATGTCGAGGAGTTTCTGGCTAATCATGGCTTCTTCATGGGTGTGAGTTCAACGAGAAGGCCGCCCGGCGGAAAAAGGGGCAGCAGATGTCTATAGTACCATAAACGCGGGCCGCTGCCAGCAAAACAACACAGGAGGCTGGAAAGATGAAGCAACAGATACCCGTTGAGCAGGCGGTGGGCATGGTGCTGCCCCACGACATCACGGAGATTGTTCCCGGCAAATGCAAAGGACGGGCTTTCAGAAAAGGCCATGTCATCCGCTTGGAGGATGTGGAGCATCTGCGGCGGCTGGGCAAGGAGCATGTCTATGTCCTTGAACTGACCGAAACCGAGATTCACGAAAACGAGGCCGCGCTGCTGTTGGCCGCTGCGCTGGTTGGCTGCGGCGTGGAATATTCCGACGATGTGAACGAGGGCAAGGTTAGCATCACTGCTGCGCACGACGGGCTGCTGCGGATCAACAAAGAGGCACTGTTCCGCTTCAATCTGCTCGGAGAGGTGTCCTGTTCCACGCTGCACGACTGCACGCCGGTGAAGAAGGGCGAGCAGGTGGCCGCAGTCCGTCTGATTCCCTTGGTCGGCGAGCGAAAATTGGTCGCAGAGGCTGCTGCGGCTGCTGAAACAGCAGGGAAGATCGTCCGAGTGCTGCCGCTGCCCAGCATCAAAGCGGGGCTGGTCATCACCGGCAGCGAGGTCTTTCATGGCCGGATTGAGGACAAGTTTGAGGCTGTCCTGCGCGGCAAGCTGACCGCGTTTGGCTCAGAGGTGGTGCGGGTTGGCTTTGCGCCGGATGACGCAGCCTTGATTGCTGTGGAAATTCGGCTTTGCTTGGAGGCGGGAGCGGAGTTGATCATCACGTCCGGCGGCATGTCGGTGGATCCTGACGACGTGACCCGCAAAGGCATCCGTGACGCAGGCGCAGAGGACATTGTCTATGGCACGCCAGTGCTGCCCGGAGCGATGTTCTTGGTTGGCAAAATCGGCAGCGTGCCGGTTATTGGCCTGCCAGCTTGCGGCATGTTCCATAAAATCACTGTATTTGATTTGGTGCTGCCGCGCATTCTGACTGGTGAACACCTGAGCCGGGAAGACGTTGCCGCAATGGGTCACGGCGGCCTTTGCAGAAATTGCGCCATTTGCCATTATCCGGTCTGCAATTTCGGCAAATAGGCTGCGGTGGATAGAGGGGCAGAGTTGACAAAACAGCGTGAATGGGGTACTTATGCGCTACCTGATTGATCATTCCTCATTTACCATATACAACATTTCAAGGTGGCAGCATGTCTCTTCACGTCTTTCCAGCACACTCCGGCTTTAGTGCCGAGGTGGCGACTGAACCCGGTGGCGAACACCTGAATTCCTGCTTTGCCTGCGGCGCGTGTTCCGGCGCGTGCCCGGTGAGTATGGCGGTTCCGGCCTACGATCCCCGCAAAATCATTCATATGATCCGGCTGGGCATGGAGGAGCGGCTGCTTTCCTCTGACCTTCTCTGGTACTGCTCTGGCTGCCGAAGCTGCGTGCCGGTCTGCCCGCAGAACGTCGGTTTTGCCGACATCATGGCCGTTCTGCGCAAACTGGCTCTCAAAAAAGGCTATGTCACTGAGGCGCAGTTGGTCGAGAAAGGCAAGGCGGCGCAGGTGCAGCGTGATCTTTGCGTCTCCTGTCTGACCTGTGTCCGCGTCTGCCCATGGGGCATTCCCAAGATTGACCAGCAGGGCGTGGCCGCGATTGACGCGACCGAATGCCGGGCCTGCGGCATCTGCGCAGGTGAATGTCCGGCGCAGGCCATCGTTCTCAATCAAGCCGAAGACGAGCGGCTGCTCGCCGCCTGCGGCGCAAACTGAACCCAGCGGAGCGATGCCATGAATTTCACACCGGATATCCGGCTGTTCACCTGCCATTACGCCTCCCAACAAAGCTGCGCTGAAGGCGGCACCGTGCTGCGGGGCTTGAATTTCCCCGCCAACATCACCCTGACCCGCTTGGTTTGCACGGGCAGACTGGAAGAGACTGACCTGCTCAAGGCCTTTGAAGACGGGGCCGATGGGGTGTACGTGGTCGGCTGCCCGACAGACAGCTGCCACAACGTCAAAGGTAGCCAGCGGGCGGCCAAGCGGGTTGCGTCGGTACAAAAGGCCCTTGCCGAGCTGGACGTGGAGCCGGAGCGTCTGCGCATGTACCACCTCGAGCGCGGCCTGCATCCTGAGTTCATCGCTGCGGGCGAGGAGATGGATGCACTGATCCGCAGGCTGGGGCCAAGTCCTTTCTGCCGCAAGGCGGCTTGATTTATCGTATTGGGAGATTTGCCATGATAGTTGCTGAACGAAAGCCGCTGGCTGAAATACTGAAGATGGTGCAGGGCTGCAAGCGCATTCTCGTGCTGGCCTGCAAAGGCTGCGTCACGGTCTGCTCGGCAGGCGGCGAGCGCGAGGCGGAGATTCTGGCCTCGCTGGTGCGCCTCGGTTTGCAGAAGGAAGGGACGAATGCTGAGGTGAACACTGCCTCTTTGGTGCGCCAGTGCGACAAAGAATATATCGACAGCCTGGATCAGTATAAAGGCCAGTATGATGCCATTCTCTCTACGGCCTGCGGCGTGGGCGTGAACTTCATCGCTAACCTGCGGCCTACGGAGCATGTCTATCCGGCTCTGAATACCACCTTCTTTGGTGGTTCCGCCGAGCAAGGTATCTGGAAGGAGATGTGCGCGGGCTGCGGCCATTGTGTGCTGCACTTCACCGGTGGCCTTTGCCCAGTGGCCCGCTGCGCTAAGAGCTTGATGAACGGCCCCTGCGGTGGTTCGGTCAATGGTCGCTGCGAGATTAACGCCGAGACCGACTGCGTCTGGCAGATGATCTACGACCGTATGGGCAGGCTGGAGCGGCAGCAGGAGCTGACTGCATCAGCACCGATCCGCGATTGGTCAACTGCCGGACATGGCGGGCCAAGGAAACGGGTGCGGGAAGATTTGACGGTGTGAGAAAAAAAGGAAAGGGTTGCGCTGGCACGGCCAACCCTTGGTTACTGAGGGCGTGGGCTGGCAAGCACCGCGCCCTCTTGGCTATGCCGCAAAAAACTCTGACTGATTAGCAACACCTTGACCCATGTCTGAATTGCACTTGTTCCGTTATCCGGTGATGCCCTTGCGGGACATTGTCCTCTTCCCCGGCATGATCGCCCCGCTGGTCGTGAGCCGCAAAAGCTCTGTCCGCGCCCTTGAACAGGCGATGGAGGAGCATTCCCTGATCTTTCTCGTCACTCAGCGTGAGGCAGGCGTTGATGATCCGCATCCCGCCGACCTTCATGCCTGTGGGGTACTGGCAATGGTCATTCAGCTCCTCCGGCTGCCGGACGGCACGATCAAGGCCCTCGTCGAAGGCAAGCGGCGGGCGGTGCAGGCCGCTTATGTAGAGGGAGGGGAGTTCCTCCGCGCTGATGTCGAGGAGCGGCCGGACACGGAAACCGACGGGCCTGAGCTGCCTCTCTTCAGCCGCGAGCTGCGCCGGATGTTTGATCAGTACGCCAAGGTCAGCCGAAAGAAGATGCCTGCCGAGATCGTCAAGGCCGTGGCGGTGATGGAGAATCCGGCCCGCTTGGCCGACCTGATTTGCGCTCATGTCCAGCTCCATGCGGACGAAAAGCAGTCTCTGCTGGAGACCATTTCGCTGCCGGAGCGTCTCCGCCGTTTGCTGGAACTGCTCTGCCGTGAAATTGAGATCGACGAGCTGGAAAAATCCATCGAGGTCAAAGTGCGCAAGCGGATGGCTGACAACCAGCGCAACTACTATCTCGGTGAAAAAGTCAAGGAAATCCAGCAGGAGATGGGCCATGTCCCGGATGACCACAGCGAATTGCAGGAGGCTCTGAAGAAAAAGAATCTGCCTGAGGTCGTGCGGGAAAAGGCCATGAAAGAGCTGAACAAGCTCAAGGCCATGCCGCCAATGTCTGCTGAAAGCACGGTGATACGCAATTATCTCGACGTGATCATCAGCCTGCCGTGGAAGGAGAAGAGCGCGGCCAAGATTGACATTGAGGAGGCCGAACGCGTCCTTGACGCAGAGCATCACGGCCTGAAAAAGGCAAAGGAACGCATTCTTGAATATTTGGCCGTGCAGGCCCAGGTGGAAAAAATCAAGGGGCCGATCATCTGCTTGGTCGGCCCGCCGGGCGTAGGCAAAACCTCGATCTGCAAGTCCATTGCCAAAGCCATGAATCGGCAGTTTGTCCGCCTCTCACTCGGCGGCATCCGCGACGAGGCGGAAATCCGGGGCCACCGCCGCACCTACATTGGTGCCATGCCGGGCAAGATCGTTCACGCCATGCAGCGGGCCGAGGTGATCAATCCGGTCTTCTGTCTCGACGAGGTGGACAAGATGAGCATGGA
>DHWV01000095.1:458-1750 GCA_002413355.1 Desulfobulbaceae bacterium UBA5173 | reverse complement strand
TGAGCATGGATTTCCGGGGCGATCCATCATCCGCCCTGTTAGAGGTGCTCGACCCAGAGCAGAACAGCGCGTTCAACGATCATTATCTTGATCTGGACTACGACCTTTCCGAGGTTTTTTTCATCGCCACAGCCAACAGCCTGCACAGCATTCCCCTGCCGCTGCAAGATCGGATGGAGATCATCCGCCTGAGCGGCTATACCGAGGAGGAAAAACTGCGCATCGCCCAAGAACATCTTGCGCCCAAGCAATTGGAGCGCAACGGTTTTACCGCCGAGGACATTGCATTTTCGGAAGAGGCAGTGCTGGAAATCATCCGCCGCTACACCCGCGAAGCCGGGGTGCGTGATCTGGAGCGTACCATCGCCTCCATTTGCCGCAAAGTGGCCCGCGACCGCCTGAAAAGCAAGGAGCCAACAAAACAGTACCAGCTTGCCGCTGCGGAAGCCGCTGCATATCTGGGCGTGCCCAAACACCGCTATGGGCTGGCGGAAAAGCAGGACGAAATCGGCTTGGTGACCGGTTTGGCGTGGACAGAAGTGGGCGGAGAGCTGCTCCAGATTGAGACATCTCTGATGCCCGGCACCGGCAAGCTGACTATCACCGGCAAGCTGGGCGAGGTGATGCAGGAGTCAGCCCAAGCCGCGCTGGCTTATGTGCGCTCACGGGCCATGCGGCTTGGCCTTGATCCCGGCTTCTACCAAAAGGTGGACATCCATGTTCATGTGCCGGAAGGGGCGATTCCCAAGGATGGCCCTTCGGCCGGGATCACCATCGCCACTTCGTTGGTTTCTGCCCTGCTGAAAACACCGGTTGACCGCCAGCTCGCCATGACCGGCGAAATCACCCTGCGGGGCCGAGTGCTGCCCATCGGCGGCCTGACTGAGAAGCTGCTCGCGGCCCGCCGGGGCGGCATCATCCGTGTGATTGTGCCTAAGGAAAACGAACGCGATCTGGAGGAAGTGCCGGAGAAAGTGCGCGGCAGCTTAGATATCACCTTGGCCGAACATGTGGATGAAGTCCTCAGCCGTGCTCTGCTCCTCCGTGACGGCGAGGAGCTGTTCCGGGATATCGCCTTGGAGGCGGTTTATCACGACGTGACCCTGTCGTCCCACAACATCTCCCTGCCTGCGCCCCAGCTCGGCTGCTGAGAAAAAGAACTTTTTTGCACAGCCGCGCTTTTCTGATTGACTGCAAGGCGGCTTCATGGTAAATAAGCATCATCATTTGGTGAGGGCGAATAGCTCAGCTGGGAGAGCATCGGCCTTACAAGCCGAGGGTCACAGGTTCGA
>DHWV01000095.1:0-208 GCA_002413355.1 Desulfobulbaceae bacterium UBA5173 | reverse complement strand
GTCACAGGTTCGATCCCTGTTTCGCCCACCAAATCTTCGGGGGTCGTAGTTCAGTTGGTTAGAATGCCGGCCTGTCACGCCGGAGGTCGCCGGTTCGAGCCCGGTCGGCCCCGCCAGCAATATCAGGGAGTTGCCTTGAAAAAGGCAACTCCCTTTTTCTATTTATTAACCCAAGTTGTGACTTATATAGCCATAGCACAATAAAATG
>DHWV01000038.1:871-35275 GCA_002413355.1 Desulfobulbaceae bacterium UBA5173 | reverse complement strand
CATCATCTGCGCCATGATGCGCAAGTTCGTTCATGTCGCCGCAGGTGTCCTTAAATCAGGAAAAATATTCAACCCTGCTTTACATGCTGCTTGACAGAACATAACAGCATCTACAAATTAGCCCTGAGCCTCCTCATGCCGGATGCTCATGCAGACATGAGCTATCCCGTTCATGTCTGCATAAGCTCAAGTGTTCATGTCTGCATGAACGGCGGGACATAGGAGCCTATCTCTCTGCTTCCCACCAGAGTGCGGCCAACCGTTGCACTCTGGTACGGGCAGCGCGGCGGGGGTAGGGGCGAAAAATTTTTCGCCCCTACAAGATACACGCCCTGCGCCTGCTGGTACCCGTCGTCCGAGGAGGCTCAGACCGGGCGTTCATGCAGGCGCAGAAATTAATAATCAACAAGCCGAGAACGATCATGCCTGAACTCAGCCAGCTCTGGGCAGCCCTGCGCAAGCTGCTGCCGGGCCGCAGTACGCCACCGGTCAGCCCGCGTGTCGTCTTTGAACGCTTCCAGAAGGTGCTGGCGAGCAACAATCAAGCCTTGGAGATCATTGCCGACCTCGGCGAGAAGCTGGGCGGCGACTACCTCTTTGACATGCGCTACGTCGAGTCCTCGACCGAGCAGCTCATCGCGGCGGTGCAAGACTCGGTGACAGCGGTCAATGCGCTCTGCGCTGACCGTCACTCCGGGTTGCAGCAGGTGCATGACCGCCTGAGCGAAGACCTGCGCCTGACCCTGGCAGGCCGCGAAGACCGGGAAGGGCCGCTGATCTTCACCTTGGATGAGATACGGCCCCGCAACTGGGCTTTGGTCGGCGGCAAGGCCGCGCATCTGGCTGAGATGCGTCATGACCCGCAACTGCGCGTGCCGGACGGCTTTGTCATCACGGCACGGGCGTACAACGACCTGATTGACCACAACGGCCTGCGGCAGCAGCTCACTGCCTTTGAGGAACTGATGGCCGCGCATGAGCCTGATCTGGCCGCTCTTGACACACTGCGCCAGCAGATGGAACGCGCGGTGCAGGCCGCCGCGCCGCCGCCTGGCCTGCTCGATGCGCTCACCGCAGCGGTGCGCCATCTCCCCAAAGAGGACAAGCCGCTCTTTCTCGCCGTGCGCAGCTCGGCCCAAGAGGAGGACATGGACTTTTCCTTTGCCGGCCAGTTCACCTCCGTGCTGAATGTGCCAGCCCAGCCTGCGGCCCTTTTTACCGCCGCCCGCGAGGTGATGGCCAGCCTGTTCTGCGCCGGGGCGGTGGCCTACCGCCGCCGCGTTTTCCCGGATGAGGGCAAGATGGCCATTGCCGTGGTCTGCCAGCAGATGGTTGATTCACGCACCAGCGGCATTGTCTTTTCTGTCGATACCATGCAGCTTGCCCACGACACGATGGTGGTGGTCGCTACTTGGGGCCAGGGCGAGGCGGTGGTGGAAGGCGGCACGCCCACAGACACCTTCCAGCTCCGCAAAGGGCCGCCAATCAGCATTGTGGCCCGGCAGGTGGCAGACAAGGAGCAGGGCCTGTTCACTGCTGCGGACAGCGGCCTGAGCAGCCGGGCCATTGCCGAGGAGCTGCGCAGCCAGCCCTGTCTCTCGGATGAGGAACTGCTCCGGCTCGGCAGCCAGGCCCTGCATCTGGAGTCCCTGTTCAAACGACCCCAGGACGTGGAGTGGGCGATCGACAACGCAGGCCAGCTCTTTATTCTCCAAGCGCGACCGCTGGTGCTGAACGCTCCGGCGCGGGAACAGACCCTGCCTGTCCGCCTCGAAGAGCATGAGCTGATCTGCGCCGGGCAGGGCAAGGTAGCCAAGCAGGGCATTGCTGCCGGGCCGGTGCATATTGTCAATCTGGCCGACGAGACCGGCGACTTCCCGGAAGGCTCGGTGTTGATCACCCGTCGGGATTCCTCCCGGCTCATCAGCTTCATTCAGCGCGCCTCTGCGGTGATCACCGAGACCGGCACACCGGTCAGCCACATGGCGACCATCTGCCGGGAATTCCAGGTGCCTTGCATCGTCAATGTTGGCAGCATCCTCGGTAAGGTCACGGAGGGCGAGCTGATCACCGTGGATGCAGAAGACCGGCGCATCTACCGGGGCAAGATCGAGGAGCTGTTGGTCTATCACGCCTCGTCCAACGTCAACATCATGGTGAGCAGAGAGTTCCGCCTGCTCCGCCGCATCCTGAAGACAGCCTCGGAGCTGCATCTGGTGGATCCGATGATGCAGAACTTCAACATCGAAGGCTGCCGCACCTACCATGACATCCTCCGCTTTGCCCACGAGTCGGCAGTGCAGGAGATGGTCAATCTGGGCCGCGACGAGCGGCGGCTAATCAAGGGCAGCATCGTTCGCCCCATGAAGCTGCCCATTCCCACCGGCATTCTGGTGATTGACATCGGCGGCGGCTTAGCCCCAGACGCGCCGGAGCGGGATGTGCCCTATCAGGCCATCGCTTCGGTGCCGTTCCGGGCGGTGCTGCAAGGGATGCTCTTCCCGGAGATATGGCACAACAACCCCATGCCAGTGGGCATCCGCGACCTGCTGAACAGCATGTTCAGCCCTGTGCGCGAGGAAGCGGCGGAGCAGTACAGCGGCCACAACATCGCCATCATCGGTGCGAATTATGTCAACCTTTGCTTCCGGCTGGGGTATCATTACAATATCATTGACGCGCACTGCGGCGAGGCCGAGCAGAACAATCACCTCTACTACCGCTTCCTCGGCGGCGTGACCGACATGACCAAGCGCTCCAGGCGGGCAGCGATGATCGCGATCATCCTCAAAGAGTTCGAGTTCAATGTGCAGACCAAGGGCGATCTGGTCACGGCCCGCTTGTCGCGCCTGCCGCAGCGCGATGCCCAGTATGCTTTGGACATCCTTGGTAGGCTGGTGGGCTACACCCGGCAGCTCGATGTCTGCATGGAAAGCGACACGGATGCCGAGAAGTATGCTGAGGCGTTTCTCAACGGCGAGTACACATTCACAGACAGGGTATGATTGATGGATACAGATAGATCAGCGCAGCTTGAAGCACCACCGCAGCTGCTTATCATTGATGACGAGCCGATCATCGGCAAACGCCTTCAGCACGCCTTTGGCAAAGTCGGCCTGAATGCGCTGATCTTCACCAGCCCGCAGGCGGCAATGAAGGCCATGAACAAGGAGAGCTTCAACGTCGTGATCACTGACTTCCGCATGAAGGGCATGGACGGGCTGGAGGTGTTCCGCCAGGTCAAGCAGCTCAACCAGAAGACCAAGGTGATCATTATCAGCGGCTCCGCCAGCCCGGAGACCGTGGACACCGCCTTTCAGGAAGGGGTGTTTGACTTCCTCGTTAAGCCCTTCCGCCTCGATGAGCTGAAGTCCTCAGTCAGCCGGGCGATGGAGGAGATCAGCGGGGAAACGCCGCCAGCAGCTTCGACTTGATTCTACGTCACGTAATATGCCGCCCGCCATATCTCTTGAGATCATCGGCGGATTGGAATACACTGTTCTGATGATGTGGCACCGCTGCCGCAGACAACCTCAAAGGAGAACGCATGAAACGTATTAAGCTTAAGGTGCTGTCTATTGTTTTCGTCTCGCTGTTGCTGGTCTCCTGCGATAGGCAGGAGAAGGTAAAAGAGCAGAAAAAGCCAGAGCCGCCCAAGCCTGCGCCTGTCGCATCCATGCTCACGCTGGTGCCGGACGACACAGTTTTCTTTGTCGGCGGAACAGAGCCTTTTCCGCTGAAGGAACGACTGCAATGGACTGCGGAGCATTTCAAATTCAACAAGGAGCTGTTGAATCCGCAGGCACTACAGAAATTTAGCGAAGAGGCGAAAACAGACGGCCAGCGCATGGCAGTTCAGCTCTGGAGCGACTACATTGCAACCATTGTTTCCCAAGACACGCAGCTTGCAAGCTGGGGATTCGAGGAAAAGCCGATGCTGGCCTCGTATGCCATTGGGCTGGCTCCTGTGCTGCGGATCAGCTTGAACAATGTTGAGCTGTTCAATAAGAAAATTGCTGAACTCGAAGGCAAGGCGAAGGTCGCATCGAAGCCGGAGAAAGCGGGAACAGCGGTGTACCGGCGTTATTCGCTGAACGAAAAGAAAGCTGAAACGGATTCAATAGTCAGCCTGATCATCGGTGTGGACGGCAACAACGCAGTGTTCATGCTGGACTTGGGGGTTGACAGCGAGCAGACGCTGGCTGCGGGATTGGGACAGAGCAAACCGGAAAAATCCTTGGAGCAAAGCGGACGGCTCAAAGCACTGCAAGACAAATACAAGTTGCTTCCCTCGCAGATGGGTTATATTGACCATCAGCAGCTGATCACCGGAATCACCACCAAAGACGGCAACCGGATGGCCAAAATGGTGCAGCTTCTTGCCCCGCAATTCAAGGAAAACGGGCAAAAGAATCTTGCTGAACTGCAAAGCGAAGGCTGCCGCAATGATCTTCAGGCTATCGGCAGAAACTGGCCGCAGACGGTCGGAGGCTACACAGCGGTCGATCTGAAGGCGAAACCATCCCACATGGATTCGCTCGTGGTGGTGGAAAGCAACGATCAGCCGCTGCTGGACGGCTTGCAGTCGCTGCGCGGCTTTGTTCCTGATTATGCTGGACCAGCTTTCGCCTCGGCAATATCCTCCTTTGCCGTCGGCCTGAATGTGGAGAATGTCACGCCGTTTCTGACCAAACAGTGGACGGAAATCACGCAGAAGCAGTACAACTGCGGTTTCCTGAAAGACATGCAGCAGAGCTTGAAGGGCGGCAATCCGGCGATGGCAGGCATGGTCACCGGCATGGCCGCCGGAGTGCGGGGCATCGCCTTTTCCCTGCTGTCGCTGAAGATGGATCAGGCCCAAGGACAAAAAACACCAATGCCAAAAGAGCTTGACGCGCTGATCAGCCTCTCGGCGAAAGACCCTGCCGCTTTGGTACAGACCGCTTCGGCACTGCTTCCTCAGCTGGCGGAAGTGAAGATTCCTGCTGATGGCACACCGGTCAAACTGCCTGTGCCCATGCCGCTGCCGTTCGCGCCGATGGCCGCAATCAATGGCTCGCACCTGACGGTCTATGCAGGCCAGCAGGCGGAACAGCTCGCTAAAGAGCTGGGCAAGGCAACGCTTGAATCCTCTCAGGGCTTCTTGGCGGGTTCTTTCGACTATGGTAGGTATTACGGACTGATGACAGATATCATGCCTGCTGCGGTCAGCAAGGATGATCCGAAAGCCGCTGAAGCCGCTGCTCTCTTGGAGGCCATGAAAAACGCCAAGATGCGCGTCCAGATGAAGATGGACTTCACCACTCGCGGCATTGAAGTCAAAACGGACATACTATCGGCCGACTGAATCGCTGTCGCCTCAGGGCAGGAATATCTCCCCCCTGAGGCGCAGGGTCTGTTTCTGCCCGTTTTTCTGCCTGTATTTTGCTTTCTTCTTTGTTCCGCAGGAAGAAGATGGTATTCTTGTAATCAAGGTGGTGATCGATGGCATGATGCGCTGCTCTGCTTTGGGCGGTGAAAGCGCGGCATCTTGGAGGAGGGAAAGGCCATGCTTCACACTATTCAGGAAGAAAACACTGTGCTGCCAGTCTCCGCATCCGCAAGAAAACCGGCTGCCAGTCAGCTCTGGAATGTGATTGAATTCTCCCGCCAGTTTCCTGAATTGACGTTGTCGCTGGTGACTGAATTGAATGGCGCGGAGCAGCGCAGGAGAAAAATTCCGGCAGTCGAAGAGCTAGAATTTCCGCCGCTGATAGTTCCTGATCTCCGCGAGCTGCGGCCCAAGCTTCAAGAGCAGCAGGAAGAAGACGTTGAAGAAGAAATCGCTCTTTTTGCCGCAGGCAGACTGCCGCCGCCGGAGCCGTCGCCCGCTGATCAGAAGAAAGGCAAAACGCAGATCTGGCAATACCTGCTGACCTTGTTCACCTCAGTCATTGTTTGTTCTGGCAGCACAGTGCCGAATGCTTGTTCACCCTGGCAGCTTGATTGCAAACACGCTCCCTTTGCCCGGCGCACTGTCCAAGCCCATCATGCCATGATGGGCTTGGACGATATGCTTGGCAATGGCCAGCCCTAAGCCGGTACCGCCCAGCTTGCAGCTGCGGGCCTTATCCACTCGGTAGAAGCGTTCAAAAAGGCGGGCATGATGCTCCCGGCTGATCCCGCAGCCGAAATCCTGCACCGCTATCAGCACTGCACCCCGCTCCTGCGCCGCCCGGAGGATGATCCGGCTATTCTTGCTGCTGTATTTCACGGCATTGCCCAAAAGATTGACCACCGCCTGCTCCATCAGCTCGGCGTTGAGCTGCGCTTTGAGCGCGGCCGGGCAAGTTAGTTCCATGGTGATACCTTTCTCCTCTGCGGCACTGGCGCAAACCGCTGCCGCGTTCTCCAACACTGGCCTGACAGGCTGCCGCAGCAAAGCAATCTGCCCCTGTTCCTCCTCCTGTTCCAGCTTGGCCAACGCGAGCAAATCTTCGATGATCGCGTGCAGCCGCCGGACATTGCGGGCAATGATGTCGAGAAAGCGTTCCGCCTCTGCCTCGTGCAGGGCACCGTCACGCAGGGTCTCGACAAAGCCACTGATGGCCGTGATCGGGGTTTTCAGCTCATGCGAGACATTGGCGGCAAAGTCGCGGCGCATAGTCTCCAGCCGCTTGAGGCGGGTGATGTCATGGAAAACGAGCAACGCGCCTGCGTCCTGGCCGCTTTCGCTCCGCAGCAGGCAGCCATGCGCATTGAGAATTTTTTCCTGCCCCGTGCTGACGACAATGACCGCCTCGGCAGTGCCACCGTGCTTGAGCGTTTGCTCCAAAAACTGCTGCACATCAGCATGACGGATAACCTCTTGGATGTCGCGCTGCGCCGCCGCTGTCGGCTCAAAGCCGAACAGCCGTCCGGCGGCTTGATTGCAGCGAAGCAACCGTCCTTCACGGTCAGTGACAATGACCGCTTCGGCCATGCTGCGGAAGGTGGATTCCAGCAAGCCGAGCTGCTTTTGCAGACTTTCTGTCCGCTCGTCAAGCTGGGCAGCCATCCGGTTGCAGGATTCGGCCAGATTGCTGATCTCCGGCGGCCCGGCAAGGTGAATCCGGTGGCTTAGGCTGCCTTGGGTGAAGCGGAGAACACCCTGCTCAAGCTCCTCCAGCGGCCTGCTGACGCGCCGGGCGAGCAGGAAGCTGGCTGCTGCGGCCAGCAGCAGGGCGGGCCAAGCAGCCAAAAACAGTCTGCCGTTCAGGGCGGACTGCTGTTCGTCGAGCTGTTCCGTCGGAACGGAGGCTCTTGCCGCACCCCAGATGGCCCCGTCCTTGCGCAGCGGCACAGCCACGTAGAGCAATTCCTTGCCCAAGCTGTGACTGCGGCGGAGGGCAATGCCGATCTTCCCTGTCAGTGCGGCCTGAATTTCCGGTCGGTCCGTGTGGTTGTCAAAGCTGATCGCCTCTCGTTCCGAATCGGCCAGCACCCGACCCGCTGCTGAAATGACCGTGCAGCGGCTGCCGAGTTCAGCTTTGAACTCGGCGCAGAGACTGCGGACTGCCGCATCGCTCAAATCATGCTCCAGCTGTGCCTGGAGCAAGCGGACTTGGTTCTCAAACTGTTGTTTGGTCTGATCAATATGGAATTGCTTCAGAAAAATAGAGGCGGCCAACAGCCCGGCAGACAGCGTCAGCGCGGCCAGCAGCAGGTACGAGGCAAAGAGCTTCCACAGCAGTCTGCTCATCGCGTTAGAGAAGAGAGCGGGACAGGTTCATGGGGTCATGGGGTGGACGCTTCAGCCCTTCCAATAAAACAAACCTGCCCAGCGGCACAACCTCGCAGGGAAAGCAGCCGACAAAAAGCGGATTGCCGCAGAGGCCGCCGGAGAGATGGAGCTTTTGCGGAGAACCAGCAAACTGATAGGCATTGCGGGCGATGCCGCGCACAAATTTGGCCGCCGCTTCGCTCTCCGAGCTGCCAGCGGCCACCGCGTCAAAGATGCTGCTCAGGCCCAGCACGCCGCAGGTGACGGAGAAGCCGCTCTCCGGCACCGGCACCTGGCCGTAATCAATGCGGTAATACTGGGCAAGCAGTTCGATGGTGAAACCCATTGAGGCCCCGCACTCGGCGTTCCAGCCCATGTCCGCCATTTTGCCGTTGCGGAAATGGACAAATTTGATATCTCGGCTGCCGCAGTCAAGCAGGGTGAAATCCGGCTCGGCGATCAGCCGGTTGCCGCCTTTGGCCAAGGCGGTCAGCTCGTTGACCGTCTGTCTGCTCCGTCGCTTGGCGTTGTGGCCGGTGCCGATATCCGCCCGAAAATCGCAGGGCAGCTCGCGGGCCGGAATGATGCGCGGCTCTGTATCCTGTTCGGTGTCGAACAGCTTGCAGTAGGAGGTGCCGAAATCAGCCAGCAGCACAGCCGCCTCCTGTCACGCCGGACAACTCCAGAAATGCCTCAATCTTGGCGCGGACACTGGAGCTTGCGCTGACATCGCTATCTACCCAGAGTGCCTTAGGATGCCGTGCGGCAAGATGCTTGGCCAGCGCGGTCTTGGCGCAGAACGATTGGGCGAAGAAGACCGTCGGCACGGCGGGATTGCAATGCGCCTCCAGCTCCAAATCCGCCGGGGTTTTATTTTCCATGCAGCGCGTCCAGCCGTAGATGTGGGTGCTGTTAGGGAACGGCTCCAGAATCGAGAAATCACGCGGCGGCACACCCCAGAAACCAGCGGTCGGCGTGCAGGCAAGGGAGGACGGCGAAGGCGTGCAGCACTGCACGCCCTTGGTGATTCGCTGCATTTTTTCGATCAGCGGCAAGCCGCTTTCGCAGATGGGATGACCGAAACCTTCCGTGTCCGTGTTGCGCGTAGCAATGACCGGAATGCAGAGGATATCCTTTAGCACAGCGGCGACATGCAGAGCGCAGTCGCATTTGCCAGGGCCGACATCCACATAAATCCGATCAAGGCGCAGGTTGAGGGCGTTAAGCAGCACAGTGCGCAGGATGGCACAATACACCCGGGGCAGGTATTGGTCGCTCTGATCTATGGACAGAACGAGCTGCGGCTCGTCAAGATCAACGATCCTGACCTGCTCCGCATTGAGCTGACGGATGACCGCCAAGGGCGGCACGCCGACAATACCGATCTGCTGGGGCATGGCGTAACAATTCCTGCGTGTTCTGCCGCTCAATACGAATGCGTGCCGAGCACCACCTGCACGCCGAACTTCTTCTCCAGCGTCACCTTCAGATCCTCATAGACCAGCGGGCAGCCAGCGGTCTCCATCGCCGTTTTGACGCAGGTACCGAGATGCACCGCCTCCATCGGCCTGCCTATGCTGCCGGTTACTTCCTTCAGCAGTTTGACACGCGGCACAGTGAGGCCGGGGCAGCCACCGCAGTCGGTCATCGCCACCAGTTCAATGTCCTCATCCTTGTAACGGGAAAACTCGCCGTTTTTCTCCGCCATGCCCTTATAACACTTGGCACAGGCGATGCAGGAATGATCTTTGATTTGCTTGCAGTAGAGGATTGCAATCTTGGCCATTTGGTTCTCCTTGGTAGAAATTATATTGCATCGCAGGGTAGTTATTGCTGCCGCGCCACCTTGTCTTCAAAGGCCGCCAGTTGTCCTTCGAGCTTCCACTGCATGGCTGCCCGCTCGCTGCCTGTCAACAGCTTGGCGCAGGAAACGGAAGGATGCTCTGCACCAAGATCATCCTGAGCGCAGGCTGCTGTCACTTGATCATAGCGACTGGCCTGCTTCCACAGGCTTGCGCCTGGCAGGAAGCTATGCTCCACGCTAGCACGCACCATCTGCTTCAGTTCCGGGTAACCGAGCTGTTGCAGTGTGACCGCCCGAATAAACTCATCGGTGATGTTTATCCGCAGAATACCCTCATCATCAGTGGAAAGCGATGCCGGAACATCTTGGGCCAAATAGACATTCACCGGATGCGAATAGCCGGTCTTGCCCAACAGGGTGGCATTGGAGGTCAAACAAATTTCCGCCAGCACGTCTTTGTCCCGCATGGTTTTGAGCAAATCGGTCGGGCTGTCCTCATTGAGCACATCGCAGCCATGCCCAATCCGTTCTGCATGGCCTTGCACCACTGCATGACGGATATGAAACTTGAGATGTTGCTGGCCTTCCGGGGTTGGCGGCAGCACTTCGGGAATCAGCTCGCCCGCGTGCAGGGCAATGCGAACAGGCCGCCTTGTTTTATCCGTCTGATTGAAGCGGTGCAGCACATCCAAGGCGAACATCTCATCGTCATAATATTTGAGCGAATTCGCATCCTCCTCCGGTGAGACCAGCTCCACGCCTAGCACCTGCGGCGATTGCTGAGTCAGCTCATAGCCATACACCCACTGGGCAAAGACATAAGCTCGGTCTTTGGTCCGGTTTGCGGACATGAGGAAGCGCACTTCTACGTTGCAGCCGGGATCAGAATCAGCCGTGCCACAGCCGAGCAGTTTCCGTGCGCCTTGGACAGCACTGTCCATATTGGCCACAGCCTTGTTCAGAGTAGGCTGAAAAAGTGGATCGGCGATGATCTGCTTGCGTTTCTCCAGCAGCATCTTTTCTGTCCACGCATCGCCGGGCTTGATATACTGAGCGGCGATCTTGCCGATGGTGCTGGAATCAAAGCCCTGCATCAGCTCAATGTAGAGCTGCTGATTCCTGCCTGCGAGCGACAGCACATCCGCCAGCGCGTCATCGCCCCGCTGTTCGGAGATCACTGCCCCGAACTTGCCAAAGGCATCAAAGAAATGCTGATGCGCGGCCAGCAGGGGGCCGTTAAAGTTTGCCATTGACCACGCCGCCAGCACGTTCTGATACAGCGCAGGATCAGATTTAGTCTTGGCAAGCGAAACACTGTCATCTTTACATGGCGGCGGCTCGGCTGTCCACGTTGTGCGGTTGATGCAGAGACCGTCCTCCGCGCCCCACTCAATCAGGCGTTCAGTCGTGACCGCCCCAGAAAGGTGACTGTGCAAGTCTGCGCCTTTGGGCATGGCCAGCAGGAAGCCATGCAGCTTCTTGGAATCGTTGCGCAGTGAGTGCAGCTTCCAGTCAATGAACATCTCCCGGAAATGAGCATCTCTGGCAGACGGCGCAGCAATGCCAACCTGCTGCGCCGGGCGGGTCTCATTCTTGTCAGCGGCAGGCAGCGCACAGCCGCTGACAGCAAGGCCAATGCCAAGCCAGTAAAGCCAACTTGCTCGTTTCATCATCGTATTTCTCCTCTTATGGTTTTCTACCGTCGCGTCCACAGTGTGCACCTTCGAGTCATCGTGACATCAGGTTATTGCCACAAAAAAAACAGGTGGGGTGAAGCGGAGTATTCAGCCTACAGGGCGCGGTGTGTCTGCGCTCTTCGGGAAGGTGAGATGAAACACCGCGCCTCCGTCCGGCGCAGCTTCCGCCCGAATGTCGCCGCCGTGGAACTTCATGATCTTTTTGGCCACGGCCAAGCCAATACCTGTTCCTTCGATATTGACATCCAGCCGATAGAACAGACCAAAGACTTTTTCCCGATATTCCTCTGGGATGCCCGGCCCGTTGTCCGTGCAGCGGATATGGTGCCACTGCTCGTCCTCGGACGCACTGATGTGCAGGCGGCGACCTTCCTTGTCGTTGCGCACGTATTTCAGGGCGTTGGAAAGAATATTCTCAAATACTTGCAGGGTGCGGCTTTCGTTGGCGAACAGCACCGGCATTCCCGGCTCAATGATCAAGGTGAAGTCGGCCGCCTTCAGCCGCTCGGCTTGGCTGCGGGCGAAATCGGCCAGCAGGCCGTTCAGGTCGAGTGGCTTTTTGTCCATGTCAATCCGCCCAACCCGGCTTAGTTCCAGCAGATCGTTGATCAATTGGCTCATCCGCTCATTGGCCTTCACCACCTTTTCCAACATGCCAAGAGACTGCTCGGCCTTGCCCTGCGCCGCCAGCTTGCGGATAATGCCGATGAAGCCCATGCTGGTGACTATCGGCGACTTGAGATCATGGGAGACCGTATAGACGAATTGCTCCAGCTCGTCGTTCGACCGTTCCAGCTCCTTTTTGCTGGTCCGCAGCTCAATGTTCTTTTCTTTGAACGAGGCGGCGGCCTTGGTCAAGTCGCCCAGCTCATCCTGAAGCTGATAGGAAGGAATCTCCGCCTCAGCCGAACCTGCGGCCAGCAGCCTGAAGGTGTCGGTCAGCCGCCGGAGCGGAATGGTGATGCTCCGGGTGATGATGTACGAGAAAAGGACAATGAAGAGCAGGAGCAGTGCCGTCCAGAGCAGCATCAGCCGCAGCCTAGAGCTGATATGCTGAGCAACGTTCTGCTGAATGCTCTCGGTTTCACGGAGCATCAGGGCGGAGAGCTTTTTCGACTGGTAGATGGTTTCATAGGCCTGAGCGGCCATCACCACGCTGGTCAGGTAGAGATAACCGCGTGTGCGCTGCACCGCCTCCAAAAAGGAGGCTTCATAGCGGTTCAGCACCTCGTCCAGCTCTGCCGTTTTTTCTTTGCTGCCAAAAGCGGCGGCCAGGGCACGGGTTTCCTCAATGCTGGCTGAGGCAGCCTTGATAAAGCCGCCGTCAAGGGAATCGAAGTAGCGGTACGCGTTCTTCTCAACCTGGAGCAGGGCGTTGAGCATCGTGGTGCATTCGAGCTGCTTGGCTCCTCCTTCTTGCCGGGTCAGTTCCTCAATCAGATGCTGCGCTCTGGTGGCATGGACGCGGAACTCGTTTTTGACTAACTGCTGCTGAATCAGCCGCTGTTGCCGCACTACTTTGAAGGCTTCGTAATAAGCATCCAGATGCCTTCCCGCCTTGGCCAGCACCGCCTCGGCTTGAGTCTCATGCAGGTTTTCCCGGCTGCGGCCAATGTTTCGCGCCATTGTGCTGTATATCTCACCGACCTGCTCTCCTGCCGACTCATGCCCTTCGTAGATATAAATCAGAGCCAGCCGCTGCATTTCGGCCATCTGGGCGGCAAAGGCCATGTTGTCCGCAGACTGACGGCTGAAGAGAATGATCTGCTTGAAATCGACTGCCAGCCGGTTGAAGGCTCCGTAGGAGATCAAGGCGATGACAAAGGTCACTATGCCGGGAACAAGGTAGCCACAGGAAATGCGCTGCTTTAAGCCGAGCGTGCGCATGAGCCAGTCTGTCATCTTCTCTCCTCCTATGCCAGCACGAATTCGTTCCACTTGGTCAGGGTGTATTCATAGGTGTCCATGACCGTGTTCCAGACAGCGATGTTCTCAAAGCGCTTGGTGTAAGAGCCGCCGGTGCGGACGCTGCCCGGCTCTACAGAAATGCGTCCGTCCGTGCCTTGCAGCGGCTCAGCGGCAGGCTTGCCCTCATACCAGTAGTCCCATTCCGCCTTGGACATGAAAGGCCGCGACCGCTGCGGGTTGGAAATGTAATAGCCTTGGCGGGCGATGAAGGCTCCCGGCCAGCCAGAGAGCCACCAGTTCATGAAGGCGTAGGCCGCCTCCTGTCGTTCGCCGACGCATTCTTTAGACAGACACATCACCCCGTGCCAAGCGCGGTAGCCTTCCTTGGGCGCGGCATAGATGCAGGGAATGCCCATGCCGTTGAGTGCGCTCACCCCAGGCGAGAACATGCTCTGGATCACCACTTCGCCGGAGGCCATCAGCTCCACCGAATGCGGTACAGATGTCCATACGCCCCGGAAATGGCCGTCCCTTTTGTGCAGGATGAGAATATTGAAGAGCGCGTCCACTTCCTCGCGGCTCATGTTGCCCATGTCCTTGAACTGCATCAGCCCTTTGGCCTGCACCGCCAAGGCGAGATCGAATAGGCCGATCTCCGGCGAATTGACAATGGCCACCTTGCCGTGCCAGCGTTCATCCAGAAGCCAGGCCCAGCTTTCGGTTGCATATGGCACGCCCTGCGGCACAATCGCGCTGTTGTAGCCAAAGGAGTCAACATTATGCACATAAGGCAGGAAGCTGACTTCCTCCGTCGGCGTGCAGTTTAAGGTGCCGTCCGGCTGGACAAAGAGCAAGTTACAAGGCGCGTCGCCCAAGCCCAGCCGAGCCTTGTCCGAGATGCGGCCTGTCTTGCTCAGGTTGTTGATTTCCGGCCAGTACGTCAGTCTGCGGGTGTCTATCGGCTGAATGGTCTTGGCCTGCCACAGCACTTTGATGCTGTTCGACCACTGCTCATAGAGATCGAAGCTGCTCGGATCAGTGGAAGCCTTGAGTAGTGCTTCTGCGTCGCCAGCCGGGTGGAATTCAATGGCAATGCCCAGATCGCGCTCGGCACGCTGCCGGATTGGCTCCAGTAACGTGACATGGGTGCCAACCACTTTGATTGTAGGCTTGGATTTCGCCCGCGCCAGTTTAGGGAAGGCGGCGGCGGCCAAGGCGGCGGTACCGTGCTTGAGAAAGGTGCGGCGGTTCATGGCTTCTCCGGCGGATAGTTGGAACAGCAATGCGGCGGCTTCATGCTTTCCGGTAGCTCCTGCCGCACACCAAGCTGCCGAGCAAAGTCAAGCAGCTCCTCGCAGGCGCAGTTGACCGAGCTGCACTGCCGCGCCCCGTTGCGCAGCTCATCGCATTCCTGCCTGAGATAGGCCAGCAAGGCTTCGGCAGCACGCTTGCGGAACGACTCGTCCGGCTGCCGCCCAATTCTCCGGCAGAAGGTGCAATACCGCGCCCAGTTGCAAATGCTGCGCTGCGGGCCGCGCCAGATGCGGCGGTCACGGAAAGCCGGAGTGAGGTCGCGGAGGATGATTCGCTCCCAGCGGCGCAGAACCTCGTCCTGGAGTTGCTGCCGTTCCGCTTCAGTCAGCGTCAGGCGCGGGCCATACAAATCGCCGCAAAGATGCCAGAGGGCGGCATGATACGCCACTTCCGGCAGCTCGCCGGAATCAGCCAGCAGAACCAGCTCATCCTCAATCAGTAGAGTGCGTTCCGCCGGAGTCATGCGGCCGGTTCATCAGCTGCGCCGTTTTCGCCGCTGAGTTGAAAGAGGCTACGTACCACAGCTATCCGCTCCTGCCGGTCAGCGCAGATGTGCTCAGACTTGAGATAGTGCAGAGGATGATGGAGCATCTTTGCCGTAATCGCTGAAGCCATCCGCTCGATGGCCTGCCGTTCCTTGTCCCCCAAGCTGCTGAGGCGGGATAGCGTTTTGTCCAATTCAGCCCGGCAAATGGATTCAGCCACCGCGTGCAGCTCAACAATGGTCGGCGTGACCTCCATCGTTTCCAGCCAGCGCATGAACTTCAGCGTCTCCTCCTCGACAATGCGCCGGGCCTTGATCGCCTCTTTATCGCGCTGCTCCCGGTTCATCTCGACCACGTTGTTCAGGTCGTCTATATCATAAAGATAGACGTTGTCCAGGGTGTTGATTTCCGGGTCAAGGTCACGCGGCACGGCGATGTCGATGAGGAAGAGCGGGCGGTTGCGGCGGAGCGGCATGATCGAGGCCACGTCCTGCTTATGGAGAACAAGACCGGTCGCGCCCGTGGAGCTGATGAGAATATCCGTCTCGGCCAGCTGCTCAACCAGCTCATCCAGCCCAACAGCGCGTCCCTTGAATCGGGCGGCAAGGTTTACAGCCCGTTCCAAGGTGCGGTTGACCACCACCACTTCAGCAATGCCTTGGCCGACCAGATGCTCGGCAGCCAGCTCGGCCATCTCGCCTGCGCCGACGAGCATGGCCCGCTTGCCGTTGAGGTCGCCGAAGATTTTCCGGCCCAGCTCCACAGCGGCATAGGAAATCGAGACTGCGCTCGCGCCGATGCGGGTTTCTGTCCGCACCCGCTTGGCCGTAGAGAAGGCTTTGTGCAGGAGCCGGTTGAGGATCAGCCCGGCGGTCTTCAGCTCCGAGGCATGGCGGTAGGCCTCCTTGAGCTGGCCGAGTATCTGCGCCTCGCCGACAATCATTGAATCCAAGCTGGCCGCGACAGTGAAGAGATGCCGCACCGCCTCGCTGCCAC
This sequence comes from Desulfobulbaceae bacterium UBA5173, assembly GCA_002413355.1. Lineage (GTDB taxonomy): Bacteria > Desulfobacterota > Desulfobulbia > Desulfobulbales > Desulfobulbaceae > Electronema. The sequence goes on along the minus strand of DHWV01000038.1, from coordinate 19,330 downwards.
AGTGGGTGTAGATGCAGCGTTCCAGCTGTTCCTGGCTGACCCGGCCTGCAAAGAGCAAGTCCAGCACCTCAGCCCGCATCTGCTCCGGCTCCTCGCAGGCGAAGAGCACTTCCACCCGGTTGCAGGTCGAAAGCAGATGATATTCCTTGAGGCCGCGCAGCGAGCGCAGGCGGTTGAGCGGCTCCTCGTAGCCGTTCAAGGCCAGCTTCTCGCGGATTTCCAGCGGCGTTTTTTTGTGGTTCACACCAAGGAGGACGATGGATTCATGCGCCATCTCAGTTCCCTCCTTGGATCAGCAGCAAGAACAAGGTCAGCAGAATGGCGGCAAAGGCCAGCACCGTGAGCAGGGCGGCTTGTCTGCCCCGCCAGCCCTTGATGAAGCGGTGGTGCATCAGTCCGGCGTAGAGCAACCAGGTGATCATCGCGCTGATGATCTTGCTGTGCCAGCCCAAGCCCCGGTGCCCGCCAAGCTGAAAGGCCCAGACCGTGCCGATGCTCATGCCCAAGGTCATCAGGAGAAAGCCGATGCCGATGCAGTGCTGGTTGAGGCTATCCAAGGCATCGAGCGAGGGCAGGCGGTGATAGAAGAAACCAAAGCGTTTCCGCTTGAGCTGCCGTTCCTGAATCAAGTACATCAGGCTGCCGATAGCCGCAAGTGAGAGAAAGGCGTAGGCAATGATTGAAATCGAGGCATGAACCGGCAGCAGCCACGTGCGCAACTCTGGCGGCAGGGGCAGAATGGTCTGCGGAGCGGCGGCGGCGGTGAGCATCAACATGGTGATCAGCAGCACGGCAAAGCTGCCGAAGTTCTTCACCGCATACCGCCAGCGGAAGGAAAGATAGCCGCAGGACAGCGACCAAGCGAAGAAGGTGATGATCTCGTGGATGCTGGTGATTGGCGTGTGCTTCGCCTCCACATAGCGGGCGGCGATGTTGACTGTATGCAGCCCGACAGCGGCGCAGAAGATGACGCGGGCTGCCGCGTGCAGGGCTTTCTTCTGGCTGATAAAGAAGACGGTGTAGATCGCCGCTGCGGCGAGATAGGCCGCAAGGCTGAGTTGAAAGAGCAGATGGCTCATCGCGCAGATTCCTTGCAGGCCAGATCACGGAGACCATGCCTGCATACTCATTCCGACCATGCAGGCATACTCCCAACTGCCATGCCTGCATACTCTGTTTGACTATGCAGGCATACTCTGTTTGGCCATGCCTGCATGCTCCCAACTGCCATGCCTGCATGGTCTGTTCGACTATGCAGGTATGATCTGGCCGTCCTTTACCCGTTCGAGCCAGGCGGATGCTTCCTGTCGCAGCTCCGCATCCATGCCCAGGACGCTGCCCAGATGACCGCGCACCAACTCCCATTGGCCGTTTCGCATCCAAAGGAGTATATCCTCATGCAGGAGATTCTCAAACAGATTTCTTCGCGCCGAGCTGTCGGCTGTCCCGGCCAGCGTCCGCTCACGGATGCGGCCCAGCAGGTCGAGCAGCACGGCGTATTCCGGGCCGTATCCAGCTTCCAGCTCTTTTCTGATCCGGGCGGACAAGGCCGGGCTTTTGCCGTTGGTCGAGATCGCAATGCTGAGATCGCCCTGATGCACCACTGCCGGCACCTGAAAGCTGCACAGCTCCGGCGCGTCAGCCACGTTGACTAATTTGCCCGCTGCCGCCGCCTCCTGCGCCACAGCCGCGTTGACCGCAGCACTGTCCGTGGCCGCAAAGACCAGCAGCGCAGCAGTCAAATCGCCGTGCTGAAAGCGGCGGTTCTGCCAGTCAATCTGCCCGGCAGCGGCCAGCTCATGCAGCTTTTCCGTGAGCTGCGGACTGATCAGTCTGACGGTTGCGCCAGCCTCCAGCAGGGAGAAAACTTTGCGCTCTGCCACGTTGCCGCCACCGACAATCACGCAGAGCTGGCCGTGGATGTTCAGCGAGAGGGGGTACACGACGGTGCTGACCTGTCTGCGAATTTCACAAAAAGAGGATGGAGTTCTCTCCACGCCTCAAGCAGCGCGTCCGCGTCGTCTACGTGCCGACAGGCTCTTGCGCACAGAAACAGTTCCGTCTGAATGGCCAGAAGAGAATCACGGGAACGGGCTGCTGCTGCGGCCTCCTCGAATCCGCCATAGTATTTGTAGGCATCAAACTGCATGGCAAACGCAAAAATGGCCGTGCATGATGCGTCAACCGGAGGCGGCTTCAACGAACGTTGTTTCTCAGCAGCACCTGCGGTGTCAGCCGATGATCTTCGGCACCACAAAAAACTCTTCATTGTGCTTCGGCCCGTTCGCCAATGCCGCCTCTCTTGGTAGCGAAGGCCGCACTTCGTCATCGCGGAAAGCATTCACTGTTTCTTGACCGAACGCCGTGGAGGAAACCCCGGCAGTGTCCAACTCATCCAGTTTGGCCGCATAGCTGAGGATGGTGTCTAACTGGGCAGTCATCCGCTCCGTCTCGGCCTCGCTCAGTTCCAGCCGGGCAAGGCGGGCTGTTCTCTCAACTTCTGATTTAGTGATTTTCATGACAGTACTTCACGTGAAAGGTTGTCGTTGCCGCTCTTGTTAGTCCTGGGTGTTCTCTTATCCAAACAGCCGTTCCACCGCATCATGCACGCTGCGCACCGGATGGAGCTGGATGCCCTCGACCGCACTAACTTCCAGCTGCCTGCGGCTGGACTCCGGCATAAGTAAGGTTTTAAAGCCGAGCCGCTTTGCCTCGCGCAGGCGCATTTCCATCTGGCTGACGGCCCGGATTTCCCCGGCCAGCCCAACCTCGCCGCAGACTGCGGTGGTTGGATCAACCACCTTTTCATGCAGACTGGAGAGCAGGGCGACAATCACGGCCAAGTCAAGAGCAGGCTCATCAATGCGGATGCCGCCCGCGATATTAAGGAAAATATCGTGATCAAACAAGGTCACGCCGATTTTTTTCTCTAACACTGCGGTGAGCAAAGCCAGCCGCTGCGGGTCTGCGCCAATGGCCGTGCGCCGGGATGTGCCAAGGCTCGACGGACTGACTAAGGCCTGCACCTCAACCAGAATAGGCCGAGTGCCTTCGACGCTGGGCATGACCACGGAGCCGGGCACGTTCACGGGCCGCTCGGCAAGGAAGAGGGCGGAAGGATTATCGACCTCAGCCAGGCCGCTTTCCTTCATCTCGAACACCCCAATTTCGTTGGTAGATCCGAAACGGTTCTTGACCGTGCGCAGCAGGCGGAAGACTTGGCTGCTGTCGCCCTCGAAATACAGCACCGTGTCCACCATGTGCTCCAAAACACGCGGCCCGGCAATGCTGCCGTCTTTGGTCACGTGGCCGATGAGGATAACCGGCAGGCCGCTGCGCTTGGCGAGATTGAGGAAGAGCGAGGCCGATTCGCGTACCTGCGTGACAGAACCAGGCGCAGAGCCGACCGTTTCGCTGTGCATGGTCTGGATGGAATCCACAGCAAGAAAGGCGGGGCGCACTTCCTCGACCAAGCTGATGATCGCCTGCACCGAGTTTTCGGCAGCAAGAAAGATGTGCTCGCTCTGCACCGACAGCCGCTCGGCCCGCATCCGTATCTGTTGGACAGATTCCTCGCCGCTGACGTAGAGGAGCTTATGCCGCTGCGCCGCCAACGCTGCGAGGAGTTGGAGGATGAGGGTGGATTTGCCAATGCCTGGATCACCGCCGATCAGGATCATCGAGCCAGGCACGATGCCGCCACCCAGGGTTCGATCCAACTCGCTGATGCCAGTGACCAACCGGGCTGTCTCCTCGCCGCCTTCGCCGTTGAGCGGGAAGACCTCTGCTGCTGCGCCACGCAAACGGGGCTTGGGCTTTTGCTCGCTCAGACTGTCCCATTCACCGCACTGCGGACAACGGCCCAGCCATTTGCGGCTCTCATGGCCGCAGCTTGTGCAGAGGAAAATGTTCTGTGATTGTTTTGCTGATGTAACCATTCACTGTTCCGCAATGCCGGTTGTCACAGATCGCATATGGTTGCGCGAAACCAGATTGCGGGTTCAGCGTTTTTCTTCATCTTTCAGCCGTTCAGGAAGCACGTACATCATCGATCCGCCGGTACACCAATGCACCAGTTTTTTCTTAGATACCAAGCCGTCGGCGATTTTCCTCACGTCACGCGGCGAACGCTCAGGATCGCATTCACAAAAATTTTTAAGGTAGAGCTGCGGCTTTTTCCATTTGGCCGCTTTGTCGAGAATGGCGGCTTCGACTTCCTCAATGCTCTTAACCATAACCGACACCTCTTTTAAAAAAGGACAACCCAGCCGTTTATTCCGGCTGGGTTGTGGAAAGCAGCTACTGTGCTATGAACTGCTTAGTTCACGCCTTCCTTGCCCTCTTCATTCTTAATTCGCTCAGGAATCGCGTACATGGTCGTGGAACCGGAAGACCAGAACATCATCTTTCCTTTCTTCACTAGCCCATTAGCGATATTCTTGATGTCACGCGGCGAACGCTCGGCATCACATTCGTAAAAATCCTTGATGTAGAGCTGCGGCTTCGGTGCCTTGGTCGCCTTCTCTATAATGGCGGCCTCAACTTCTTCAACACTCATTGCCATGATCTTTTCCCCGTTGGCAGAGTTTTTATTCAGCAGGATGCTTGGCCAGAAAATCTGGCCAAGCATGGAAGGCACTTACTTGCTGGTGTAAGCGTTTGTTGCCTTGGTGAACTTGAACTGGGTGGTGGTGCGCCATGTGTCGTAGGCCAGACGGTAGTCGTCAATCGACTTGTCGGTGAACGGAATGTCGCACTTCTCAAAGAACTTCTCCCAGCCGATGCGCTCCGCCCACTCGCCGATGCGCTCGTACTTGCGTGCATCCTTGGCATAGACCTCAACGATCTTGCGGATGACAGAAACAGTTTCTGGCCAGCGCGGCGGGGTGTTCGGCAGGAAAGGCACAACCAGCTTGGAGAACTTCGGTGCAGACTTGGAGTTAGAAACCTTGCCACCGACGAGAATGGCAATACCGTCGCCGTCCGGGTCAGCCAGCGGCATGGCCGGACACATGGTGTAGCAGTTGCCGCAGAACATGCAACGCTCGGCGTTGACCTGCACCGACTTCACTTCCTTGCCGTCCACCTGCGCCTTGGCGGGCTTGATCGCGCCCAGCGGGCAGGCGGAGATGGCCAGCGGAATCTCGCAGACACCGGTGATGCGGTTGTGATCAATCATCGGCGGCTTGCGATGAATGCCGAGAATGGCGATGTCCGACGCATGAACCGCGCCGCACATGTTCAGGCAGCAAGCCAGAGCGATGCGCACCTGCGCGGGCAGGGTCATGGAGCCGAAATACTCGAACAGATCATCCATAACTGCCTTAACCGGGCCAGAAGCGTCGGTGGCCGGAGTGTGGCAGTGTACCCAGCCTTGGGTGTGGACGATGTTGGTGATGGAGGCACCGGTTCCGCCAATGGGGAACTTGGTGGTGCGTCCTTTCAGATCAGCAATCAGCGCGTCGCATGACTCTTTGCAGTCAGTCATGAACTCGACGTTGTTGCGGGTGGTGAAGCGCAGATAGCCTTTGCAGTGCTTGTCAGCGATGTCGCACAGCTCGCGGATGTACTCGATGGAAATCAGACGCGGGGAACCGACGCGGACGGTGAAGCACTTGTCACCGCTCTCGGCGACATGCACCAGCACGCCCGGCGCGATGATCTCATGGTAGTCCCATTTGCCCTTGTTCGCGGCAATCACCGGCGGCAGCATTTCGGTGTACGGACGCGGCCCCAAGTCGGTGATCCGACCTTCCATGGGATTGCTAGGATCGTAACCCATTATATCGTCTCCTTATCTATGTTCAAATTTGATTGAAATCAATTCCCGGCTCAGGCGTTGTGCTTGCGACGGAACTCTTCCACGTCGCGCTGCCAGCCGCCCTCAACCTCTTCCTCACGCCAGAAAACGTAGGGGTTGGAACGCGGCTCTTTGACATGCTGCGGCAGGGCTTCAACTTCCATCACACGGAGGAAGGTGGGCAGGCCAACGCGCTGCATGGTCTCGCCTACGCGCTCGCGGTTTTTGCCGACTTCCATCCACCAGTCCCAAACCTGCTCGATCACGTCAATAACGTTCTCGTACTCGTTTTCCTTGGAGACTTCGATGAACGGGATGACCATGGTGGCGAACTGCGCACCGTCGAGGATCGGGGCCTTTGCGCCGATGCAGACGGTAGCACCCTTCTCTTTGCCCGGCTTGAGGGCGCGGGGCATAACGTTGATGCAGTGCATGCAGCGGGTGCACTCAGCGTTGTCAATCTTCAGCTCGCCGCCTTCCATCCACATGCAGCCGGTCGGGCAGAGGTCAATCACCTCTTTCTTAATGTCAAACTTGCCCCAGTCGCGGCCAGCGTGCGCACCGGCGTTGGCCGGATAGTTGCCCGCGATGTACTCCTTCACTGCGGCCTGATTGATGCGGATGTCGTCCTTCCATGTGCCGATCAGAGCAAAGTCGGAACGGGCGATGGAGGCTACGCAGTCGTTCGGGCAGGCGGAGAACTTGAACTTGAACTTGTAGGGGAAAGCCGGACGATGGATCTCGTCCTGATAGTGCATAGTCAGGTGGTGGCAGACATCCTGTGCGTCGTAGCAGGCCCACTCGCAGCGCGACTCGCCCAAGCAGCAGGACGGGGTGCGCAGGTTGGAGCCGGAGCCGCCGAGGTCTTGCTCCAAATTATGGGTCAGATCCCAGAACAGCGGCTCCAGATTCTCGGTGCGGGTGCCGAGGAAAATCATGTCGCCGGTAGAGCCGTGCATGTTGGTCATGCCGGATCCATACTTGTCCCACAGATCCATCAGGCCGCGCAGGTTCTTGGTCGAGTAATACAGACCAGAGGGCTGGGCGATGCGGACGGTGTGGAAATGCTCAACCCCGGGGAAACGCTTTGGCACATCCGAATAGCGGCCAACAATGCCGCCGCCGTAGCCGAACACGCCGACAATGCCGCCGTGCTTCCAGTGGGTGATTTTGTCTTTGTAGGACAGCTCCAACTGGCCGAGAATGTCCCAGCACTCCGGGTGGGTCTCTGCCTGGCGCTTCATGTCGGTGACGAAACTCGGCCACGGGCCTTTTTCCAGTTCGTCCAACAAAGGCGTAGCATGCTTTGCCATCGGGTGTTCCTCCTTAATGGGGATGAGATTGAATAAAACCAAAATTGTACCTGCTATAAACTCAACAGGCGGATCATGTCATGCCGCAGCATGAATGACACGCGCCTGCGCGATGGTTATTTTCCAAAAGGAACTTAAACGCATCACCTGCATTTGTCAATCAAAAAGAACGGCGGAGCGGAGGAATCCGCAGCGATGCTGAGAGCAGAAGCCAGCCTGACTGGAAGAAATTTTTCGGGTCATTGCCCGACTAATCTGGTATGATATGCCGTTCCGCCGGAACCAAGGACACCAGCACCATCAACGAACTGCTGAAGGACACGATCATGCGCTATTCGCAACTGCTTATCACCACGGCCAAGGAAACGCCTGCCGAGGCGGAAGTCATCAGCCACCAGCTCCTGCTGCGGGCGGGCTTAATCCGCAAGCTCACCTCCGGCCTCTACACCTACCTGCCGCTTGGCCTCTCCGCCTTGCGCAAGGTGGAGACCATTGTCCGCCAGGAGATGAACCGGGCCGGGGCGCAGGAAATCCTCATGCCGATGGTGCAGCCTGCCGACCTCTGGGAAGAGTCGGGGCGATGGAAGCAGTACGGCCCGGAGCTGCTCCGCTTCAAAGACCGGCATCAGCGCGACTGCTGCCTTGGGCCGACGCACGAGGAAGTCGTCACCGACGTGGCCCGCCGCGAGGTGCATTCCTACCGCCAATTGCCGGTCAACCTGTATCAGATCCAGACCAAGTTCCGTGACGAGATCCGCCCGCGTTTCGGCCTGATGCGCGGGCGCGAGTTTGTCATGAAGGATGCCTACTCCTTCGATGCCAGCGAGGCGGGCGCGGAGGAGAGCTACCGCAAGATGCGCGATGCCTACAACCGCATCTTCAAGCGGTGCGGGCTGGAGTTCCGGGCCGTGGAAGCCGACTCCGGCAGCATCGGCGGCTCGTTCTCGCACGAGTTCATGGTGCTGGCCAAGACGGGCGAGGACACCTTGGTGATCTGCCAGAGCTGCGACTATGCCGCCAACTTAGAAAAGGCCAAGGCTGCCCCGCCGGTGAAGACAGAGGACAGCGCCGCCCTGCTGGACTGCGTCAAGGTGGCCACGCCGGGCATGAAAAAGGTGGACGCGGTGGCTGCTTTCCTTGGCCTGACTGCGCGGCAGGTGATCAAGACCATGATTTACGTGGTGGACGGCGAGCTGGTGGCAGTGCTGGTGCGTGGCGACCGCGAGGTGCAGCCGGTCAAGCTGAAGAACCTGCTTGGCGCGACCGATGTGGAGCTGGCCGATGACGACACGGTTTGGCAGAGGAGCAAGCTGCCGGTTGGCTATATCGGGCCGGTGGGTCTGCCGCTGAAGTTCGTTGCCGACCAGGAGGTGATGCTCATGGTCAACGCCGCTGCCGGGGCGAACGAGAAGGGCTTCCATTGCACCGGAGTCAATCCGGGCCGCGACTTCACGCCTGCCTTGGTCGGCGATTTGCGTCAGGTGACGGCTGAGGACTGCTGCCCGCTCTGCGGCGGCAGCCTGCGGCTGACCGAAGGCATTGAGGTCGGCCACATCTTCAAGCTCGGCACCAAGTATTCCGCCGCCATGAACGCCACCTTCCAAGACGCGGACGGCCAAGAGAAGATTATGATCATGGGCTGCTACGGCATCGGCGTGAGCCGGGTGGTGGCAGCGGCCATCGAGCAGAACCACGACGCGAACGGCATCATCTTCCCCCTGCCGCTGGCTCCGGTGCAGGTCATCATTCTCAACCTTGACCTGAAGAACGCGCCTGTCACCGCCGCAGCCGAGCAGCTGCATCAGGAGCTTGAAGCTGCGGGCATCGAGGTGCTGTACGACGACCGCGACGAGCGGCCCGGCTCCAAGTTCAAGGACGCTGACCTGCTCGGCATCCCCTACCGCGTGACTGTGGGCAAGGGCGTGGAGAAGGACGGCAGCGTGGAGCTGCGCAGCCGCCGTAGCGGTGCAACCACCATGCTGCCGCTGGCGCAGGCCGCTGCGGAGATTGCCGCCAAGATCAGGGCAGAGCTGGCGGCGGCAGGGATGTGCGCCTGAGTTGTTGACTGCGCATGGTTTCATGAAGCGGATTCCTGTTTTTTACAGGGTTAATATTTCATTCAAACCTGCGCAGTGTCCAACCTCAAATCAACCCCGCCACCATCGCCTTAGCCTCCTCCTGAATCATGGTCAAGTGCGCCGTGTCAATGAAGCTCTCTGCGTAAATCTTGTAAATGTCCTCAGTGCCGGATGGCCGCAGGGCGCACCAGCCGTTTGCCGCGACAATCTTCAGGCCGCCAATGGCCGCACCGTTGCCGGGAGCCTTAGTGAGAATAGCAGTGATCGGCTCGCCCGCCAGCGTCTTCACCGGCACATCCTCCGGCTGCAAGTTCTTCAGCACGGCCTTCTGTGCAGGCGTGGCAGGCGCGTCAATGCGGGCATAGACCGGCGCGCCAAACTGCCGGGTCAGCTCCTGATAGTGCTCGCCCGGATCGCGCCCAGTTCTGGCAGTGATTTCAGCGGCCAGCAGGTTGAGGATAATGCCGTCCTTGTCTGTGCTCCAGACTGTGCCGTCCTTGCGCAGGAAGCTCGCGCCCGCGCTTTCCTCGCCGCCGAAGAAGATGCTGCCTTGATGCAGTCCCTCGACAAACCACTTGAAGCCGACCGGCACTTCCACCACCTTGCGGCCCAACGCGGCGGCAGCGCGGTCGATGATCGAGCTGCTGACCAAGGTCTTGCCGATAGCCAAATCAGCCCGCCACTGCGGACGGTTCTGCGCCAAGTAGGAAATAGCCACGCCGAGGTAGTGATTCGGGTTCATCAGGCCCATGCTCTTGGTGACAATGCCGTGCCGGTCAAAGTCGGTGTCATTGCCAAAAGCGATGTCAAAGTCCTCTTTCATCGCCACCAGCCCGGCCATTGCGTAGGGCGAGGAGCAGTCCATGCGGATTTTGCCGTCCTTGTCGCAGTGCATGAACGAGAAGGTGGAGTCCAGCGTGTCGTGGAATATCTCCATGTTCAGGCCGTACTGCGTTTTGATTGCCTGCCAGTAGGCCATGCCTGCCCCGCCCATTGCGTCCGCGCCAATGCGGATGCCGGACCTGGCAATGGCTTCTATATCGATAACTTGAGCCAAATCCTTGACATACGGCGTGACGTAGTCATAAGGCCGCACGGTGTCCGCCTTGAGCGCGTCTGCCAGCAGCAGCGCGTTCACGCCCGCCAGATTTTCCTCAAGCAGCTGGTTGGCGCGGGCCTCGATGACGCTGGTCACATCGGTGTCTGCTGGGCCACCATGCGGCGGATTGTACTTGAACCCGCCGTCCGCAGGCGGGTTATGCGACGGGGTGATGACGATGCCATCGCACAACGGCCCGCCCTGCTGGTTATGGGTGAGGATGGCGTGGGAAATCACCGGGGTGGGCGTGTAAAGCGAATCGCCAGCGGCAATGCAGACCTGCACCTTATTGGCGGCCAAGACGCGCAAGGCCGTGAGCTGGGCAGGCCACGACAGCGCGTGGGTGTCCATGCCCATGAACAGGGTGCCGCTGATGCCTGCCGAGTTACGATAATCGCAGACGGCTTGGGTCACGGCAAGAATGTGCGCCTCGTTGAAGCTGCGCTTGAGCGAGCTGCCGCGATGACCGGATGTGCCGAAACTAACCCGCTCCGCGCTCTGCTGCGGGTCAGGCGTGAGGGTGTAATAGGCGGAAATCAGCTCCGGGACATTGACTAATATGGATGCAGGGGCAGGCTTGCCTGCGAATGGATGGGTGCTCATGATTTATCCTTTATGATGATTTTGTTTGAGATTCGTGCATCACGCGGCAACAAGCGATTCCTTCTTTTGACACAGGCGAGATTCTCCTGGCCAAACCCAGCAGCCGTTTTAACTTCGCGTCTTTCTGAAACCGTTCAATATGTTTGATTTATTAGAGGTATTTTTTAGTTCAGTTTTACGTTAAACTATATCATATTGTGATTGTTACTATTTTCAACTTCACTGGCGAACCCAGCAGCAACCAGTTCTTTTTTGGTTGGCACCATCCAGAAAATATAGAATCCATGCTCTATTCCAATTCCTCTTAAAAATTTTGCCTCGATGCTTGTTGCTGTGCTAGTTATTTTTGCAATTTTTGATATTGCTTTTTTCGCAACAGGGCGAGTCCCAATAGATAGAACAAAAACATCTTCAATATTATCAAGATGCCTCCATGGAAAATTTTCAGGAAACATAACTCTAATCGATAACCTCGCTGAATGACGAGCGAAGCAGTAGAACATCTCAGCTGCTACCTTTTTTTGTTCTCTATTTCTATAGTTATCTTTAAGTGTTGGTAGGCTCAAATATTTATTCAACTCCTCTCTACATGAAGCATGTTGTCCAATAACTTCATATTGCAACTCAAATTTGACTGTATCGCCAATTTTAAATGGAACTGATGTGTAAATACTTGCTTTTAACTTATCTCTATCTGTTTCTCCATTTCCTGATTTAGATATATGAAGATCACAAACTGCGCAACTTGCTTTTTCGTTTACCAAAACTCGAGCAGATGGACGCATTATTTCGTCAACACCTCCACTGGATCGAGGTTCGTATGAATAATAGAAATATGGGCCTATCGTCGTTATTCCGTCATGGGTAATAATAAATTCCATAGTTCTAACTATTTTAGCAGAATAAACACCATATTCATATCCATGATATGGAAAGCATGTGATCTCATAAGCTCCTCTGTAATAACCAAACACTTTCCCATGAATATTGCTATTATTGTTGTAAATTTTAATTAACAGCATAAAAGAAATAAGTAGGAACGCGGGCACTGTAAGCAGCAGATAAATCGGCACTACAACTGTCACTGATGTTTTGAGAAATGGCAATAGTTTTGCTATGAAAGGCAAGCAAGTAGATATTCCAGCTACAATAACCGCCCATACGATGTTTCCAAGCAGTCCCCAATCCTTTGCCGTTTTCCATGCCCGCTTAATCATCTCCATCCTCTAATATTTTTTTGCATCAAAATAAATAGGAGTTACGCAGTTGAACTATGAAGTCCAATAATTACAACAAATTGAATTTCAATGATATGAATCGCCAGTTGAACAAAATCAACGAGATGCAAATCTAACTGCGTAACTCCTAATAAAATACTGTTCGTCCATAAACCGAGTTAAAACAGTTCATTTCAAAAGGAAAGAAAGCTCATTGTAATTCGAGACTTCAGCACAGGATGACCTGCCAGCAGGCTATGCTCATGCCTCATGCGTTCCCTTTATCCAGCAAGATTAGCTCGCATCCGGCAATCCCGCCAGAAAAAAGCGGGGAAGGAAGGCTGGTTGCGGAAAAAGACAGAAAAGCGTTGACATGGCCTGTCCTTTAGCATACATTATCCCGCTTACGCAATATCAGACGAACACGCAGATGGGACATGCCATTTCCGCAAAGGATGTGATTTTTTCATGATTGAGGTCGAAGTCAAAGGAGACCTTGAGTACGCGATCCGCCAGCTCAAAAAGAAGCTGCAAATTGACGGCATCAAACGCGAACTCAAACGGCGCGAGGCGTATGAGAAGCCAAGCATCAAAAAACGCCGCAAATCCGCCGAAGCCCTGCGCAAGCTGCGCAAATACAACCGACTGAAGAGCCGGATGTAGGCTTTTCGCTTTCAGGCCCTGCCGCTCTCCAGCAGCAGGGCTTTTGTTCACCGTCTCAGTTCCTTTCTCTTGCCGTGCCGGAAATCTCCCTGCTGACCGAAAGCGTTGACCATTTTCTGCGCTATCTCACCGTGCAGCGGAGACTGTCGCGGAACACGGTCAACAGCTACGGCTCTGATCTGAATTTTTTCATCGAATTTCTGCATCAAGCAGGCCTCAGAGATCCGGTTCAAGTCACCCCGGCCGAGCTGAGAGCTTTTCTCAAAGACTGTTTTGCCCGTGACATCACAGCCCGCAGCAATGCGCGGCGGCTCTCTGCCCTGCGTTCGTTTTTCGATTTTCTTGTCTTTCAAGGAAAATTGACGGTCAGCCCGGCGGCAGAGATTGATCTGCCCAAAATCGGCAGCGTTCTGCCTGAAATTTTGGCTACAGCTGAGGTGGACATGCTGCTTGCGCCGCCTGCTGCTGGCGAAATGGATCCCCGTGCCCTGCGCAACTGCGCCATGCTCCACCTCCTCTACGCCACCGGCATCCGGGTATCCGAATTAGTCAATCTGCCGGTGCAGGATTGTAGCCTGAGCAGCGGCCATGTCCGCATTCTCGGCAAGGGCAGTAAAGAGCGGCTGGGGCCGTTCAACGCGGAAGCCGGGGCGCGGATCGCGGCCTATATGGAACACGGCCGTCCTGTCCTGCTCGGCAGGAGAAGCAGCCGCTTTCTGTTCATCACCAGCCGGGGCGGGGCGATGACCCGCGCCCGTTTCTGGCAGATCATCGGCGGCATGGCCCGGCAGCGCGGCATCAGCAAAACAGTTAGCCCGAAGACCATGCGCCACTCGTTTGCCACCCACATGTTGGCGGGCGGTGCTGATCTGCGCGCCCTTCAGATGATGCTCGGCCACGCGGACATTGCCACCACGCAGATTTACACCCACGTTGACATAAGCCGTCTCAAGGCCGGGCATCAAAAATTTCATCCACGAGGGTGAAAGCATGACCAGCCCGGCCCGCTGCGTATGTTATTTTTTGACCGCCTCCGCTGTGACGATGCTGCCGCAATCCCGCACCGCTCCTTCCAGCTTGCAGCTTTCTGAACTGCTGATAGTGACAGCAGTTTTCGCCTCCATCGCCTGAAGCAACATGTCTGCAATCTCCTGAAAGGTGGTTGAGACTGTGCAGCGGTACGCAGGCGGGCTTCCAGCTACATCAGGAGCAATTTCAATTGCTGTTACTTTGCTGCCTTTGGTGATGGCGAGCACCTTGCCAGAAATGGTCTCTGCGCCAGCCGAGGTGACGAACAAGGCCGCCGTCAAAGCCAGCATGGAGAGAAAAAAAAGTTTGCGTTGCATAACGATCCTCCTGCAAATAAAAGTTGGTCTGTCCTGCATCTGCAAAAATTTTCTATAAAAGCAAGGCGGCTGTCAAGAGTCAAAAAGATCAACCTGCTGATTCCGTCCGCCTCAAGCAGAGAACGCTGTCTGAAAATATCCCCCGCCCCTGCACAAAGCAACAGCATCATCGGCCAAAACGCGGTACATTACTGGGTGTGACCTGCGCAAGGCTTCAGCCGTCATTCCCATAATCTGCACCATGAGCAACGCCATGAACTTGATGCGACATTTGCCGAATTTGATCACTGCCGCCCGCCTTGTCCTCACTTCGCTGCTGGCTGTACTGCTCATGCTGGAGCAGAGCAAACCGCTGGCCGTGTTCTGCTGCCTGATCTTCACCATCGCCGCTGTCACCGACCTGCTGGACGGCTACGTGGCCCGCCGCTACGGCGTGGTCAGCACCTTGGGCAAGCTGCTCGATCCGCTCGCGGACAAGCTGCTTGTGACCACCGCGTTGATCATGCTCATTCCGCTGAACCGCCTGCCAGCGTGGATTGCTCTGTTGATTCTCTCTCGCGAGATGCTGGTGACGGGCCTGCGCGGCATCGCTTCTGCCTCTGGGGTTGTCGTGGCGGCAAGTGCCTTAGGCAAGCTGAAGTCTGTGACCCAGTATGTCGGCCTTGGCGTGCTGATCTTTCCGCTTGGCGTGCTGCCGATCCCCTTTCTCCATGAAATCGGCATGGTTTGTATCTATGTTGCCCTGGTTCTGACGCTGTGGTCAGGTATTGATTATTTTTACCGGCTGCGCCGCGTCTTTCTCGCTGAAGAAGATGCGCAGCAGTAGAGTAGCTGATTCCCGCCCAACGACCAATGCAGCCAAGTTCAGCAGAGCTACTCAGTAAGTTTATCGGTCAGAGCAGAAATTTCCCTGTCGATGCGCTTGATTTCCGCGACAATAGGTTTTGCTGTCTGCGGAGATTTTTCTAGCGCAAGCCTGAGAATGCTCATCCAGTTCAGGTTGTTCCTCGCCCTTGCCGCTTCAATTTGGTCGATCGGATGGAGGTCTTTTTTTTCGTCTGGCTGCCAGATAATTGATACAGAATATTTTGCAAAGACCCGTTTATATTTCTCTCGAATTTCATCTTTGCCGCCAAGCCAGTCTTTTTTAGTTAAACCAAGAAGATGAACACCTATGCGGACACCATTTTTTAGAATATTTGAACGACTGAACCCTTCTTCTTGAAACAAAAATTTCTTGTGCAACTTCACAACAGAATCGTTACCTTCGATCACTTCACAATTCAATTTTTCCATTCCAAGCATATCAAAAATGAAGTTAATAATTGAATACTCAAGAACAGAGCCAAGTCCTCCTCTTGCAGTCTCAGTCAAATAATACGAGAAATCAGTTTTTTTATGTAACCGGTCAATTGCATAGACTTTGACAACACCAACAGCTATTCGTTTATCATTCAAGACGACAAAAATAATTTGCCTGTCATCTTGTTTAATGCTGTTTACCCATCCGAGATGTTCATTTATATCGACGATATGATCTGTGTACATCCATTTCCGTACATTCTCTTCGTTTCTAATTTCTCTGATTTTCAACTGCGATTCAGTATCGAGGGATGTCAAAAGAACAAGCTCAATTGCTTTTGGATGTGTTGCGCTCATCGTGAACTCCTTTCCTGGTAACGGTTCTGGTTGAATGGATAATGAACAGCAAGTATTTTTCAGCATGAATGGCACGTCATGAACAAAAGCATCCTCAAAGAACTCCAGCGCATCCTCGGCAAAAACAGTCTGCTTACTTCGTGGGAAGACCGCGCCTGCTCCAGCTATGATGCCACAGGCCAGAGTTTTCTGCCAGATGCAGTTGCCCTGCCGGAAACTACAGCGCAGATAGCGGCCATCCTGCGCTTGGCCAATGAGCACCGCTTTCCGGTTATCCCTCGCGGTGCAGGCAGCGGCGCGACGGGCGGCGCGTTGCCAGTCGCGGGCGGGCTGGTGATCAGCTTTGCCCGGATGAACCGGATTCTGGAGATTGATGCTGCCAATATGATTGCTGTGGCCGAACCCGGCGTGATCACTGGCGAGCTGCAAGCGGCGGTTCGCAAGCATGGTCTGATGTACCCTCCCGACCCGGCAAGCCTCAAGTTCTGCTCCCTCGGCGGCAACGCGGCGGAGTGTGCAGGTGGCCCCAGCGCAGTCAAGTACGGCGTGACCCGCGACTACATCATCGGCTTGGAAGCGGTGCTACCCACCGGCGAAATCATCAAAACCGGCGTGCGCACGGAAAAAGGCGTGGTCGGCTATGACCTGACGCGCTTGCTGGTCGGCTCCGAAGGAACTCTGGCGGTGTTCACCAAGTTGATTCTGCGCCTTCTGCCGCTGCCGGAAGCCAAGTCCACCTTTCTGCTCACCTTTGCCTCGCTGGCCGAGGCGACCAAGCTGGTGGCGGAAATCCTCGCCGCAGGACTGCTGCCATGCACATTGGAATTCATGGATAAAACCGCGATTGCCGCTGTGCGCAGCCGCCTGAGTAGTCCGCCGCCGGAGGACGTTGCCGCCTTGCTACTGGTGGAATTTGACGGCACGGCGGACGAAGTGGCGCGGCAGGCTGGGCGGTTTGCCGCATTTGTCCGGCAGAAGGGCAACTGCGCACTCCGCCAGGCGGCGGACGAGCAGGAGACAGCCGAACTGTGGCAGGCCCGCCGTTCGATTTCGCCTGCAGTGCTTTCGCTCAGGCCACACAAAATCGCCGAGGATGTGGTAGTGCCGCGCACGAAAATCCCGGAGCTGGTTGCCTTTCTGGAGCTGCTGGCCGCAGAGCTGAACCTGCTTATCCTCAGCTTTGGCCACGCTGGCGACGGCAACATGCACGTCAATATCATGCTCGACAAAAGCAAGGCCGAGGAAGCTCGGCGCGGTTTGGAGGCCAAGGAGCGGCTTTTCCGTTTTGTCCTCAGCTTGGGCGGCACACTTTCCGGCGAACACGGCATCGGCATCACCAAATCTGCCTTTCTGCCGCTGGAAATCGATCCACCGACCCTTTGCCTCATGCGGCGACTGAAACAAGTCTTTGACCCGAATGGAATTCTTAATCCCGAAAAAATTTTTCCGTAATAATAGGAGTTACGCAGTTGGATTTGGATCTCGTTGATTTTGTTCAACTGGCGACTCGTATCGCTGAAATTCAACTTGCTGTAATTATTGAACTTCATAATTCAACTGCGTAACTCCTACTAAAATGAAGATTGATTAACCGATCATTTTGTATCGCTATAGCTATATCTCCTATTTACGGCAGGTTGCCCATGATCAGCGATGCTGCGAAAAAGAGATTCCCATCCCCCGTGCTGGTCGGTTAGAATGCGCTTTTCAGTCTGATCACCTTCACGCAAGAGCAACGCCATGCAAATAGTCCAACCCAAAAACAGCGACGCAAAGCAATCGGCAGGCAGCACGAAACTGATCCTCTGCCGAGGCGCAATACTGCTCATTTTCTGGTATCTGCTCTACAGCCTGCTGCTGCCGTTCTCGCATTTTTTTGCCTATACCCTCCTGCGGCTGAAGCAGGGCAGCCATCTTGGCGCAGCAGTGCAGTTCTTTATCTATGACACGCCCAAGGTCATGCTACTACTGACGCTGGTGGTCTTTCTTGTTGGCATCATCCGTACTTTTTTCACCAAGGAGCGCGCCCGCAGACATCTGGCAGGCAGGAAAGAGGCGGTCGGCAATGTGCTGGCCGCTCTGCTCGGCATCGTCACCCCTTTCTGCTCCTGCTCGGCAGTGCCGCTCTTTATTGGCTTTGTTCAAGCCGGGGTACCCTTGGGCGTGACCTTCTCCTTCCTCATTTCTGCGCCGATGATCAACGAGGTGGCTTTGGTGCTCCTCTACGGCTTGGTGGGCTGGAAAGCCGCTGCGCTCTATCTTGGTTCCGGCCTGCTGATCGCCATTGGTTCCGGCTGGGTCATTGGCCGCCTTCATCTGGAGCATCTGATTGAAGACTGGGTGCAGAAAATGCGCAATGTCCGTGAACTGGTGTTTGAAAAGAAACTGACGTGGCCCGGCCGGGTGGAGATGGGCAAAACGGCGGTGCGGGAGATCGTGGGCAAGGTCTGGCTGTATGTAATCGCGGGTATTGCAGTCGGCGCGGCCATTCACGGCTATGTGCCGGAAGATTTCATGGCCTCAATCATGGGCAAATCGCAGTGGTGGTCTGTGCCTGCCGCTGTGCTGATCGGCATTCCCATGTACTCCAATGCCGCCGGAATCGTGCCGGTGATGGAGGCACTGCTCGGCAAAGGCGCGGCCCTTGGCACGGCACTGGCCTTCATGATGAGCGTCATCGC